>NZ_PVNP01000017.1 GCF_002993365.1 Marisediminitalea alba
GGCGGGAGGTGTTAAGGTGATAGATAAAGTCTTTCATATTCAGAATGTTAACGCCTATCACAGCCGTCTGAAAGCGTGGATGAAACGGTTTCACGGAGTAGCCACAAAATACTTGGAACACTACCTGGGTTGGTTCAGGTTTATGGATAATTCAGAAAACCTTAACGAAAACAGGCTCTTTTCGATTCAACAACAGTTAATCCGAACATAGCCTTAATTATTATTTAATAGCGGTTCCGTATTTGGTGTTCTTAGTGTCTGGATTATTGCAGCATGAAGTGTCGGGCAACGATTTTGGCTTTTCCATATCACAAGGCATCGCTAATAATTTGCCACTTTTGCTATGTGTTTACTTGTTTGGTAAATCAGGTGAAACATGTAGCGGTGCATAAGAATGTCCTAAAGGCACAACTGTTCTGATAATGCCGGTTTAACGATGAAATTAAAATGCTGTGGTAAATATAAAAACTGGAAATTTTCAGGTTCGGTCAGTTTTCTGGACATGTTTGGGCTGACTATTCTGCTAGCGTTTTACCTGTTTGCTATTTCCGCAATCAGCATTGTTGTGGGGAGTCTTTTTTATTCAGTCATCATGGCCTTTTTTGAGTTTGGCCAATTCAGGTTTCTGTTAGAGTTTGGCGTTGAGTTTACGCTTTTTATCGTGTTCTTAATAAAGTCACTGGGAAAGTTTCTGCATGCTTGTAGTTATTTGCTCAACTACAGGTTAACTATCAGGCAGCGATGTTCGGTATGTGGCAGCGCCAATACCTTGCTGGATGTGCCGAAAAATACCGACCCGTTTTAGCGGAATTAATTTCGGGCAATATAACTAAGAAATGCAACAGTCCGGGCGATGCTTCGGCTCATTCATAATGGTAGTTAAGCTCAATACTACGTTGCTTCACAGGGAATTTATGTCAAAGGTTACATTAAAGGGCTTCATTTTAGTGCCTGCGTCAGATCTTGAAGTAGTAAAGCAAGCGTTGGTAAAGCATAAGCAGCTCACGCTGGAAGAGCCTGGCTGCATTACCTTTAAAGTTGTTGAAAATAAAAAGGATCCGCTTCGTTTTGATGTTTATGAAGAGTTCACGAGTCAAAGCGCTTTTGAGCAACATCAGCAAAGAGTAAGAGATTCTGACTGGGGTAAGGTTACCGTTAACGTTGAACGTCATTACCAAATTTTTAAATAACTGTTGTTGCTTCATTTTCCTGGCAACCGTTCCAAGCCATCGCCACTATCTTCCAGACAATATCGATAACCCCCTACATAACAACATTTTGTAAGAATTCTTGTGCTCTTCACCCTGCATAATAAAAAGTTGATATAGTCTGTTGAAATATTCACGTTACTCAGCCTGTCTTTATAACTACATAGGCTGAACGCTCTGCCTGCGGCGTGGCCACCGAGAGTCTTAAATATTATTGCGCGCTTCATAGCGTGATGATGTTATGCCATTTTCATAGCGGGTCAGGAAGCGCATTTTTTAAAAGGAGTTTTAAGTGAGAGTCTTCAAATGGCTGGTGTCGTCTGTACTTTTGATTACCGTTGTTATTGTAGCCGTTGGCTACCTGTATCTTTACATCCTTCCTACCGGGCCAGAAAGAACCGAAGCAAAACCTTTTGCCACAGGTAAAGACAGCTTTGTCATTAACGCCTATCAACATACCGATCGCAAAACCATCAGAGTCTGGACATACAAACCAGCAGAGTGGACCCCTGCAAATCCGGTACTGTTTGTTATGCATGGCATGGGCAGAAATGCGGAGGATTATCTCGATGCATGGACAGAGCTTGCCGAGCAGAAAAGAATAATGCTGATTGCCCCCGAATTTGCCAGTAAGTTCTATCGGGTCATTACGAATGACTATCAGGAAGGCAATTTAGAAAGTTATTTTGGGTGGCAAAACCCCGAAAATGAGTGGGCTTTTACGGTGGTGGAAAATATTTTTGACCATGTGAATAACGTAAACGGGCTTTCGCTGGATGGTTACCACATTTTCGGGCATTCGGCCGGCGGTCAGTTTGTTCAGCGCATGGTGGCAATGAAGCCGCAGTCCCGTATTAAAAAAGCCATAGCAGCCAACGCCGGCACGTATTCGTTTATGGATGAAATGGTGCCTTACCCTTACGGACTGGGTGACGTTAATTATAATCTGCAGGGTTCTTTTGCTAAACATCTGGTGGTGCTTCTTGGTGAGCTGGATAACAATGCCCAACAAGGGCAGCTGGACCAAACCGAAATGGCAATGGAGCAGGGGCCTAATCGGTTAGAACGGGGCTCAAACTTTTTTCAAGCGTCTAAAACCGTAGCAGGGGATAACGGCTTCGATTTTAACTGGCAGATACAGGTTGTGCCTGATGTTGGCCATGAGTATAAACGGATGTCTGAGGCGGCGGCAAAGCTCCTTTGAATAAGGATTGATGAGGCGCTCTGCCACTGGCAACTGATGGAGAAAACATGAGTAATCCGGGCAAGCTATTCTTTTTCTGCGGCAAAATGGGCGCGGGTAAATCCACCCGTTCCGGACTTGTTGCGCAAGACAATAACGCGCTGGTGATTGCAGAAGATGATTGGCTCACAGCGCATTACCCTGGGCTGATCCAAACCTTTGACGATTACATCAAATATTCAGCTCTAATCCGGCCATTTATTAAAAACCATGTACAGGGCTTACTTAGCCTCGGCGTGAATGTTGTGATGGATTTTCCTGCCAACACTGTAAAACAAAGAGCCTGGTTTACATCGCTGTGTACCGAAACACACAGTAAACACGAACTCTGGTATTTAGATGTTTCTGATGAACAGTGTTTAGCTCAAATTGCTCAACGTCGCGTTGAACAGCCGCAAAGAGCTAAATTTGATACAGAAGCGGTATTTCGCCAGGTCACCCGATACTTTGAAGCACCAACTGACAGCGAGAATCTCAATATAGTTCGCGTGACATGATACGACTATACGTTGCCAGTTTTGAAACCCCTGATGTTATCTATTTTAAGGTTTAAAAAATGAATAAAATCCTGCTCACGCTAGCGATTACTTTAATTTCTTTTTCGTCTTTTTCAGCAACCAGCAGATATGACATGGTGGCGAAAGAGTATGAACAGATTGCGCTTAAGGCGAACGTGGTAGAAGGCGCAAAGATGCAGGGCGTATGCCTGGTGCAGTTAAAAGAACTGACCTTCAAAAAGAAAAATGAATTTGATCCGATCTCTGAATGGGTAAACTATCGTTCGGTATCCTTACTCGAACAGTATTCTCCGTGCGAGGTGCTTATTATGTTAGAAGTGGCAAACGATATGATCCGGGATGAAAAGCAGTAAACAGATGGATTTACTTGTGAACAAGTGCTTACGGATTAGAAAATAACCGTGGAAATTATATTAATTCCATTGGGCATAATCGCTTTCTTCTTGTTTTTGCCTTTTGTTCTGGCTAAATGGACTGCGTCTGAAAAAACACATAATGCGCATCTTGCTAATGGCTTTAAGTCCGCGTTACCTCATTTAAGAAGCTTTCTGGGGATCGGCTTAATGCCATTGTTAGCCATCATCTGGAGCTACGATGCCTTTGAAAATCAGTATTTAAGTGCGGCCATCTTCTCTGCCACATTTTACCTTCTGGTGTTTATGCATGACGAGACGAAGGCATGCTTCAAAACGTTCAGGCAGTTTCGATATCTTACCCATGGCTATGTAGTTTCGGGATCCTTGGTTTGCTTATTTGTTTTTAATCTCTTGGGCGCTCTGATTTTAATATTCGCTTGCTTGTATTGGTTTTTACAGTGTTTGATATTTCTCGGCAAAAGCATTGAAGGTGGAACAGATTGAAGCTATCCCTGCCACCGGTTTGAGATGGCGAATAGTTAGCCATTAATAGTTAAGCTGGGTCACCGGGCAAAGTGTCAGTTAGCCACTAAGGACAGATAATGGTAGTTATTTACGGAATCAACAAACATCTCAACCCGATAAAGCGCGAATTGTCCGAGACTATCCACGCCTGCATGCAATCGGTTCTGGGTATGCCTGAAGATAAACGGGCACATCGAATTGTGCCACTTGATGAAAGTGATTTTTTCTATCCGGGTGGCAGAACAGAGGCATATACCGTCATCGAAATTAATATGATGAAGGGCAGAACGCCGGAAACCCAAAAGGCGTTGATCAAAGCGTTATTTAAGACCATTTCCTCTACTGTGGGTATTTCGCCTGTCGATATTGAAATTACCATCAAGGAGCAGGAAAAATATCAATGGGGATTTCGTGGTATGACCGGTGACGAAGCGGCGGATTTACAATATAAAGTGGATGTCTGATTACTGTTCAGGTCCTGAATCATCAGCACTCATTGGTTTAGCACCGTTTTTTCCATAGCATCAACAGGACAATTGCTTGTTTCCATTAGGCTATGTTCTGCTAAATTGTTGCTATACTGTATATGAATACAGTTATTGAGGGTTGATCATGNTCCCAGCACAATTTACAAAGCTTATAGCCGAGTTAGAACACTTAACAGATAGTCAAACCCGTTATGTTGAGAAGCTGCTGAAAGGCACTGATAGCGTCTCACAGTTGATAACAGAG
>NZ_PVNP01000018.1 GCF_002993365.1 Marisediminitalea alba
ACTGCTAAAGGAGAGTGGCAGAGTCTATAACAAATATGAGCACCGAAATACCCTGGAGGGCATACTTTACCGAATGCGTACCGGCATTCAGTGGCGGGATTTGCCATCTGAATTTGGTCTCTGGAATACGGTCTACCGACGATTTAATTTATGGTCGAAGAAAGGCATATTGCAAAAGTTATTTGAAAGCTTAGCCTCCGAGGGTGACCCAGAATGGTTGTTTCTTGATGGTAGTATAGTTAAAGCGCATCAGGATAGTAGCGGTGCAGCGGGTAAACAAGATGAGGCCATCGGAAAAAGTCGAGGTGGTAACTCAACGAAAATTCACCTTGCGGTAGATAGCGGTGGCCTGCCCGTTTATTTTGAACTATCCGGTGGTCAAGTGAACGACATCGTACATGCACAAAGTCTGATAATAAACTCCCCACAAGCCGATATTGTTTGTGCTGATAAAGGCTATGACAGTGAAGCTTTTAGAGCTTACGTAGAAGAAAGTGGAGCAGATGCCAATATTCCACGCAAACGAAATAACAAATTAGGTAATGACGATATGGACTGGTGCCTGTATCGATATAGGCATCTTGTTGAAAACGCGTTTTTGAGGATAAAAAGGTACCGGGCAATATCAACAAGATACGACAAGCTAGCTCGAAACTATAGCAGTACAGTCGCATTGGCATTCATGATGATGTGGCTACCAATGTACTGCTGAACAAATAATGTTCAAAGATCAACAGCCTCTAGAAGGATTGGTATCTTCTAAACACACACTGATGCAAGACGACATTGAGGAACATATTCACAGCACAGACACCTATGGGTATACAGAGACGGTATTTGCCGGTCTTTATCTCATGGATGTTTCATTTGCCCCTCGCATTAAAAACGTTCATCACCAAACGCTTTATGCTTATCATTCCAAATCAACACAGAAGTATTCTGATTCACCACTTGCCCCTAAGTCCCAAATCAATAAAAAACTTATATTGGATAATTGGGACGACATTTTAAGATTGATGGCATCGATGAAATTGGCTATGTTCTGCTAAATTGTTGCTACACTGTATATGAATACAGTTATTGAGGGTTGATCATGATCCCAGCACAATTTACAAAGCTTATAGCCGAGTTAGAACACTTAACAGATAGTCAAACCCGTTATGTTGAGAAGCTGCTGAAAGGCACTGATAGCGTCTCACAGTTGATAACAGAGCTTGAGGAGCGGATGGTTGAAAACCCTGAATGTCCGCACTGCCATAGCTCACTGATCAATCGGCACGGCAAGGTAAACAAGATGCA
>NZ_PVNP01000019.1 GCF_002993365.1 Marisediminitalea alba
ACTGCTAAAGGAGAGTGGCAGAGTCTATAACAAATATGAGCACCGAAATACCCTGGAGGGCATACTTTACCGAATGCGTACCGGCATTCAGTGGCGGGATTTGCCATCTGAATTTGGTCTCTGGAATACGGTCTACCGACGATTTAATTTATGGTCGAAGAAAGGCATATTGCAAAAGTTATTTGAAAGCTTAGCCTCCGAGGGTGACCCAGAATGGTTGTTTCTTGATGGTAGTATAGTTAAAGCGCATCAGGATAGTAGCGGTGCAGCGGGTAAACAAGATGAGGCCATCGGAAAAAGTCGAGGTGGTAACTCAACGAAAATTCACCTTGCGGTAGATAGCGGTGGCCTGCCCGTTTATTTTGAACTATCCGGTGGTCAAGTGAACGACATCGTACATGCACAAAGTCTGATAATAAACTCCCCACAAGCCGATATTGTTTGTGCTGATAAAGGCTATGACAGTGAAGCTTTTAGAGCTTACGTAGAAGAAAGTGGAGCAGATGCCAATATTCCACGCAAACGAAATAACAAATTAGGTAATGACGATATGGACTGGTGCCTGTATCGATATAGGCATCTTGTTGAAAACGCGTTTTTGAGGATAAAAAGGTACCGGGCAATATCAACAAGATACGACAAGCTAGCTCGAAACTATAGCAGTACAGTCGCATTGGCATTCATGATGATGTGGCTACCAATGTACTGCTGAACAAATAATGTTCAAAGATCAACAGCCTCTAGCGTGTGGGCTATAATCCGAACGAAGTGAGTCAGCCCACATGTTAGCGTCCCAGCGACCGGAGGGAGTGGCTTGAGCGTTTTGTGTACGCCCAGCATGGGCATGAACTAATGAGGTGAAAGTCCTCTGTAGGAAGGTCACCATCCTTAGCGATTTATATTGCTATTAGATGATAACTACTAGCGAATGGCAAGGGCAAATCCGCGAGGATTTGTCTGGAGGAAGCCGCTAGCAAATCTGCGAGCTGATGAACAAGAATATCATATGAGGCGTAGGCTGAAGGTGAGTCGGCACAAGACGACGAAACCATGTGATCTAACGGCCACCGTAAATGATGCAGCAGTGCAGAGACAGTTCATGTCCTTATCTGGGGAGATCTGCTTAACAAGCGGTAGGTAACTAACCAGTCAGGCTCTGGTATACAAGTGCCTTGGCTTTTCAGCTCCATCAACTGGAAAGAGCGAATACGATGAAAACCGACAGCGTCAATAGAGGAAACTTTGTTGATGATTAAGCAGAAGTCAGCAGACGGCATAGTAGCCAAACACCCATCGTAATGGATGGGACACGGTGAAGGCCTGAACCTAAAGGTCAGTGAGGAGCCTGTGCAGCTCAACGTCTTCATGCCCGACCGGGCTTAGGAGCGTTGGCGCAAAAGCAGAAACCAGCATTGGGATAAGTTGGAGCTAATCGGCCAGCCTATTTTGAAAACTTTTGGGAAACGCCCTGTGCGGAGCCGCATGCAGGGTGTTGTGGGGGCTGGAGGCTAGATACCTCCGGCTACCCGATTAGCCGCGTTCGTGCCAATACCCTGGTTTTCGGTGGTTGTGCATAATAGCTACCACACTAATTTCCCTGTTTTCGATAATTTTATAAATAATAGAGTATGGGAACCTGCTTAAGACAAAGCGTCGATGAGTTTGCCCCATTTTTGTCCATGCCGATGGCAAAGAGCTAACTGAATCGATGGCTTCCTTGAGTTCTTGGGTAAATTCGTGACCCAACCCCAGTGACTGTTCTTGATACCAATCAAACGACTCTTTTATTTCCCTTTTAACCTCTGGGTGAAAGGAAACAGGCAGCATCTTTTAATTAAGATCCTTTTCTATCTCTTCCCAACTAATGCTTTTTACCGCACCAGACTCTAGCTCTGCGCTGCGAGCTTCTGCAAGTTTTACCCACTCAGATTCCACATCGCTATCAATCTTAGTATCCATAGCCGTTAAAAGACAGTGGGCAGCAAGGGCTTTCTCTTTAGTACTGAGTTGCTCGATATTTTCAAGCATCACTTTTAATGCATCAGACATAAAATAACTCCCATTGAGTATAATTTGATATTACCACTAAAAGAGAGAAGTGAAAGGCTGGATTTACAAGTAGCGGCTAACGCCTCATTAAGAGGCTAAAAATAGTTGGTTAAAATAAGCGACGAAGGAGCAAAAACCAACTGTTTTTTGTCCTTTTGAATGACTTGTTATACGCTGAATGCACCTATCTAAAAGATTTAACTGCTTCGTTAAGCTGCACATCTATTCCGCTTTCAATATTGTTCACATTAAGAAATACAAATTCATGATCTACAGGCAATCCAATGTTTTCATAATTTTTCCCTTGAGAATTGAGATACCTTTCATTTGATAATGTGATCCCCCAACCATTAGGCAAAGCCTTTGCTAACGCATCGCTAAAAGCTCCGTAACTTCTTTCGCCAATAAAAGTAACATTGCCTCTTGCTTGTAAACCTAAAAGAAATACTTCAGCCGCACTAGGTGTTTGCTGGCTAGTTAAAACAACTATGTCTCCCGTATAGTTAACAAATTTTGATGGTGAAATTATAATTTTTTGAAGGCTGCTAAGGAAGATGCGAATAAGTCCCCGATGTGAGATCATAGCTGCATAGTAAATCACAAACATTACCGCTCATGAGTCACCAGTTAACCTTTGCTGACAGCGAGTTTTCCAGTAAGCGCCGTCAGACCCGTAAAGAGATATTCTTATCCAGAATGGATAACCTGCTGCCGTGGTCTCAACTGCTGGAAGTGATTGAACCCTTTTATCCTAAAGCAGGCAATGGCAGACGTCCGTATGCGCTCGAGACCATGTTTCGCATTCACTGTATGCAGCAATGGTATAGCCTTGGTGATGAGGCAATGGAAGATGCGTTATATGAAATTGCTTCGATGCGCCAGTTTGCGCAACTGTCATTGGATAAAGCCATTCCAGACCGCACTACCATTATGAACTTCCGGCACTTGCTGGAAAAGCACAAGCTGACTCGCAAATTGTTCAAAACGGTCAACCAATGGCTTTCGGACTGCGGTGTGATGATGACGCAGGGCACATTGGTGGATGCGACGATTATTGAAGCGCCCAGCTCCACTAAAAACAAAAAGAATGAACGTGACCCGGAGATGCATCAGACCAAGAAAGGTAATGAATGGCATTTCGGCATGAAAGCCCATATTGGTGTGGATGCCAAGAGCGGTCTCACCCATACATTGGTAACCACCGCCGCCAATGAGCATGACCTGAATCAGTTGAAAAACCTGTTGCATGGCGAAGAAGAATTCGCTTCCGGCGATGCCGGTTATCAGGGAGCAGAGAAACGGGAAGAGTTGCAAGATACAAATGTGGAATGGCTGATTGCCGAACGCCCCGGAAAAGTCCGGGCACTGAAAAAGCATCCTCGCAAAAACAAAACGGCCATTAAC
>NZ_PVNP01000020.1 GCF_002993365.1 Marisediminitalea alba
ACTGCTAAAGGAGAGTGGCAGAGTCTATAACAAATATGAGCACCGAAATACCCTGGAGGGCATACTTTACCGAATGCGTACCGGCATTCAGTGGCGGGATTTGCCATCTGAATTTGGTCTCTGGAATACGGTCTACCGACGATTTAATTTATGGTCGAAGAAAGGCATATTGCAAAAGTTATTTGAAAGCTTAGCCTCCGAGGGTGACCCAGAATGGTTGTTTCTTGATGGTAGTATAGTTAAAGCGCATCAGGATAGTAGCGGTGCAGCGGGTAAACAAGATGAGGCCATCGGAAAAAGTCGAGGTGGTAACTCAACGAAAATTCACCTTGCGGTAGATAGCGGTGGCCTGCCCGTTTATTTTGAACTATCCGGTGGTCAAGTGAACGACATCGTACATGCACAAAGTCTGATAATAAACTCCCCACAAGCCGATATTGTTTGTGCTGATAAAGGCTATGACAGTGAAGCTTTTAGAGCTTACGTAGAAGAAAGTGGAGCAGATGCCAATATTCCACGCAAACGAAATAACAAATTAGGTAATGACGATATGGACTGGTGCCTGTATCGATATAGGCATCTTGTTGAAAACGCGTTTTTGAGGATAAAAAGGTACCGGGCAATATCAACAAGATACGACAAGCTAGCTCGAAACTATAGCAGTACAGTCGCATTGGCATTCATGATGATGTGGCTACCAATGTACTGCTGAACAAATAATGTTCAAAGATCAACAGCCTCTAGACTTTTGTTTAAGCTAAGCACAGTAGCCGATGGTCTTATACGTGACGCTATGAAATACCTTATTCGTATTTAGAAGTCAGTGTGAACGAAGATAAGACTAACGGGTTGGTGAAGCAAAGGTGCACTCTACCCCGCCGAAGCTGGGGCAACAGCGATCTGAAACTGGATTATTATCCGGTTAGTTAAGCAGCGGGACGATTTTCCATGTCGGGTCAGAAGTATCGGATTCCCTATGTCTGATCCGCGTCTTCACCTTCAAGCTGCTGTTCTTTCAGCTCAAGTTCTTTAACTTCCGCTTTAATTTGCGTGCGAAGCTTGTCGTGCTGCTCTCTGGTGAGCGGATAGATTTTGTTGATATAGCATCTAAACGGCAATGAGTCAGGCGTGTAGATAAAGTCAGTACCTTCACTGAGAGAGTTGCCAAAACGGCGGTGCAGCAAAATACCCGGGGCAAAGGCAATTTCATTGCAGCGAGGCACCAGTTTCACCAGGTAGTGACGCATGGGAGAACTGCGAAGGATCAGATATTCATCACTGAGTTCGGCGTAGCTGTCGAGCCTGAAGGCGCTGACAGTATGGTCGCGCTCAAGGGATTCATCCGCCACAAACTGCTCCACCAGCGTTACCATCTCGCTGTTAGTTAAACGCGGTGTTGCACACCCGGCTAACATCAGTACTGCTGTCGCTAATAGCCAATATCGCTTCATAATATACCTTTTTAAAAACATTAACGTTGCCGGTTCGACAACCTGCCAGCCCAATAATTCCTTGTTTATCAGTTGCCACTGAATAGCCTAGCACGCCTTGCTTAACCCAAACTGAACAATCCGTTTTAAGTATATGAGTATTACTTAGAAACCAACAGCTTATGCTGCTATTATTAACTACATTGCGGCTAACACCCGCGCGCCACAAATAAAAAGACCGGATAAAGAGACAGCCATTGGACACCAGAGAGTTTATTCAGATACGCCGGTTTATTCTTAAGCTGGGTAAAATGCTGCACAAATACGGCACACCGGCTTTCCGCCTCGAAGCCTATTTAACCGAAGTGGCACGTTATCTGGGTGTACATGCCTCCTTTATCTCTACGCCGACGTCTTTATCAGTGGTTATCTGGAGTGATCGTCACGAAGAGGAATACAGCCATAATGCCAGGCTTGAGCCCGGTGAGCTGGATTTGAATTCGTTGTCACTTACCGACGAGCTGGCTAACTTGCTGTTGTCCGGTCAGGTAACGCTTGAGGAGGCTGACAAGCGGTTAACCGAAATTGATGCCATGCCCAGCCCCTACGGTAAACTCATAACCGGCTGTTCTTTTGGTTTATCCACCGGCGCTTTTGGCATGCTGATGGGTGCCAGCTGGTCGGAGATTTTTTGGTCAGGCCTGTTTGGTTTTGTGGTGTATTTCTGGGTGCTGTGGTCGGAACGCTCTAAACGTGTAGCTCTGATGCTTGAGCCGGTGATTGCCTATGTGGTGGCCTTTCTGGCCTGCGTGGCGAGTCGCTTTTTTGATCCGGGTATTAATATTCCTATTATTATCCTGTCATCGGTGATTATTTTTGTGCCGGGACTGGCGCTGACCATGGGGCTTGCCGAGCTCTCCTCGCGCAATATGGTATCCGGGACAGCGCGTATTATGGACGCCATGATGCAGCTGTTTAAACTGTATTTTGGAGCCTTTTTAGGGGTGGCGACCGGTTTTAGTTTATTTGGCGAAAATACCTATGCACCGGCCGAATCCCTGCCCTACTGGTCAACCTGGCTGGCCGTGGTATTGCTGGGCTTTGGCCTGGTGGCCATATTCCGCACCCGGGCCAAGCATATTCCCTGGGCGCTGGCCGCAGCGTTAATTGGCTACAGCGCCACGGCGCTAAGCTCTGATTTCTTGCCACAAAATATCGGTAGCTTTATGGGGGCATTTACCCTGGGAATCTTCGCCAATGCCTTTACCCGCATTGCAAATCAACCTGCCACCATTGTGGCTATGCACGGCCTGATTGTGCTGGTACCGGGCTCTAAAACCTATATCGGGCTGAACTCTTTTGTATCCGGGCAGGATTTTGTGAATGCCGATCATATCGGCCAGGACGTGTTTTTAATTTTTATGTCGCTGGTCGCCGGCCTCATTTTTGCCAACGTGGTGTTTCCCACCAAAAAAGCGCTCTGAGCCTAAGGCGTGTTAATCTTTGCTGTGCACTTTTGTAGCAGTCAACACGCCCTAGCCAATAATACCCAGCTCAACAGCACGCAGTACCGCACGGGTGCGGTCGCGGGCATCCAGTTTGGCCAGTATCGTCGACACCTGATTTTTTACCGTGCCTTGTGATTTAAACAGCGCCCCGGCGATTTCTTTATTGCTGCACCCGGATGCCATTAAACGCAGGATTTCCTTTTCCTTAGCCGACAGCGGTTCAACCGGTGCCGGGCCGTCGGACGCAGTATTTAAGCCCTGCAGACTGTTGATCAGGGTATTGGTAATGGCCGGCTGGATAAGCGACTCGCCGTTATGCACCGCCTCAATACCGTCGACCAGGGTTTCCAGTGACACGTCTTTTAGCAGATACCCTTTGGCACCGGCGCTCAGCGCCCCCATCAAACTCTCGTGGTCGTCAAAAGTGGTGAGCATGATAGTGGGTAGCAGTGCGCCATCCTGCTTTAAACTATTGAGGAGTTCTATACCGGTCATCCGTGGCATGCGGATATCAAGCAGCATCACGTCCACCTTGCCGGCGTTGGCTTGCAGCCAATCGCGGGCCTCTAAACCATCGTTGGCCTGCCCTGCCACTTCCACTTTGTCGGATAATGCCAGCAGGCTGCACAGCCCTTGCCGCAATAGCTGCTGATCGTCTACCACCAATACTCGAATCATCCTGGCTCCGGTATCATCAACCGGGTATGAAAACCCTGGGGGCTGGCGTTGAACTCTGCGCTACCATTGAGCTCGGCAACACGCTCTTTAATACCGGTTAAGCCATTGCCTGGCTGATATTCACCGGCAGTACCGTTATCGGTAATTTCGGTAACCAATTGATTTACCTTGCGGCTTATCTCAATGTGCAACTCACTGGCTTTCCCATGGCGGATGCTGTTGGTCAGGCTTTCCTGCACACATCGCAGTATCGTAGTGGCCTGCAACAGGCTTAGTTCCGTTAAATCACCGTCACAGTGAATGGTCACCGATATCTTATCCTGCAAGGGTGCAATCAGTTCATTTAACGCCTGCAGCAAATCCAGCGAACCATATTCGCGCATGTCCGACACGGCCTCTCGTACATCAGACAATAACAGTCTGGCAATGCTTAAGCACTGATCAATGGGCGGTCGCTGCTCGGGGGCAACGGTACGTGCGGCTACCTGTAAATGTAACGACAGCGCAGTAAGATGATGACCTACCAGATCATGGATGTCACGGGCGATGCGAGTGCGCTCATCCTTACGACTGGCCTGCTGCATCAGATCCTGTAACGCCCTGAGTTCGCGGTTTGCCTGCTCGGCCTGCTCCCGTGCCACTTCTGCCTGCTTGCGGCTTTCCATCATCATTAGCGAGAATAAATTAAAGGTCCAGAACAGGGCGGCAGTTAACCACAGTCCATTGGATTGCTCCCACACCTTTGCAAACACCAGCCAGGGTATTGCCGACCATAAAGGCGATAACCACAGCGTACGCCGGTAAGGCATAACGTACGGTAATTGCCCGGACCAGATAACCAGTAAAATGGCATTGAACTCAAACGGGCTGGCCATAAATGACGCCAGTACCAACAGATACTCAAGAGCCAGCAGAATAACTCTGACTGAAGTATCGTGGCGGTAGGGCTCATCGCGGGTGACAAACAGGAATGTCAGCGCAAACAGCACAAATATCGCCAGCGTAGCAAACAGGTTCACCGGCCCGAGGCGACTGGAACCACTCATCAGCCAGGCATTCGCTACTGCCACTACGGCAATGGTGATAATTGCCACCAGTAGTTCGGAGTCAATTTTAGGGAAGTATTTTTTCATAACTGCCAGTATTGGCGAATCGCCGGACAATTGGAATAGGCCAAAAGTCATCTTTTCGATTGTGACTTTTGCCACTACGGCCAACCAGGCTGTAACGGTAGTCTGCTTAACACAAGGTTAAGGAGATTTCGTTATGCACTCTATTCAACAAGGCTTACTGTACTTACATATATTTACCGGGGGTTTAGGCCTGCTGTTATTCTGGATCCCCATTTTTGGCCGCAAGGGCGGCTTTAACCATCGCCGGTTTGGCGTGTACTTTCGCCGCACTATGCTGACCTCGGTGATAAGCGGGGTCATACTCGCGCTGTTCTGGATTGTTGTGCCTACGGTGGTTCATCCGGAGTTGTTGGATAACCCCAAGGCTATCCCGTATTTTCAGCGTTTTGGTGCCTTCTTAGTGCACTTAGGCCTGGTGATGTACACCTCTTTAATGGGGGGGCAATGGGCGCTTGAAGCTAAGCATAGCCGAGACTCACTGCGTACTCCGGCGCGAGTTGCGCCGGCTGTTTTACTGGTGTTTACCAGCATTGGTTCAGGTTACCTTGGGATTAGGCACGAGCAGGTATTAATGATGGTCTTTGCGCCGCTGGGCCTGATGATTGCCTGGGGTCAGTTGCGTTTTATTTTTGCTAAAGAGGTCGAGCCTAAAGCCTGGTTGGTGGAACACCTTTCTGGCTATATCGGCACCGGCATTGGTGCATACACGGCCTTTTTTGCCTTCGGTGGCCGCACGTTGTTTAGTGATATTGGTGCCTGGCAGTATGCTTTTTGGATCCTGCCCGGTGTTATTGGCAATTTCGCCGTGGTTTTACTGGCCCGTAAATACCGCGGAAACAGCAAATCTCAGGTGCAAACCCCTTCACTACCGGCGCAATCAGGTACCGCGCAGTAAAAAGACACCTTGCTCAGACTCATCGGTGAGTACATTGTCTTCGGAGCGGTCTTTCAGGCCAACGCCCGTCAGCTGTTTAGCCCGGGCGTTTTCCATTAAATACAGGCAACGCGTGGCGGCTTTTTCCGGGGCCAACCCCTCTGGCCGCACGTTTGAAATGCAATTGCGTTTGGCATCATCACAGCCTCGTTTCGGCTGCCAGGTAAGATAAATCCCCAGGCTGTCCGGCGAACTTAAGCCAGGCCGCTCACCTATTAGCACCACCACCATTTGCGCATTGAGCGCTACGGCAATGTCGTCACCAATAGCCACTCTTCCCTGTTCCACTATGGTTAGTGGTGACAGGGTCCACGCAGGCTGGCTGGTTTCCAGCTGCGCCAGTAAAGCCGTTAAAAACGGTACACCTTGCTGCATTACCGCAGTGGCCGAGAGCCCATCGGCAATCACAATAGCCAGATCGAATGATTCCTTTTCACGCAGCTTTTGCAAAGAGTAAGTACTTGCTTCATTAAGTTTCCTCCCCAGATCAGGACGCTGCAAATACACCAGGCGGTCCTCTGCCTCGCTTTTCACGCTTTGGAGTGTTAACGGTTGTTGATGGTAGCTCAGCGCTGCCAGTTGCTCACATAACAGTTCACCGTTTAACGGGCTGTGTACCGCATCAATGGCCTGGGCATGCGCAAGCTGAAATTTAAGTAATTCACTGGTGGGCAGGCTGGTACCGGCCCGGCCAAGCCCGATCCGTGCTGCGGTTAGTTCGCGTAACTGTTGCCAGGTATCGGGATGCAGGTGTTGCTCCTGGTTACTCATGGCTTACCTCCATTGTGCGGCAGCGCCGCGGCAAATCGGCCCGGTAGTTTTTCGGCTAATAGCTGATTGCCACTATCGGTGAAGATTTTCTGTTGCTTCAGCCAGGTATCAAATTCAGGCGCCGGGCGAGCGCCGAACAGCTGACGGATATACAGCGCGTCATGAAACGAGGTGGTCTGGTAGTTCAGCATGATATCGTCGGAGCCCGGGATACCCATAATAAACTGGCAATGGGCGCTGGCAAGTAAGGTGAGCAGGTTATCCATATCATTCTGGTCGGCCTGGGCATGGTTGGTGTAGCAGATATCACAGCCCATGGGTAAACCTAACAGCTTGCCACAAAAGTGGTCCTCTAAACCTGCCCGGATAATTTGTTTGCCATCAAACAGGTATTCCGGCCCGATAAAACCCACCACGGTATTGATAAGCAGCGGGTCCAGTACTCTGGCCAGGCCGTAAGCCCGGGCCTCGCAGGTTTGCTGGTCGACCCCGTGATGGCCATTGGCCGATAACGCGCTGCCCTGGCCGGTTTCAAAATACATTACATTGTTACCCACCGTCCCTCGCTTAAGCGATAACGCAGCCTCGCGAGCTTCCTGCAGAATAGCCAGAGAAACGCCAAAACTACTGTTAGTCACTTCGGTGCCGCCAATCGACTGAAACACTAAATCGACCGGTGCGCGGCGCTCGATGGCTTCAA
Source organism: Marisediminitalea alba (assembly GCF_002993365.1). Taxonomy (GTDB): domain Bacteria; phylum Pseudomonadota; class Gammaproteobacteria; order Enterobacterales; family Alteromonadaceae; genus Alteromonas; species Alteromonas alba. The sequence continues at coordinate 7,155 of NZ_PVNP01000020.1, forward strand.
TGGTGTTAGTAACGTGGGTCAGCACGCAGGACTGGGTAGGAATGTCGTACTGATTGATCAGTTCATCAAGCATGTTGAGCAGTTTTATGGTCTGCGCCACATTGTCGGTTGCCGGGTTAATGCCAATCACCGCATCACCACTGCCGTACATCAGGCCATCAAAGATTGATGCCGCAATACCGTTTAAGTCATCAGTGGGGTGATTGGGTTGTAAGCGGGTAGAAAAGTGGCCGGGCACGCCAATGGTGTTGCGAAATGCGGTGATCACCTCACATTTTCTGGCCACCAGGATCAGATCCTGATTGCGCATAATTTTGCTCACCGCGGCTACCATCTCCGGGGTCAGCCCCAGACACACATCCTGCAACACAGTGGCATCGGTGGACTCAAGCAATAACCAGTTGCGTAACTCACCCACGGTTAAACTGGCCACCGGAGCAAACGCTTCGCTGTCATGGGTATCAATGATCAGTCGCGTTACTTCATCTTGCTCGTAGGGAATAACGGTTTCGTTTAAAAAGGTGCTCAGGGGAAGTTCGGCCAGGACCATTTGCGCTACCACGCGTTCCTCCGCAGTGGCCGCAGCCACACCGGCCAGTTGGTCGCCGGAGCGCAGTGGTGAGGCTTTTGCCATCACCTCGGCTAAATCCTTAAACCGATACGTGAGCTGGCCGAGTGTGTAGCGATATTCTGCCATAGCAACTCTCCCTGTAAGTGAGCTTCAATTCATCATGCCCGCGCGGCGATACATTTGCAATCGCTACCAGACGGCGGAATTTCACTTACCGGTAGCGCATCGTACGCATTTACTGTTTAATTAATACTCAACACAAGGAATCGACGATCAGGAAGTCACAATGAAATATCTAATATCTCTATTAATGCTGGCAGCTTGCCTAAATTTTAACTTAACTGCGGTAACTTAACTGGACAGGCACTCGCAGACGAGTACCAGGCTAAAATTCTGGATTCTGCCTTATTGGGCTACTGGTACGGTGAAAGTATTCCCATCCCCATTGGCGGTAGAATGGTTAACAGCCGGTTTACCTACCTCTTTTTAGACAGCGGCCAGATGTATATGGGCCCGGAAGCAGCAGTGGAAAAAGCGGCGAAGAATCAGCAAGGTACCGCCTTAGATAGCGAGGTAAGGACAGGCACCTGGACTGTTGAAGACGGTGTCTTGCTGGTGAAATGGGACAATGGTGCCAATACCAAACGCCGTTACCGGATAAACGGTAACGCCATGGAAATGCTTAATAATAAAGGAAAAGTGGTTACCGCTTATCAGCGATAAGAGCTTTTTTGACATGGACAGGCACTCTTTAAATACTCAGGGTCATGTAGATTCAGCTCTATGAATCAGGCAATTGTTTCTGCGCTTTTTTATGACTCAGAGGGGGAACTACAGTATTTAGTCTTTCAAATGCGTGGGAAGCCTGTTGAATGTCCGTCAGTCGCTTTTCGCTAAATGTCTGGTGATACGGAATGAAATGGTGTTGCTGTAATAATAAAGTTTGGCTTAAAAGAGCATGAAAGCTCTAAGCGCAGTCTGCATATTTCCTGCGTCGCCTGATTAATTTGTCAAGGCTTACCGATGATTTAAACGCTGTCTCGATACCGGTTACCATCTCATTCCAATCATTGTTCGCGAGTCCAACCCGGGTAAGAATGGGTGAAGCTGAATCATCAATTTTGCCTTTCTTGTTGGGTTGTATATGACGACCTGACAGTTCCACCAATTCAATATAGTCCTGTAGCTGAAAAGGCAAACCGTCAGGTATTGTGTTACATGGGTTCCCCGCGAACGGCAGTAGTTGAGCGGGTTGTCGATTCGATTTGGCCGCATTGATGCGTTTTTGAATACTGGTATGGTTTGATTCTTCTGGAGTATTAGCCAAACAGGCTCGTACTGGATTTAAGTCAACATACGCCATGCAGGCGGCTAACGATGCTTCATCCAGGAGCGCCTGTGATTTAAACCGCCCTTCCCAGAAATGACCGGTGCAATCATCTTCTTTATTGGCCCGACGGGCGATGTATTCGTTAAGTAACCGCATAAACCAGCTGATATCGTACAATCGTGTACGGTAAATTTCAGCCAGGCTTTTGATTGTTTCAATTTCCGCTTCAGACAATGTAGTAGACTGAACAGGGTCAATGTAACGTTGCGACAACAACATGCCTTTGTAGAGTTGGTGCCACCGCCTGATGACGTCTCTAACGCTTAACGAATCGGCTTTTTGTTTGTTAATACGTAAAACCACATGGGTGTGGTTACTCATTACCGCATAAGCACACACGTCAACACAAAACACTTCTGCCAAAAACAGTAATCTGTCTTCTACCCACTGCCTGCGATGCTCGTAGCTTCTTCCTGTTTGATTATCTTCACCACATAAATACGCCCGACGAACACAGCGGGAAACACAGTGATAATAGGGTGTATCTGAGAGGTTGATTAGGCTTTTACGGGGTCTGGGCACAATGTTTCACTAGAATTAGAAAAGTCGTGTGTTCATTGTGCTGATATTAAGAAAAAATCCTACTGGTCCTGAGTCTAGAGAGTGACTGTCTTTGCATAACATTGCATAACAGTAACGGCATGGAAATGCTTTACTTTGACTTGTTTGAATTTTCAGCCAATCGTATTGACTTCCCCCCCGAAAAATTAGACTTTAGTGTCAATTAACTAAGAAGGATCTTATTTTTGATGAAGCGTTTTTTCATTATTGCTGTATTCTCTTTCTATTTCTCAACAGCTTATGCTCAGAAATCTCCTGGCACTCCAGAGGCACAGACTTTAGAAGGAGTATTTGATCGTTGTGTCACAAATTATTCTGGAACCGATTTAAGCTTCTGCGTTTCCTACGGGTTTAAATATCAAACTGTAGAAACGTCTTTTGATACACCTAACGGCTACAAAATACAGTTCAAGTCAGACATCATAGAAAGTGGATCGGCAAGACTCAAAGTTGAACACTACGACATTAAAGCATTTTGCACTGGTTGCACGCCAATAATTGCGGAAGTAGGAGATGAACTACCCGAGCTAGCTGCGGGATTCAAAGAGGGCGTTTTTCAGGCCCATAAAAATAGCAAGTTTTATTCGAGGACGTTGAGTCAAAACGGTGTTTCTTATGACTCCGAGTTTACCCCTAACGTTGGGACGCAACGAATAGATTCACTACCGTTTTAGTAGTTTATAGTCGAAGATGTAACCGCCTGTCCATATTGAAACAGAGTGTGACTGTCTCAATATGAAAAGGGGAGGGCTTTACGTTACTGCAAAGCCCTGCTCCGTTCTAACACACTGCAGCAAACGCCTTTGCTGTCGCATCAAGATTGCGGGTGTTCAGGCCCGCTACGCACATGCGGCCGCTGGCAATAAGATAAACGCCAAACTCGTCTTTCAGGCGTTTAATTTGTTCCGGGCTGAAGCCGGTGTAACTAAACATCCCCACTTGCGCCGCCAGATAGCTGAAATCCACATCCGGGCGCAGCTCGCCAAGTTTGGCAACCAGTTGCTGACGCATAATGTGCATGCGCTCGCGCATAGCTTCCAGTTCGGTTTTCCACTCATCGGTCAGTGCATCGCTCGCCAGTACGTGGTTAACCAGGCGCGCGCCGAAAGACGGCGGCGTAGAGTAATTTGTCCGGACGGTAAACTTAAGCTGACCCTGAACAGTTTCGGCGGTTTCCGGTGATTCACACACCACATACAACGCTCCAACACGCTCACTGTACAGAGAGAAAATTTTCGAGAATGACTGCGCTAACAGGAATGGCTGACCAGACTCCGCCATCAGTTTAATGGCCTGAGTATCTTCGTTTAAACCAAAACCGAAGCCCTGATAAGCCATATCGAAAAAGGCCAGCAGGTTGCGCTGTTTAACCACGTCCACAACCTGTTGCCACTGCTCGTTGGTCAGGTCGATACCCGTTGGGTTATGGCAACACGGATGCAGCAGTACAATGGCTTTTTCCGGCAGTTGATTTAAATCTTCCAGCATGCCGCTGAAATCGAGCATTTTAGTTTGCGGGTTGTAGTAGCGATAAGTATTCACCTTCACGCCCGCGCCTTTGAAGATAGAGTGATGGTTTTCCCAGGTCGGGTCACTCACCCATAGCTCTGAATCGGGGAAATAGCGCTTGAGTAAATCAGCGCCTACTTTCAGTGCACCTGAGCCGCCCAGGCTCTGTGTTGATGCTAAGCGACTGTCCACTAATGGTAGTGCATCACCAAAGGCCAGCGATTTTACTGCTACGCGGTAATCCGGTAAGCCGTCCATCGGCAGGTAAACGGGCGATGCCGGTGGGTTGTCTGCCGCCCACACTTTGGCCTTATCAACACTGCTAAAGTTTGGCACTTTACCGTCTTCATCAAAATAAAACCCGATGGTGAGATTCACTTTGTCCTCACGGGGATCTTTCATGAATTGTTCAACCAGCGAGAAAATCGGGTCGCCGGCATAGGCATCGACATGTTCAAACATAGTATTTCCTTAGCGTGACTGTCTCTTGGGAGCAGTTTTTAATTTATCTATTGGCCAGTTTAAGCTAAATAACGGTCTTTACGGTGGTTAAATGCTATCAGAATATTCAGTACCACCGCGCCCAATACAGAAGCGATCAATGCCGGAATGCTCACTACAAAGAACGCCGCACACACCACCAGCACATCTACCCCCATTTGCAGGTACCCGGCACGGAAGCCGGTTTTATCCTGAATGTAGAGCGCTAGAATAGTTACGCCGCCAAGGCTGGCACCGTGGCGGAACAATACCACAAAGCCGGTGCCCATGAGCAGATTGCCAAACAGGGTTGAGTAAAATAAATCCAGCTCACCAAACTGAATAAACGCCGGATGAATATGAGTAAACAACGACACCAATGACACGGTAGCAAAGGTCTTAAGCGTAAAAACCACTCCCATTTTCTTTAGCGCCAGAATATAAAACGGAATATTCACTAAAAAGAAGGCTACGCCAAAGCTCATGGGCGACAGGTAATCAATCAAAAAGGCCATCCCTGCAGTACTGCCGGTAAGCGCGCCAACCTCACGCAATAAAATAGCCCCGAACGAAACTAAAATGGTACCGGTGATCAGGGCCAGAACATCTTCTACCCAACTGTGCCGAATGGACTTCGGCTGACTGATTGCTGCTTCACTCATTATTTTACCCACGGAATGACCAAAAATTAAACCGTGAGAAATATAGCACAATAAAATCATATTGTGCGCAAATTTTACATTTATTGCGCAAACTGTGCGTTAAACAGTTATTTTTGCGGCATTACAACCAAACACCATCCTCTTTAAGGCGTTCCAACACCACCGCGGTGCGGATATGTCCCACCGTTTTGTGAGCGGCCAGGTCGCTGATCAGCGCCGATAAGTCACTCAGCTCCGCCACCGCCACTTTAAGAATAAAATCGGCATTACCGGTGGTTTTATACATGTCCAGAATAGCCGGGGTTTGTTTAACCAATTCATAAAAGGCGGTGACAGCCTCGGGTGAGGCTTCAGCAAGGGTAATTTCCAGTACCGATGATATATCCAGATTAAGCGCGGCCGGTGAAATTCGGGCACTGTAGCCGATGATGTATTTTTGCTGCTCAAGGTGAATTCGGCGGCGGGAGATTTGCGAAGCAGACAGGCCCACCAGTTCGCCTAACTCCTGATTAGTCAGGCGGCCGTTCTGGCGCAGGAGTTTTAGGATCTGTTTATCGTAATCATCAATATCATGCATGATGTGTGCAAATTTCCGTGCAGTTTGAGTTTATCGTGCAAGCTTAGCGCGAATGCGCAATGAGATCATGCAATGATTCAATCGCCGGCAGTTGATGCTCCGGCTGATAGAATAACCGGTTAAGACGGCCGAGGAAATTTACCTTACGATTGGGATCCTGCGGTTTTACCCGCCGTTCACTGCTGGTTTGCAAAAACTCCTGCGGGCGCAAATTCAGTTCGCGAATCTCATCGGTGGTAATACCCTGGCCATAAACCGTGCTCAGAATACGCTCCGTTTTACTTTCCATAATCGGCATAATTTCATTAGCGTAAAGTTCGCTAATGGGTTCGCCAATGGCTTCCAGCGAATGATTAATCGCCGCCCATAACTCATCGTGAGTATAGTGCGCATCACCCGGCGAGTAGTAACCCATGACTTCCCACTCAAATTCGGCATTACTGGCCGCAATGGAGCTATCCACCGTTGGCGAAAAAGACAGGTCCGGCCGTGCACCGATGTTATAAGCGTCTACCGACAGGCCAATACAAATCACCAGGTCACCCATTACCGCAGGGTTGCGGTAGAGCGCTTCAAAGGCCGCCCGTTTTACCCCCATCCAGCCGTAAATCATTGGCTTTTGCTGAGCAAAATGGCGCACTTCATGGGGCAGATCTTCACCGTACTTTTCCACCAGCAGCGGCATGGGATCCGCTTCTAACTGGCTCTCCGGTACCCAGACTTCGTACTCCAGGCGATTATCGGCTTTACCCCGGCTCTTAATACCGTAGGAAAGGTTGACCGGGCGGCAAATACTGCGGTCTTCATCCACCCGATGAAAATACTCCGAACGTAACCGTTTAATAAACGGGGCATCCAGACCGGCCAGTGCGGCAGTAGGATAACGGTAACCACAGTCACTATGCTCAACAGTGGTAAGTCCTGGCACACGCTCAGTTAAGGCATGTTTCAATCCTTTAAACAGATGGTAGTCAGGCAGAATGATGCTGCGCTCCGGCTCAATGGTAAATCGTTCGCCGGTTTCGCTGATAAACTTGGGAGTCTTACTGAATTCATAGTTGCCGAGCCCTGACTGCTCAATAGCAAGGTCTCGCAAACGGGCAATTTCCAAAAACAACGCTTCATGGTTGCGAATATGTTTTAACAGCGGTCGTTCCATCTACTCACATCTGGATTAATTAAAGCCTGTTAGCCAGTCTGCCAGAAATAGCACCAGAGGTTAAGCACTTAAGTAGCGGCCGGAATTGACGCTGCACACACCACAGCATTGCCATTCGGTAAGTAGCTCAATACAGCCGCTGATAGCCACATCCTGGCGGCAGGGTTGGGCAAGCATTTTGATTCGGGCTTTCGGTAACCGGCACATCAGCTCCAGTGTTCTGCCAGTATCCGCCGATTCGGTGATCACGCCCGAGGTGTAGCCATAAAGTAAGCGCATCAGCCCGGAGCGCAGGCGAGGCGTTACGCCGCTGTGCGATGTGCCCCAGTTGGTATTATGCATTAACCCGGCAACGTTGCCGCGTAAACCCGACAACAGGTTAGCCATGGAGGCAGCCTGGATATACTGATCGTCCACCGCCAGAACAATTTCACCGGGATGACTTTGCATATAACGCTTTAATTCGGGCACCGCCAGCCATACACTGCTGGCTCGCAGGGTTTTAATGGTTAAATGCGGGTGTGCCGGTAAACGGCAGGACGAGTGCTCCTTGCTGTTGAGCAGCAGTAATTCCACATGCACGCCACTCATCAACAGTCCGTCAATCAGCTGTCGGGTAAGTTCAGCGTCTTCGCAGCCATCACATTCCGTATAGGATGCAAAGACAGCAAGGCGCTCCAATGAATGCTCTACAGAAAAATACATGCTGCCCTCGATATTAGTGATATCAGCTTAGGGCAGAGTTAACCACATCCAGACAAACATTTCATTAACATTTAAATAACAATTAGCAATATATTAACGAAGCTGCATGTAGAAATGCTTCACAGGTGGCCACTTTTAGCGCGCAGGCCCCGTTTCCTGCCATCTGGACAATTGCTCAATGTAAGCACTCACAGCTGTGTCTTGTTGAAACTGGCTCACCGCATCCACAAGTATTTGGCCCGCTAGTTGTGACTTCATAGCAGCCTGCATAGCGTCGGCCAGGGCCTGAGTGTCATTACAGGGCACCACTCGCCCTACCCGGCCGTTTTGCAGGGTTTGGGCAACATCCCCGACATCAGTTGCTACACAGGGGATGCCCATGGACAGGCACTCTGTGAGCACTGTTGGTGAGCCTTCGCAGTCAGACGACAACACGAACAGGTCGGCACGCTTCATTTCAGCGTACGGGTTTTCTACAAAACCAAATAAGGATACATGTTCTGAAATGCTCAGTTCAGCGCACAAGGCTTCGAGCTCACCGCGCTGCGGCCCCTCGCCGAAAATAACTAGCTTCAATGGTATCCGCTGTCTGAGTAAGTCAAACGCCCGAATAAGCAACGCAAAGTTTTTCTGTGAGGACAATCGCCCTGCCGCCACAACCACCGGGCACTCTTTATTTGTTAACCAGGGATGAACTGGCGCAGCGGCCGATTTCTCAGCAATTGCCGGGGTAATAACAGGGTTAGGCAGTATTTTTATCCGCGCGTCGGGTAAACCTGTAATAGTTTCTAGCGCACTCGCCGCATCCTGCGACACCGCAATAACACCGGTTAAATAACGGTATAAAAGCCGCATCAACGCAAACCTGAACCTGACCATCATACCGTTGCGGGATGCCAGCCCGGTGAGCATATTGGTGTGTATCTGCCCCACCACCCGGCCTTTGCAACGGTTTATCCTATTGGCTATCGAAGCCGCCTGAACCGCGCGATCTTTAATCGCAAACAGCAGCCGATTGGGATGCTTTTTCAGATACCTCACCAACTCCGGCACTGCCAGTATAGCGCTGCTGGCATTGAGTTTAGTTACCGTAAGTCCGGGATGCTCTGGCAGCTTATCAATATGCGGACCGCGAGCTTTCAGCAGCAGAAGTTCCACCTTAATACCAGCGTTAACCAGACCCTGCACGAGATGATTGGTAATGACTTCAACGCCACCACTCCCCGAGTACGACACCAAAATAGTCAGTTGCCTGAGTGAATGTCCATAATTCTCATTAGCTTCAGTCTTACTCTCCCTGAGTGACTGTCCACATTTCCCCCGGAGTGACTGTCCACGTTTCTCGGTCGGGTGTGTGAGTGGTGGTTCCTTTATCTGTGGATTCATAGCGACTAATGTGACTGTCCTTAATATGTCATATTGATATCGTATTGTTTGAATGAAACATTTTTATGACGATCAACAATATCCATGCTGCTTTCCCACAAACATCAGTTCCTTTTTGTACATATTGCAAAAACCGGCGGTACCAGCGTGCGCGATGCGCTGTCACGCTATCGCTGGGACGCCCGTTACGGTTTGCCGCAATTTATCGTAAATAAGCTGAGTCAGCTCTGTGGGCATAAACTGGGTTGCCGCTTTCCACGCCACAGTAAAGTGATTGCCGCCAAAGAAATGTTACCGGCGGAATATTTTGCCGGCCTGTACAAATTTGCTTTCGTGCGCAACCCGTGGGATTTGCAGGTGAGTTCCTATCACCACATCAAACGTGAACGGCCGCACCTGGCAGCGGGCTTTGATGACTTTGACAGCTTTATGCGTTACAAGCTCGATCCTGAACGCCCCTATCAGTATCACATCGATACTTCCATGCAGTTACAAACCGATTATCTGACCGATCTGCAGGGCAATCTGTGTATGGATTTTATCGCCAAATACGAAAACCTACAGGATGATTTCAATACCATTTGTGAGCAATTAAACCTGCCGACTGCAACGCTGCCTCACAAGCGTAAGGCCACGGACCGACAGACTTATCGCCGCTACTATTCGGATGAGTTAGCCGAGTTAGTGGACAGGCACTTTCAAAAAGACATTAGCCTGCTTGGCTACCACTATTAACGTTTTCATTGATATGGCTTACGCCTGATAACTTTTTCAACATCCAGCCCATTTAGGGACAAGTTAGTGGACAGGCACTTATATTTGCAACCAGAGCAGCCTGAATGAGTGCCTGTCCACGAGGCGGCTATTAACCTGCTTGGCTACCACTATTAACGTTTTCATTGGTATAGCGTACGGCCTATAACCTTTTCAACTTCCAGTGAAGTTAGTGGACAGGCACTTATATCTGCAACCAGAGCAGCCTGAATGAGTGCCTGTCCACGCGGCGGCTAACGTTTTCGCTGATAAAGCGTAAGCCTCACGACTTTTTCAATCTCCAGCACTATGAGCAATGCAAAGCCGGTTAGCACTATCACCAGGTTGTCGATTAATGAGGGTGAATGCGTACCGAACACGGTTTGTAGTATCGGAATATAAGAAATGGCCAACTGAGCTACCACTACCACACCGACGGCCGACCACACCACTTTGGTGCCTTTTACCCCGGCTAAGGAGATTGAACGCAGGTTCATGGTACGGACAAAGAACAGGTAAAAAATCTCCAGGCCCACCAACATGTTCATCGCCAGTGTCCGGGCATACTCCACATCATGCCCGGCTTTAATGGCGTACTGATAAATGCCAAATACCGCCAGGAAAAACAGTGTGCCCACCAGCATAATCTGCCACACCAGCGCAGGCTGAATAAGTGCCTGTCCACGTGGTCGTGGTGGTTTTTTCATGGTCGCCGCGTCAGTGGGTTCAAAGGCTAACGCCATGCCCAGCGTAACCGCCGTGATCATATTGACCCACAAGATCTGCACCGGCGTAATGGGATATGGCAACCCCGCCAACAGTGCAACAATGATGGTTAGCGCCTCACCCGCGTTAGTAGGCAGCGTCCAGCTCACCACTTTTTTGATGTTGGCATACACGGTACGGCCCTGCTCTACCGCCGCCGCTATGGAGGCAAAATTATCGTCTGCCAGTACCACTTCGGCCGCTTCCTTAGCCGCTTCGCTGCCTTTAAGGCCCATGGCCACACCGGCGTCGGCGCGTTTAAGCGATGGTGCATCATTTACGCCGTCACCGGTCATCGAGACTGTCAACCCTAGTGACTGCAGCGCCATCACCAAACGTAACTTGTGCTCAGGCGTAGTGCGGGCAAACACATCGGTATGCTGCACCGCTTCTTTGAGTTGATCATCGCTGAGGGCATCGAGCTCCGTACCGGTTAGCACCTTGTCGGTATGCGTTAAGCCCAGCTGTTTACCAATTGCCTGAGCGGTCACCGCATGGTCGCCGGTAATCATCTTGACCTGAATTCTTGCATTCAGACAGGTTTGCACGGCGCTAATGGCTTCTTGTCTGGGAGGATCTATCAGCCCTACCAGCCCCAGCAGACAAAGCGAATCCTGCAAATCCGTGGCACTCAGAACGGTATGATCAGCAGGCACACTGCGAGAAGCCACAGCCAGTACACGTTGACCTTTTCGGGCCAGCGCCTCCGCTTTATCGAGCCACGCGGTTAAATCGATGGATTGTTCCTCGCCCTGTGCCGTTTGTTGTACCCGACATAACTTCAATACCACTTCCGGCGCGCCTTTCACCAGAATGATTCCGTGGCCGTTGTGGTCGTGATTGAGTGTGGCCATATACTGGGTGGTAGAGTCGAATGGCAGTACATCGGTGCGCCGCCAGCGCGCTTTAAAATCCTCGCCCTCATCAAAAGTGGCCTTACTGGCAAAGCTTACCAGCGCCGCCTCCATAGGATCGCCCTCGAAACTCCAGTTGTCATCACGATGGTGAATCTCAGCGTCGTTACACAGTGCGCATGCCCGGGCAACTTTCTGCAACAAGGGCTGCTCAGCGGTATGTATCGGTTTATCATTAAATAACACGTCGCCAATGGGCGCATAACCTTCGCCATCCACATCGTAGTCATTGGCGGCGGTTTGTACGCTGACCACCATCATTTCGTTGCGGGTAAACGTACCGGTTTTATCGGAGCAGATCACGGACACAGAACCAAGGGTTTCAATAGCCGGTAATACCCGTACGATAGCGCTGCGTTTGGCCATGGCCTGCACGCCGACGGCCAGGGTAATGGTCAGTACTGCGGGCAACCCTTCCGGAATGGCGGCGACAGACAAGCCCACCACCGCAAGAAAGAGCTCAGTAAACGGCTGATTGAGTACCAGAGTGCCAACCACCAACAGGATAACCGCCACGGTCAGAATAAAGCCGGTGATCCACTTAGCCAGCACGTCCATTTGTTCCACCAGCGGTGTAGTGAGCTTCTGAACCCCCGACAACATGCCGCCAATGCGGCCAATTTCGGTATGAGCGCCGGTGGCCACCACTACCCCGGTTGCCTGACCAGACGTAACATTGGTGCCACTAAATGCCATACATTGACGATCGCCCAGCGCTGCTCCCTCTTCCACCTTGCTTGTACCTTTTTCCACCGGCAGTGATTCACCGGTTAGCAAACTTTCCTGAACCGCCAGGCTGTGACTGCTAAGCAGCCGGATATCAGCTGGCACTTTATCTCCGGCTTCCAGCAACACCACATCACCGGGCACCAGTTCTTCACCCGCCACAGTGCGACGCTTACCATTACGGATCACCGCCGCTTTTAAGGCCAGCATCTGGCGAATTGAATCCATGGCTTTTTCGGCCTTGCCTTCCTGCACCACGCCAATCAGGGCGTTAACAATCACCACCGCAAAGATCACCGCCGTGTCTATCCAGTACTGTAAAAATGCGGTCAGAATGCCGGCCACCATCAGCACGATAACCAGCAGATTGGCAAATTGTTTAAGAAAGCGCGCCAGCGTGCTGGCCTGTGGCGCCTCAGGCAGTTTGTTTGGCCCACAGCTTGAGAGTCGCTGGCTAACCTGTTCCTGGCTCAGGCCGTCGCGGGTGGTTTCGAGTTGGGTAATCGCTTCGTCGGCGGTTAGCGCGTGCCATTTGGATTGCTGTATATCGGTCATGATTACTCCCGTACATGTAAGACAAAGGCAGTACAAAGCAGGGGCGTAGTGTTATGTGCTCAGCACCTGCATGCCATCTATGAGTATAGATACCGTACAAAGATTACGCGCCGAAGACACTGATTTGCATCAAAGAGAGGACTACCGGGAATACTGACGTCTTGTCACAGCAGTCCCGGTGTAGGCGGGTTCAGATATGCAATGTCGCACCATGCTGAGAAAAAATCGAGCGCACTTTATCCAGTTCGTCCGGTGATGCCTGTTTGAGAAACGCACTCAGGGAGCGAAACAAATCCAGCGCCTGACTGCCAGGGCCGGTAAATTCGATCATCTTTACGCCCTCAGCACAAGACTGAAAGGCATGAACCTGATCCGCCGGAATGTAAACCATAGCCCCGGCGCCGCAGTGATAACCATCTTCGTTGAGCATAAAATCCACAGCGCCGCTTATCACATAAAAGGTTTCCGACCAGGGATGGCTGTGGGGCGGCGGACCAAAACCAGCGCCGGCACTCTCCTGTACGGTGACAGATTGTTCATCACCTTTCTGAGTATCACTCATCACATTGATCAGGCCGCCGAGCAACTCAATCGATTCAGGTGGCGCAGTTTCCTGCAAAACAATAGCCCTGTGCATGGCATTACCTCTTTTCACCCACTTGCGGCTTCGGGCCAGAAGCCCGCCGCAGATTGCCTTTACAGACTCATCTTACGGCTAACGGCATACCTGAAATGCCGGATTTGAGCCCATAGCGAAGGCGCCGGTACCCCATTGCAAAACACGCCAGCAGTAATAAAACGCTTACTGCCGGTGCATCCACCTGAGTTGCTACCGCCACCACTAATACCGGTAAAACGTCAATAAAGAACCCCGTATTATCAAACTGCACCAGTGGGCTGCTCATAATGGTTGCCACTTCAGCGCTGCTTAAATCCGTACCACCATTTAAAAACGCATCCATCAGGTTGTTACTGCCACTGTTGTGAGGCAGGCCGAGTTCATGGGCAAGTAACTCTGCGTTAAACAAGCTATCGGCATAGGCCGATTCAACCACAAAATCGTTGCCCGGCGTTTCGCCACAGCCAACGTAAAAAATGAAGTTATTACCGCACCAGGTAATATTATCGAGAAACCAGAAATTCACCGTTGTCGCTGAACCGTAATGGGCTGAGGTCAGCGCACTCCATTTAGCGGCGGAGTCGAGGGTGAGCAAGCCCGGGTCAACGTGCTCAATGGCGCTGCCCAGCCGGATATCAACCGGCGTATTTGCGAAGCTGGTCTGGGCATATATAGCATCCATACCGGCTTCATCAACCGTAATATAGGCAGCCTGCGTCACTCCGCTTAAAACAAACAGAAAAACAATGCTGTACAGCCGTAGTAATGGCGCTGAAGAATTGGCGTTTCGAAACATGTCCGGGTCCTTTAATAATCAACAGGATTTTTATATTCCAGACCGCTCAACAATAAAGTTCAGGAATAGATATGCTTTGCACTTCACAGTGGCTAAGTATAGTGAAGAATTTTAAAAACGAGATGGCTGAAAGAAAATAACCGGCTGAAAGCTTACCGACGGGTCTGCTTTCCGCTAGCCCTTGTGACGTTGGGCGGCAAGGTACTTGTACAGAGTAGATTCACCAATATTAAGCTGCCGGGCGACCTCTGTTTTCTTCATGCCTTTAGCAATCAGTTTATTGGCCTTGTTAATAATCGTTGCCGGCAATGCTTTACGGCCTTTGTACTTACCCTTAGCCCGGGCTTTGGCTATACCAATGGCCTGCCGGTCGGTCAGCAGGTCTTTATCTATTTGCGCGGCACTGGCAATCAACGCATAAATATTCGGTGCCGGGCCGGCTACCGACTCCAGATTATCAACAATCAGCATAATACCCTGTCGTTCAAGGTCAGCAGTAACCGCCGCAACCGCCCGAATGCTGCGCCCGAGCCTGGACACATCGTGAATAATCAGCCGATCCCCCCGCTTTAAGCGCTTTAACAGCCGGTTGAGTTTGGGCTTTGCGCCGGGATCGACATTAGGCTCGCGCACCACAATATCGTGAGGGTACTTGTTGATTAAGGACTGAGCCTGCTCGTCAACGTCCTGTTTTTCGGTACTGCTGCCAACGTATAAGTAGGTGGTCACGCGCTGATTCTGATTAGCCTGATAATGCTCAAAATGATAGTAAAATCAGCATTGAATACAAGCGTTAAAACATCCGACCTGACAATTAGCGGGTTTTCACCCTGCCTTGACCGTTGCCACGCTAAGGTTTGCGTAACATACTAGAGCAACAGACTTAAAGGACGCCGGACTGTGGCAACATCAGTTTCTGTTTTATTAATCGAAGACAACCTGGCCATTGCCCGGCAGATTGTTGATTTTCTGGAAGGCCACGGCTGGCTGGTCGATTTTGCTGCCACTGGTAAACAGGGTGTTCAGCAGGCGTTAAACGGTCAGTTCGACGTTATCATTCTGGATCTGAACCTGCCTGATATAGACGGTCTGGAAGTGTGTAAGCGCATAAAGGCAGAAGCCACCAAAGTGGTGCCGGTGTTAATGCTCACTGCTCGTGATGCCTTTACCGACAAAGCCAAAGGTTTTGGTCAGGGCGCCGACGACTATCTCACTAAGCCTTTTGATTTACGCGAATTAGCACTGCGCTGCGAAGCGCTGGCACGACGTCCGCAACTGCACACCGACACTACCGTAACCCAGGGATCGCTGGCCATGGATACCCGGGCCATGACCGTCAACTGGCAAAACACCGTTATTCCGGTAACCGGTATCGGCTTTAAGATCCTGCATAAACTGCTTTGTGACTATCCTTATCCGGTAAGTCGTTCAGACTTGATCAGTCATATCTGGGCCGACGACCCGCCTGAAAGTAACGCGCTGAAATCGCACATGTATACGTTACGCAAAGCCCTGGAACAAGCCAGCGGCCGGGCCCTGTTGCACACCATCAGTAACGTGGGTTATCAGCTAAAGGGACTGAATGACAATGAAGTTTAAAGGCATTCAGGCGCAGTTGTTTATTGCGTTTGGAACCCTGGTGCTAATCATTGGCTTATTTTATACCCGCCTCAGTATGCTGTTTATGGAGGTGACCCAGGACATTGTTGCCTCCCATTTACTGAGCATGGAAATTACGCAGCTTGAAAACAGCTGGGCAGACAACAGCCAACTGAGTGTGTTGTCTCCCTCTTCCGCGGCATATACCATTATTAATCACGACAGCGAGCTCCCCGGTAAGCTCACACCGAGCACCTATGGCGATAATGTTGCTACGGTTGCCGGGCAGGAGGCAGTTTACTTTCAGCCTTTTACACTGCCTGATATCCCGGCCCGGGGCGTTATGGTGCAGGCCAATGAGCTCCTGCCTTTGGCTAACTTTGCCAGCATTTACCAGGTTTTCCTGTTTAGCGTATCGGCGGCGGCACTCATCCTGGCGATTCTCAGCACCTGGTTTCTGGCCTCGCGACTGGCCAAGCCTATCCAGCGCCTGTCGGTTTCAATTAAACGGCAGTCGCCCGACTCGCCCTGCCAGATTAGCGGCGAACGTCGCCAGGACGAAATTGGCGAACTGGCGAATTCGTTCAAGAATACTTATTCTGAACTTCAGGAAGCCTGGCAACGAGAGCGGGATTTTACCCGTGATGTGAGCCACGAATTGCGGACTCCCATCACACTGCTGAAGAATACCCTGGCAATCAATGACAACCTCATAAGCGATCCGGCCGAGCGCCAGTTAATTGAGCAGGCTACCAATACCTTACAGCAAACCGTAGAAGTCTTGCTGGCACTGGCGCGTAAGGAAAACCTGCAGTTCAGCGAGGTTAAATTACTGCCCGTTCTTGAAAAGCAGTTACTGGCGCTGTACCAGATTTATCCCGACCAGGCATTTAATGCCGACATAGAACTGCCCGACAATTTTACCCTGCCAGGCAACACCTACTTAATCACTTTGTTGTGTCAGAACCTGATTAACAACGGCTTTTATCACGGCGGTGGAGGCGGTATGCGGATTTATGTGCAGTCAGCACATCTGGTGTTTGAAAACCCGCTGACCGAATCGCCTTCACGGCCCTATTATCAGGGTCTGGGGCACGGCCAGTATCTGGTGCAGCGGATTGCGTCGGTAATGCACTGGCAAGTCAGTATTGAGCAATCCGCCACGCATTACCGCGTGTTACTAAGCTGGTAGTACGGGCATTTTCTGCTTTAACAATAAGCGGCCCAGCCAGCAAAACCAGCCAATTTGCAGCAATCCGAAGACGCCGCCTGCAGCGGCTAATGGCGGATAAACGGTTAACATACCAATCAGGCCCGTTATGGCTCCTGCAACACTTAAGGATCGTGGCACACTTCGCCGGCAGTACAGGCTAATATTAATCACCAGCATCCAGATACCGCCAATCCATTCTACGCCATCGCCAAGGCCCGTCTGAATCGCCAGGATAGCCGGCCAGGTTTCATTGGTTTGGGTGGGTGTCAGGTAAGTAAGATATTCGATGGTAAGCACCGAAATAAAGCCGATAGCAAACACGTAAGCGGCCCAAACGTATCCTATCAGCGCGCCTATCAGTTGCCATTGGCCACTTTCCTCGCCCGCCGGGCGATAAAGGCTGCGGTTTAGCAACAGCAACGCCACGCCAAACACCACAAAAATAATAAAGTACCAACTCTGAATAAGGCGAGGTTCTGAGAGAATGGCCTGCAGACGCTGCTCGCCATCAATATTAATGTCCGGCATGACAACCAGTATCATGGTAAAACCAATGATATAACACAGCGCACAGACTACTGCGGCAATACCGCCAAGCTGCAAGCGAGTTTTCATTTTGGCTCCGTCCAATGGCAATAGGCAAAGCATCAGCTTACCACTTAAACCGCTTTGCCAATACTCACCGGTTATGAGTTCAGGTGCTTAATTTGTAACAGATTATCTAAAGCGGACGTGGTGGCGATTAAGCTCACTGATTTTACTGCAGCCCATCAGGCGCATATCCCGTTCTATTTCTGCCACCATCAGCTGCATGGCCCGCTCTACGCCAGGTTGACCAGCGGCCGCCAGAGCATACAAATAGTAACGGCCCAGACCCACCGCTTTTGCTCCCAGCGCCAGCGCTTTTAACACGTGAGTACCGCGCTGAACGCCACTATCGAAAATCACATCAATTTTATCACCCACGGCATCAACAATTTCGGCCAGATGATCGAATGAGCTACGAGAGCCGTCCAGTTGCCGGCCACCGTGGTTAGAGATAACAATGCCGGTACAGCCAATGTCTACGGCACGGCGCGCATCATCGGCACTCATGATCCCTTTTAAGCAAAACTGGCCGTCCCAGAATTTCACCATTTCTTCTACGTCTTTCCAGTTCATAGAAGGGTCGAGCATATTGGTAAAGTAATCGCCGATAGAACTGCTGCCGCCGCCCATATCAATGTGCGCTTCAAGCTGCGGTAAAGAGAACTTCTCGTGGGTGATATAGTTAATCCCCCAGGCAGGTTTGCTGGCAAACTGCCATAATCCGGCCAGGTTGAGTTTAAACGGAATGGAAAAGCCGGTTCTGAGATCCCGCTCCCGGTTGCCACCGGTAATGGAATCTACCGTTAGCATCATTACTTCGATGTTGGACTCTTTAGCCCGTTCCATCATGGCCCGGTTCAGGCCCCTGTCTTTGTGAAAATAAAACTGATAAACCTGCGGGGTATCGTATTGGCGGGCAATCTCTTCCATACTTACCGTGCCCAGCGACGACACGCCAAACATGGTGCCGAACTTTTCGGCCGTAGCGGCTACCGCGCGCTCTCCCTGATGGTGGAACAAGCGTTGTAATGCGGTGGGCGATAAATACACCGGCAGGTCGAGCTTCTGACCCATCACTTCCACGCTCAGATCGATATCTTTCACACCGGTTAACACACGGGGGATAAGATCGCATTCTCTGAATGCATCGCTGTTGCGACGCAAGGTGGTTTCATCGTCGGCGCCGCCATCGATATAGTTGAAGATGGGGCCAGGCAGTCGCTTTTGCGCCAGCTTTCTGAAATCATGAAAATTAAAACATTGGTTCAATCGCATTAACGGCTCCCCTTTTAAATAACGCGAATGGGCTGACTTTGGTTACATCTGATACAACGCTAAGGATACCGGAAATTTTGACGCCTGCGGCAGTATGCGCCTAATGTCTCAGTGAAACCGTTGAATAACCGGAGAAAAGTCGCCTGACTGCCGTGCCGTTGGGTTAACAGGGCAATCAGGCTGGCTTGGAAACACGGTTACACAATACCTGAGCCGGTGGCATTTGGATCCCGTGGGCGTAACTCAGCCATTTTGCTGCGATAACCACTGCTGCGGTACACCGCCAGCGGGTTAATTGCTGCGCCTTTGCGATAACGGGCCATAGCCAGTATGGGCGACACATCCAGGTTAAAGGCATTCTTTAATTCCAGCGACGCCATTAGCGCGTCGTTATCTTCCTGATAGCCATAAAGCGCCTCGCGATTAACCAGTAACGCTTTAACAAAGGAACGCTGCACTTCGATGGCAGAGTTAATCAGGCTTTCGGCCGGATCAGTTACGTTATGTGACTGGTCGAGCATGTAGGCGGGATTGAAATCCTGCTCCTTACGGTATTCAGCATCAACGAGCTCATTAAAAATGAGGAACTGCTGATAGGGATGTAATGAGCCACTGTCGAGATCATCGTCGCCATATTTGCTGTCATTAAAATGAAAGCCACCGAGCTTTTTGAACTGGATCAGGCGCGACACAATCATCTCAATATTGGTGTTTGGCGCATGGTGACCCAAATCGACCAGCGACTTACATTTAGGCCCTAACTGCATGGCAGCCAGAATGTTGGAGCCCCAGTCCTGAATAATGGTGGAATAAAATGCCGGTTCGAACATCTTATGCTCAATGTGCATTTCCCAGTCATCCGGCAGGCCTTTATAGATTTGTTCCATGCTGGCCAGGTAACGTTCAAACGCGCGTTGGAAATGTTGCTGGCCAGGATGATTAGAGCCGTCGCCAACCCATACCGTGAGGCTTTTCGCGCCTAACTGCTGGCCATAGCCGATGCAGTCGAGGTTATGTTGAATAGCCAGTTCACGGGCTTCCTTGCTGGTGTTACTCAGACTGCCGTATTTGTAGGAGTGTTCCTGACCAGGCTGATCCTGGAAAGTATTGGAGTTTACGGAAACCCATTTTATCCCGTACTCATCGGCCGTTTGTTTGAGCTCACTGAAATCATCCACTTTGTCCCAGGGGAAATGGGGCGACACGCTGTCGGTACACCCCGAAAGCTCATTGATCACGGCACAATCCTCGAGTTTCTCAAAGATATTACGTGGTTCGCCGGTGCCAGGAAAACGCGCAAAGCGGGTACCGCCGGTACCTGTGCCCCAGGACGGTACGGCAATCTGAAAATCTGCCGCGCTGCGGGTGATGGCTTCAATATCAATATTCTGCCGCGCCAGCTTATCGCCCAGCGCCGCGTAGTCAGCCTCAAGTTCGTTGAGTAGTGACTGATTCGCCCGGTTAATCAGTGCTTCATCGATGCGTCTTAACATAGTCGGTTACTCCTATCGCAAGAAGGCTTCGTGCAGACCACCGTCCACACTGATCACCTGCCCGGTGGTTTTACTTAACTGCCCTGAAATCAGCAGGTACGCAGCTTCGGCCTGGTCGTCCGGCGTTATGGGCTGCTTAGTGAGGGTGCGCTGAGCATAAAACTCAGCCAGTTTATTGCGTAGTGCCTCGGTTGACTCATCGGCGCTGAACGCAATGTTGTATTTGGTTAACGATGAAATCACCCGGTCACGAGGGAACATGTTACTGCCCTGCACCACAGTTGCCGGCGCCAGTGCATTCACATTAATAAGCGGCGAAAGCGTAACGGCCAGCTCCCGCACCAGATGGTTGGCCGCAGCTTTACTGGTATCGTAAGCCAGCGAGCCTTTCTTGGAGACCGCGCCGTTAACACTGGTGGTAAGTACCATAGCGCCTTTAAGCCCCTGGCTCTGCCAGATTTTCTGCGCTTCAGAGGCCACCACGTAACCGCCTTTAACATTCACACCAAAACTTAAATCAAAGATTTGGTCGTTCTTGGCCATGTCTGCGCCTTCCGCTACAAACACACCCGCGGTAACAATCACTTTATCAATGCCGCCGTACGCCAGCAGCACCTGCGAGAACAAGCCCTCAACGGTTTCGCGCTTGGTGATATCTACCTGTAAGGCGATTGCCGGTCCACAGGCTGAGATCCCCGAACCTGCCACGCCAATGCCCTGACCGTAAATCTCGGTAAGCTCGGCGGCGGTTTTCTCAGCATTGGTATAATTCAGATCCGCACACACCACATGGGCGCCTTCCCTGGCAACGCGGTGGGCCGTCGCTTTTCCGATTCCGTCACCGGCGCCAATCACCACTACCACATCGCGAGCCAGCGATTTTTCTGCCGGCATACGTTGCAGTTTGGCCTCTTCCAGCGCCCAGTATTCAATATCAAAAGCTTCCTGTGCAGGCAGCGCTGTGTATTCAGAGATGGCTTCAGCACCTCGCATTACCTCAATGGCACAGTTGTAAAACTCGGCCGTCACCCGCGACTCACTCTTGTTTTTACCCCAGGCAATCATGCCGATGCCAGGAATAAGAATAACCGTGGGGCTGGGGTCACGCATAGCCGGAGAATCTTCGTGTTTGCAGCTTTCGTAATAAGCAATGTAGTCTTCGCGATATTGCTGCAAGCCCGCTTTAAACTTGTCGACCAGCTGTTCGAAATCGTCATTTTGCGGATCAAAATCCACCAGTAATGGTTTAATTTTGGTACGCAGAAAATGATCCGGACAAGAGGTGCCCAGTGCGGCCAGTCTTGGCGCATCCGCGCTGTTTACAAAACGTAAGGTAGCGTCGTCGGTTTGCACAGTGGCGATAAATTTTACCTTGGTGGAAATCATGCCTCTGGCAACCGGCAGGAATTCGGTTAGCAGGCGGGTGCGGCTGTTTTCATCCAGTGGCGCGTATTTTTGCCCGCCAAAAGTCATCTCGCCTTTGTCATGCTCTTCAATGTAACGGGCAGCCGTTTCGATCACCCAGAGCGAGGTTTCGTAACAACTCTTACTCTCACCGGCCCAGTTGGTGTGACCATGTTGTCCCAACAGAATGCCCACGATATCCGGGTTTTCCTCGTAGGTTTCTTCACAGAGTCTGGCCGCTTCCCAGCCCGGACGCATCCAGGGCACATAAGCCAGCTTGCCGCCCCAGATGGTTTCTGTAAGCGCTTTTTGATCTTTACAGGACGCCACCGAAATCACGGCATTGGGATGCAGGTGATCAACATGTTTCTCATCAATCATGGAGTGCAGCGGCGTATCTATGGATGAGGCACGCGGATTCAGGCAAAAGTTACAGTGCTTAAACATGCCCACCATGCGGTCTTCGCCGGCAGATTTGTAGCCTTTATCAGGATAAGCCTGATAAACCTCATCCAGCGCCTGCAGCTTGCCTTCGTACAGTGAAGAAAAGTTCTCCCGGGTGGATGTGCGCAAATCACCGCCGGAGCCTTTTACCCACAATACTTCAACCTGCTCGCCGGTGAGTGGGTCAGTTTCCATCAATTTAGCCGAGGTATTACCGCCCCCGGTATTGGTGATGCGCTGATCTTCTCCCAGCTTGTTTGAGCGGTAGACCAGGTTATCGACGGGGCTTAGCTCATCGGCAATGTGATCTTCCCATAAATACTTTACGTGTTGATACTCATCCGGCTGATACGGCATAACAGTGTCCTGTGAAATCAATAAATCGAATTTGGCTTTATATTGCATGTAACCATCAATATAAAAATCAATATACATCCATATCAATCTATGTCAATCAAATTCAATCACAAAGTAACAAATTAGTTACATTAATTTTAAGTATAACCCTTGTCGGTGATCACAAAAGGATATCGCGGGCATAAAAAAACCGGCGATGCCGGCCTTCTATCAGGGCAAGATCACGAACATTTATTGACCAACTGAGTTAACAAGAGATATTACAACTGGACGAAATTTAGTGACTGTGATCTTATACTCTCTTTTGCGGAGAGAGTCATGGGTACAGGTGCATTTGAACAGCTTTTTAGTGAGTTAGAAGATCCTCGTCAATCAGCTAAGGTGGCACATTTATTCACTGATATTTTATTCCTTGTCGTGTGTGCTTCCATCGCTGGTGCCAAAGGCTGGGAAGACATTGAAGATTTTGGTGATTTACACTTTGACTGGTTTCGCGAGAAAGGGCTTTTCAAAAATGGACTGCCCGTTCATGACACGATTGCTCGTGTGATATCAAGAGTCGATAGCGAACAATTCCAGCGTT
>NZ_PVNP01000021.1 GCF_002993365.1 Marisediminitalea alba
CAACTGTTATCCCCCTCCTGAAGGCAAGTTCCCAAGCATTACTCACCCGTCCGCCACTCGTCAGCGATTAGCAAGCTAATCCTGTTACCGTTCGACTTGCATGTGTTAGGCCTGCCGCCAGCGTTCAATCTGAGCCATGATCAAACTCTTCAATTAAATATCGAAATTTTGAATTGTCGTTGTTGACACTCTTAATGAGTGCCCACACAGATTGTCTTGTTATAAATTGTTAAAGAACTAAGTGCAGAAAGGATTTCTCTTTCTGCGCAAGGAGGACTTTCGTCACACTCAGTTTTAAAAACTTTACCTTGCTTGCTTCAGCGCTCTTTTTAGAACCTGCCGAAGCGGGATGCGTATAATACGCTGTTTAGTTTCGATGTCAATGCTTTTTCTTAATTTATTTTTTAAGTTTTTGCGTTGATGGACGTCTTCGCTTATTGCTCTGTGTCCCTCGAAACTGGCGCGCATTCTACAGACCCGATTATTTTGATCAAGCCTTTTTTTGTCTTTTTAACGGTTTTTTGTCGAAATAGATGTTAAGCGTCTATTTTTACAGCAAAAGGCATATGGAGAGTTATTCTTTTGTCTATATATGTGAATCAATATTGTTCATTTTGTTATAAATGAGTAAAATTTAGATAGCCGACACTTTTTTCTCATAACAATTATTAAGGTAGCATTATGAAAGTCAGCTTAATGCAGTGTTTTTTAGTCAGTCTTGTTCTGGCTGTTTTAGGATTTGTAATTACTCAACAGGTTTCATTTGAAGGGCAGGCACCTACCATGGTTGCTTTGTCTCTTTTGATTAGTGGTATTGTTACACCATGGATAGCTTCTTTTATAGGGACGAATAAGCAAAGTCATTCTCAGGCTTCTGCTCCCACTACTAATCACAGCGCCGACTCTTCGTCTGATAACGTTTCTACATTATATGTAGGTAACCTTCCCTACAAAGCCAACGAAGCAGCAGTAAAAGCTTACTTTGAAGATCACATTCGTATTCAATCGGTACGGTTAATGAAGGATAAGAAAACCGGTAAGCGTAAAGGATATGGTTTTATTGAAGTCATCGATGGTGACGTTGAGGCCATTATCGGTCAGTTTAATGATTCGGTATTTCAGGACCGTACTTTGAAGGTCCGACCGGCTAAAGACAAAGTCACTGACTAACCCATATAAGCAGGCCCCTATTAAGGGGCCTTTTTTTTTATTCAGCTTTAAGTGCGTTGATACGCCCATTAAATAAATGGAAGCGGTTTATCGCCGAAAGCACATCCGGCACGTGCACCTCTTTCATCTGATTAATAACACCGGTGACCAACTCTTTATATCCATCACCGTCTTTTAACGTCGTATCGAGTAACTGATTTAATGACTTCAGCTCGTCCATGTATTCTTTAATAGGACGCATGTATTTTTTAAGCTCTGATGAATCCCCATCACTGACTTCTTTATAAGCCGAGATCTTTTCGCTGACAACTTCACGACTGTTAAGCTTTAATGCGAAACCCGCCAGTTCCTTTTCGTCATATCCCAGATCCAGGGCTTTATCCAGCGCAGTATCCAAATCTCCTTTAAAGAATGATTTGCTGACATCAGTAATTTGCTTAACCAAATCAGAGATTGCGCCGAGTTCATCATCGTCCAGTTCGCCCTGCACAGAAAAACTGATACCACGGTATTCTGAGAACTGCACATTCAGTGAGCGCTGGGCAACAACATCGCTTTGCGGCGCCGCAGTCGCATTAGTATCTCCATTACTATTGGCCGACGACGTTATCCGTTCGCTGGCACTGTACTGATACTGACGCGACTGACCAAAGTTGATTTCTACCTCGTCACCGTCTTGGGTGGTTATCTTTAACCCGCCTGACTGTGACTGGGCATACTGAGCAGATAACGATGCGCCGACTTCCATGGTACCGCGAAACGGCGATAAGACTTCTTTCTCGATGTTATCGATACCTTCACCGATAGCTTCTTTACTGTTGCGAATACCATCGGTGATCTCCGGGTTCATAAACCCGGCCAGGTCTTTTTCAGCCAGCGCAATGCCCTTGGCCACGCCGGAGCGGGCCTGACCAAGCAGATCGGTAAGCTGCGCTTCATCTGCACCACTTTTCGCTGCACCACGCACAACACCGCCAACAAACTTCAGCACATTAGAAGCGACCTTCTCAAAGTCAAAGGCAGACTTGTTTTCCTCAGCCTTATCGAACTGTCGGTTATCGAAGCGTCTTTCGTTTAACACAACTTCCTGTTCCAGGGAGCTCACCAGTACGGTACTGCCCACCCGGGTTTGAGACACAGTCACTTGTGTTGCCTGACTACTTTGTTGAAACTCGCGTGCCTGACGCAAGCCTTCTTGTTGAAGCTGCTTTTTAAGGGCAACGTCAGGCTTTTCAACGGTCGCCTGGCCACCTTTTGCAGCAGGAATTGAATCCACACTCATAATTTAATCCTCTCACACCTCACTAGTGTTATCGGCAGTTAATGAGGATTGTTTAATTTTAATACATAATTAGCTTAACGCCGCTACATTGGAAGTTTTTTGAAAAGTCTCTACAATGCCGCTGCAAATGCGGTACGGGGAACAAAATGAGCACAGCACCAACTACTACCATCACCTATCAGGACCAGCTTCAGGCAAAAGTCGACACCTTAACGTCGCTGCTGAGCCCTTTTTATAAACAAGCGTTGGATGTTTACCCGTCGCCGGAGCAGCATTACCGTATGCGAGCTGAATTCCGCGTATGGCATGATGGTGATGACCTTTATTACATTATGTTTAATAAAGAAACCAAGACCCCCTACCAGGTAGATGAATTCCCGGCAGCATCAGAAACCATTAACCGGTTAATGCAGCGTATTATCGAGCTGGTAAAGCCCAACCCTGTGCTGCGCAAAAAGTTGTTTCAGGTCGATTTTCTCAGCGGCTTATCGCAGGAGTGTGTAATTAGCCTGCTATACCATCGCCAGTTAGATGACGAATGGCAGGCGCAGGCCGAAGCACTGCGTACCGAATTGAATAAAGAGTTTAAGGTCAGCGTTATCGGCCGTGCCCGCAAACAAAAGGTCATCCTGGGTGACGACTTTATTATTGAAGAATTACCCGCCGACGGAAAAACCTACCAGTTTAAACATATCGAAAACAGCTTTACCCAACCTAACGCCTATGTGAATACCCATATGATTGAATGGGCGATTGCGCAAAGCCAGGGGTTAACCGGCGATCTGCTGGAGCTTTACTGTGGCGCGGGAAATTTTTCTATTCCGCTGGCCGCACACTTTGATCATGTAGTGGGCACAGAAATAGCAAAGCCTTCAGTGGAAGCAGCGCAGTTTAATATTGCAGTCAACCAGATTGATAATGTCCAGATAGCCCGGCTATCTGCTGAGGAGTTTGTTGAGGCATTAGCTGGTAAACGCCAGTTTGAACGGTTAAAAGGCATTGAGCTGGCTGAGCGGCAATTTAATACGGTGCTGGTAGATCCGCCTCGAGCGGGGCTTGATCCCGCCACCACACAAATGATCAGTCAGTTTGACAACATTATCTATATATCATGTAACCCGCACACGCTGGTTGATAACCTTGAAGCGCTATCGGCAACCCATGAAGTAAGCCGGGCTGCCTTGTTTGATCAGTTCCCTTTCACCGAGCACATGGAATCAGGTGTGTTGCTCACCCGCAAAGCTTAAGACTTTTGTGTCTGGGCCTCTGGCATGGTTTGCCAGTAGGCCAGACTGCCCAGTTGAATAAACCGTAGCTGGCGCTTGAGCCTGTCGCTGATGTCATTTTTCAAAATGGTGTCGGCTTCCAGGGCATCGGCGCCGGCACTAAACACCAGCCGTACCATGCTTTCTGCCTGTAACACCGCAATGTCATGGGGAATGCGCAGCTGTTCAATGATGTAGTCGCTCAGTTCGTCGGTGAAGTGCTGAATTTCACGAGACACCGCCAGGCGATAAGCGGCCGACGTGCCGGTATGCTCACGCAGCAACAAACGAAAGACGTTACTGTTGGCAGAGATAAACTCCATAAAGGTATCCACAGAGGTATCAATAACGCCCCCACCGGATGCAATTCGTCGCCGGGCCTGGCGCATTAACTGGCGCAAGGCTAAACCCGCTTCGTCTACCAGGGTTAGCCCCAGTTCGTCCATATCCTTAAAGTGACGGTAAAAAGACGTTGGCGCAATACCGGCTTCCCGGGCGACTTCCCGCAGGCTGATGGCCGACAGGGTGCGATTTTCGTTAAGTAACTGAAATGCCCCGGCTATTATATTTTGCCTGGTTTTTTGTTTTTGTTCCTGACGGCTCAACGACTTTCCCCGACTGATACCTATGGCTTATTCTTAAGACTAATCTTAACGGTATTTCCCTTGCGAAACACCTCTTTTAAAGCTAAATTAGCGTACAGTTGTAAGCTGAGATAGAAATCAATGAATAAGCCACGTTTAATCGTTACTAATGTGCTGGTCTTTGTGGTGACCGGACTTATCGCATTTGTAGGAGTTCCATTCTGGGCATTCTCATACGGATTTGATACCACTGAAATCATCACTACCGTAGTGCTGTTTTTTGTTACTGGCATGTCGATTACTGCCGGTTACCATCGCCTGTGGGCGCATAAAACCTACGAGGCTCATCCTGTTGTAAAAGTTTTCCTGGCCATTGGCGGCGCCATGGCTCTGCAAAACAGTATTTTGCACTGGTCGTCAGATCACCGGGTACACCATCGCCATGTTGATGTGAACGATAAAGACCCGTATTCAGCTAAAAAAGGTTTCTGGTTTTCACACATGGGCTGGATGCTGCGCGAATATCAGGCCGAGAATTACGGTGATTACCGTAACTGTAAGGATCTACTCAAAGATAAAGTTGTCATGTGGCAACACAATCACTATCTGGCTATCGTATTAGCCGCAAACTTTGGTATTACGGCATTACTTGGCTGGATCAATGGTGATGTTCTGAGCATGATTCTGATTGCCGGTGTATTCCGTCTGGTCATGGTTCATCACGTTACGTTCTTTATCAACTCCCTGGCGCACATCTGGGGTAGCCGTCCGTACACAGATACCAACACCGCCCGGGACAACGGCGTTATTGCGCTGTTCACCTTTGGTGAGGGATATCATAACTACCACCACATTTTTGAATACGATTACCGCAACGGTATTAAGTGGTACCAGTACGATCCAACCAAATGGCTGATTAAAGGGCTTTCTTATGTGGGGTTAACTAAAAACCTGCGTACCTGCCCCGAAGAGCGTATTGAAAAAGCACGTCTGGCGATGCAATTAAAGTATGCCAGCCAGAAGGTGTCTAAACTGCCTAACGCAGAAGAAGTGATGCAAACCCTGCAACACGAATATGATGTGCTGATGCAGAAGATGACCGACTACTACACCACTAAAAAGCGTATTATGGCGTTGCGCAAAAAGCACCTGCTGAAAAGCATGGAGCGGCTTGAGCTGGACTTTAAATACAAAGAGCTTAAGCAATCCTTACTACTGCAAAAAGAAAAGTGGCTTAAGCTGAGCCAGATGGAATTTGCTTTTAGTTAATCTATTATCCGCGTTACCCGTGGTGGGTTTATGCCCACCACGCACTTTCTGTGCGTTATACTTTCCGCTAACTTCTTTCTTCCTGACTTGATCTTCCCCAATCTTCGTCAAAACTTATTCCTGTAGCCCCCAATATTTATTTCAACGCAAAACTGCACGGAATATGACTACAGTCAGGAGGTGAGGGAGAGTGAATGAACGAGCTGTTTGAGTTTAGCGCAGAGGAAGATACCGCAGGGCCATCACAAAAAAACTGGGTAGTGTTAAGTGTAGAGGATAACCAGCCCTACCAGGACGTGCTGGAATCAGCCTTACAAGAGGTATCCTTTAAAGGGCGTAAAATAGAGCTACTACGTGCTACTTCTGCAGCATCTGCGGCAACTATCTTATCCAAACGGCAGGACATCAGCCTGATCCTGCTGGATATTGTCATGGAAACTGACGACGCCGGTTTTTACCTTATCGACACCATACGCAACGTTATTGGCGACGAACTGGTACGCATAGTGGTGCTTACTGGCCAGCCTGGCGTTAAACCCCACGACAAAGCCATTAACGAATACAACATTTCTGAGTACTGGAACAAAACCGACCTGAGCGCGGATAAACTCAAGAGCGTTGTAGTCAGTAATCTAAGAACCTGGCAAATATCCCAGCAACTCCAAATAGCCCGGCGTGGGTTGCAAATGATTGTTGACGCATCACGCTCGCTCACTGCCAGGCAGGATACCGCAGAGTTTGCACACACGGTATTAGAGGAAATTGCCCGGGTTATTAATGTGCCAAATACCGGCGGCATCGTTTGCATAGTCAAAACGGGCATCGAAAGTTTGCAGCTCGCCCCCATTGTGGCAGCAAGTAGTCACTTTCGGGAATTGATTGATGCCAGGCTCGAAAATGTCTTTAGTATCTACGACGAAGACAGAAAGCAACGGGTAGAAAAAGCTATATTCGAGGCGTGGCAAACACAACAACATATCTTTGAAAACGATTTTACCCTGCTGTTTTTTGATACCAGCGAGCACGATGAGAAACAGTACCTGATGTTGGTTGACTCGCCGCATGCGTTGGATAGCAACCAGCTCAATTTATTGCAGGCATTTGCCGAAAATATCAGTTCTGGCTTTGTTAATCAGGCATTGATGAACAAGCTTAGTCAGTTAGCCTACCTCGACACCCCCACCGGTATCCATAACTTTAACTGGCTGGCAAGAGAACTGGGACAGCAATCTACCTATCATATTAATAACAGTTCCTTAGTACTGTTCCGGTTACTCAATTACGACACGGCAGAAATAATGGCCGGGCATGATTATGCCACCAAAATGTTTAAGGCATTCTGCTTATTCATTAACGAGCAGCTCCCTAAGCATTACCTGCTAGCCGTGTGGGACAGAGAAACCGTTGCCGTGGTTTTTACCCTCGACAACAAACCAGGCGAGGATAAGCTCAGAGCCATTCGTAACACCACCATGGAAATGGATGAACTGGATATCCAGTTACAATTCCAGGTAGGCACCATGGATTTTAAAGATACCCAGTCTTTAAGCCTTGCCGAAGTGCTTGTATTGGCTAATACAGCACTGGGCAAAGCCCGTAGTTCAGGCGTAGATGTTTATAATTTTGACTATGCGCTTATTCAGCGACTCGCCAATCGCATGCGCATTCTCACTGCATTAAAGAAAGCCCTGACTACCAGAGAAGCGTTCTTTTTGGTACTCCAACCCAAAGTTAATCTGGCAACGGGCAAGCCGGTTGGTTTTGAAGCTTTGCTGCGCTGGCGTATGGAGGACAATACCCTGTGCCCGCCATCAGAGTTTATTCCCATTGCCGAGGCCTCAGGCCTGAGCCTCGAAATTTCTGAGATGGTAGTAGCAAAAACCATTGAAGTGATTCAACGCCTACAAGCCGAGGGCTACTCGCTACCGGTTTCGTTTAACCTCGCCAACAGCGATGTGGTGAGCCCGATTATCTTTAACGAAATTCACCGTTGTATCGATGAACAGGAAATTGATGCCTCCTTACTGGATATCGAAGTTACCGAAACCCAGGCCACCGAAGACTACACAGTAATTAACCCGCTACTGCGCTCTTTTATCGATAAAGGCGTTGGCGTGAGCATTGACGATTTTGGTACCGGTTATTCCTCCCTGTCGCAGTTGGCCGACCTGGCCGCTACCACCATTAAGCTCGACCAGAAATTTGTAAACGATCTTACTGCTGAGAATAAAGACAAGGCCCTGCACATAGTACAGATGATTGCCCGCCTTGCCGAGCGCTTTGCCTTTAAGCTTATTGCCGAAGGCGTAGAGACTGAGGAGCAGCGACAGCTGTTGATGGAGAACGGATATCAGCATGCTCAGGGGTATTATTTTGCCAAGCCCATGCCGATGGACGAGCTGTTAGACTGGCTGGCTAAAACTTAACCTGAATAAGAAGGAAGTACCTTGTTTATACCGGCCCGTTGGCGATATCTGTGGTTATTTTTT
The DNA here is from genome assembly GCF_002993365.1 of Marisediminitalea alba. Lineage (GTDB taxonomy): Bacteria > Pseudomonadota > Gammaproteobacteria > Enterobacterales > Alteromonadaceae > Alteromonas > Alteromonas alba. The sequence goes on from NZ_PVNP01000021.1 coordinate 8,060, forward strand.
GTTGTGCTGGTGTGCGCTCTGGTATTTCGATTAGCCTTCGTTGACCGCTTTAATGAATTAAAACAGCCTTATGAAATTCGCCAGGGCGCGCTTATCGACCAGGCAGCCCTGCTTATTAATACCCGCCTCAGTCTGGTAGAAACGCAAATCCGATTATTTCGCCACGAACTTGAGTTGCTCAACCCCACGCAAGCTGAGCTTGAGCCTGCCATGATCTCCATGTTTAAGCTTTACAGCGACACTCTGCAGGTTCGCTGGATTGACGAACAAGGCTTTGAGCAGGTAAGACTCAATAAAACTGCCGACAATAACGTAGGGGTAGTACTCACCGACGAGTTGCAAAACAAACGGAACCGCTACTATGTTGAGGCCGGCCTCGCACTGGCTGACGATGAAGTATTTATTTCTCAAATAGACCTCAATGTGGAGCAAGGCAAGGTAGAGTGGCCATTCCAACCCACTTTACGTGGCGTAATCAAGGCCAGCTTAGCAAGCATGGGCGATGGCCTGTTGGTCATTAATTTTGATTTACGCTCATTACTGAATGAAGTGGCTGCCTTAAGTGAAACAAACATTCAGTTATTGGTAGCTGCCGGTGAAGACCGCTGGATAGTTCACCCGGATGAAAACCAACTATGGCGCAGCGATCTTAAACTGGGAGCGACAGGGATTGAGACGGACCTTCCCAAACTGGCGCGCTTAATTGAGGATGACGGCCTCGCGCAGGGTGCTGAAGATAACAATCAACTCTATACCGCACAGCTTATTGCATCACCTTATCAAAGCGAATCGAGTTTGCAGGATATTGTCGTCATCACTCAAACCGCTCCCTTGGTGCTAAGTAGCCTTAAAAATCAGGCACTGCTTCGGGCTGCGTTACTGGCTATTGCTACAGGCATTGCAGGTGTGATTTTGCTAACCTTGTACTCGCGGCACCTACGTGAAGTTAACGAACTGAGTGTGAAACTGGAGCATGAACGCGACAATCTTAAAACCACACTGGAGCGGCAGTCTTCGCTTATTAATGAACTGGCCGAAACCAAAAAGCTATCATCGTTGAGTATTATGGTGGCGGGCCTCGCCCATGAGCTTAATACCCCGGTAGGAGCGACTCAGCTGGCACTCTCCAGTCAGGCGTCGTTACTGGATAATTTGATAGAAAATAAGAACACCGGCCTGACCAAGTCGGCATTCGACAACTACCTGGAGCAGTCCGGTAAAACCTTGCAACAGGCTCAGCGTAATAATCAGCGGGCTATCGAGTTGATTCAGAGTTTTAAACGCCTTACTTTCGAACGGGCCAATAATGAACTCAATACATTTAATGTGGCCCAGCACCTTGATGACCTCTGCAAGTCGATGCACGGCATGCTGCACAAGCACAACATAAGGCTCGAAAATAAGCTTCCAAACCATATCACCCTTACCGGTTATGCCGGCGCGTTTAGCCAGATAGTGCAGATTATTATTAGCAATGCTATCGATCATGCGTTTGAGAATATGGCCGGAGCGTGCCTGGAATTAAGCTGCGAATACCGTGGTCGTGATGTGGTGGTGACTATCCGCGACAACGGCAAGGGCATTAAGGCTGATGAATTACCGCATATTTTTGAGCCCTTTGTTACCTCCAAACGGCAACAGGAACACACCGGGCTGGGTTTGCATATGGCCCGGGTCTGGATTGAACAGGCTTTTTCCGGTGATATTAAGGTTGAATCATCACCTGGTGTGGGTACCACTTTTGAGCTGACATTCCGTTCGGCGCGCAAACTGGCAGAGCAAATAGCCAAAAATAAGATCCCGGAAAACCCATTTACCTGAAGAGAGACCCCTTCAAAGCGATAGTCCGGCAGAAAATCCTAAACATATCAGTATTTTTTGCTACTATAATTTTGATATCTCCCACTCATTCACTTAACGCAAGTTGAACAGCGCACAATTATGACAACCAAAAAGAAAACAGCTAAACCCAACTATCAATTTGATGCGATCGTTATTGGTACCGGTCCTGGTGGTGAAGGTGCTGCCATGCAGCTGGCCAAGGCAGGCAAACGGGTCGCAGTAATAGAGAAATATCATGCAGTGGGTGGAGGCTGTACGCACTGGGGAACCATCCCGTCAAAAGCGTTACGGCATTCGGTGAGTCGTTTAATTGAATATAACAACACGCCGTTATTCGCCGATAATCACGTATCCCGCAGTCTGACCTTTTCCGACATTATGAAACATGCCAGCGGCGTTATTCATAGTCAGACCCGGCTTCGTTCTACCTTTTACGATCGCAACAGAGTTACGTTGATTCATGGCGAAGCAAGCTTTATTGATGCTCACACCATTGAAATCACCCGCAATGACGGCTCTAAAGAAATTATCACTGGCGAAAAAACTGCTATTGCTACCGGTTCACGGCCGTATTGTCCTAAGGATATCGACTTTAACCATCCGAGAATTTATAACTCTGATACCATTTTAAATCTCGACCATGAACCGCAATCCATCATTATTTATGGAGCGGGGGTTATCGGTACTGAATACGCGTCGATATTCCGAGGATTGGGCGTAAAGGTCGACCTGGTAAATATGCGCGATCGGTTGCTTTCATTTCTTGATGCCGAGATTTCTGACGCCCTGAGTTATCACTTATGGAATAACGGCGTGGTGATCCGCCATACCGAAACGTACAGCTCGGTAGAAGGCAGAGAAGACTCGGTTATCTTAAACCTGGAGTCCGGCAAACGGATGCGCGCCGACTGCCTGCTGTTTGCAAACGGTAGAACCGGTAACACCGATATGCTTAAGCTGGAAAACATCGGTCTTAAAGCCGATTCCCGTGGCCAGCTTAAGGTTAACCACAATTATCAGACCGAGGTAGATAACATTTATGCCATCGGTGATGTCATTGGCTACCCCAGTCTGGCATCAGCTGCCTATAACCAGGGTCGCTTCGCTGCTGAAGCCATGTTACACGGCAACGCTAATGCGCAGTTGGTTGAAGATATCCCAACCGGTATCTATACCATTCCTGAGATCAGCTCGGTGGGTAAAAATGAGCAGGAGCTCACACAGCTTAAGATCCCTTACGAAGTAGGCCGAGCTCAGTTTAAGCACCTAGCCAGAGCACAAATTGCGTCTACTCAGGTGGGTAGCTTAAAGATTCTGTTTCACCGTGAGACTAAAGAAGTTTTGGGTATTCACTGCTTTGGTGAACGTGCGTCGGAAATTGTTCACATCGGCCAGGCGATTATGCAGCAACAGGGCGCCAGTAACACTATTGAGTATTTCATCAATACCACGTTTAACTACCCCACTATGGCCGAAGCCTATCGGGTGGCCGCACTCAATGGTTTAAACCGGGTCTTTACTGACTAATCATCAGGCCCTTAAAGGAAAAAAACCGGAGATAAACTCCGGTTTTTTTATTCAGTCAATGCTGAAGGCTATTTCTGCTCGGTGGCGTTACGCACTAACAGTGCGTCTCTGTGAGCGACGATATCGATAGTCATTTCTTCGACATTAAAAGTCATAGTTGCCATCGCGTACTTGCTGCTGTTGGTATCAGCAGCTTCAACAATAGTTTGTTGAGCAGCCCGGAAGTCCATGTTGTTGCTGATTTTATCAACCATACATGTACTATTAATTTCAAACGTCTTCGCATCCATACAAGAAAATGCTTTATCGTTACCGGTGTCAGCATGCGCCACACTAGCTCCAGCAAGCAACAGTGATGCTAATACAACTTTACGCATGAGATAATCTCCTTTTGTTAACGATAATTTTACTTTACTGTATTTTTGTCCAATTAGCAAACGCCAAATCACAGCTATATGACAGTAATATTACAGTGAGTGTAACAAAGCAAAAAAATTCGCTAATTGCGTTTAGTCTGCGTTTCTTTCGGCCAGAAACTCTACCAGGCTGGTAAATGGCATGGGGCGACCAAACAGATAACCCTGAGCTTCATCACAGCCGAGCTTGATCATAAAGCTCGCCTGCTCGCGTTTTTCAATGCCTTCGGCAATGGTGGTAAGGCCTAGTTTACTGCCGAGTGTCACAATGGTCTCGGCAATGAAGGCGGTTTCGCCGGGACGGATTTCGGCCACAAAGGAGCGGTCTACCTTGAGGCGATCCAACGGCAGCTTTTGCAGGTAACTCATAGACGAAAAGCCGGTACCAAAATCATCAATGGCGATGGTCACGCCAAATTGTTTCAGGTCTGTGAGTGCATCGATGACGATTTGTGGTTCATCCATCACCACACTCTCGGTAATTTCGAGCTCAAGTAAACTGGGGCTGATACCAGATTCGGTAATTAAACGTTTGATGCTTTTAACAAACTGCGGATCCCGGAACTGCGGAATCGACACATTTACCGCAACCCGTAAGTTCGGATAACCCAGATTCGCCAGTTCCTGAAGACGTTTACAAGACTCCTCAACCACCCAGTAGCCAATATCAACAATCAGCCCGGAATACTCGGCCAGAGGCACAAACTCAGCCGGTGAGATAAAACCACCGTTACCGTCAGGCCAGCGTAATAAGCCTTCCATGCCAATCACTTTTTCGCTGGAAAGGTCGACCTGCGGCTGAAACCAGAGTTCCAGTTTGCGGGCAGTAAAATCGTTGCGCAGACGACGGATCATATGCAGTCGCCAGGTAGTTTGCTCTTCGATTTCCGGGGCAAAATACTCAAAGTTGGTAGTGGGGATTTTCTTGGCCCGGTTAAGTGCGATGTTGGTGCGCTTGAGAATATCCACGCCGGCTTCGGGCTTACGCCCCAGCAAACACAAACCAATTGTGACATTCAGTGGCATAGTGTTATCACCGGCACTGAAGGGCTGCTGAAAAGCCTGATTAATCAGTGCCGGAGTCACCTTATCAGCTTTACCAAACAGGCCAAATACGTCTGCTGCGATACGGCTTTTTTTAACCTCTGCACCAAAGCAGTTATTTAACCGCTGCGCCACGGCTTTAAGAAGTTCGTTACCGGCTTCCTGCCCTAACCCGTCGTTAATATCTGAAAACTGGTTAATATCAATTAACGCCGCGCAGAGCTGCTCCTGGGTGTGGTAGTTTTTTGAGTGGTCGAGAATATTAATAAATTCGTTGCGGTTGGGCAGCCGTGTGAGCCAGTCTCTGAAGGCAGCGTTTCTGAGCTCATGAAACAGATACACGTTCTCATAACCTACAGAAATACTCGACAGGAACACTTCCAGCAGTTGTTTATCCAATTCGCTGATTTCACTGTGCAGGTTTAAGTACACAGCGGCTTCAAAGCCTGAGCTATTTAAGTAAAGCACGGATACGCCGGCTTCAAAGATATGCTTCTTAAGCCGTAAACAGCGGCTGACATGCTCTACTATCAGGGCATTATGCAACGACTCGATACGTTCGTTTATGTAGGTGGCGTAATCGCCGGCCGCGCCGAGCACGTAAACACCATCATCGTCGCGATCTAGCACAGACCCCGCCCGGGCACACACAATGCCTTCGGCCTCTAGCCCTACCATCGAGCTGATTTGAGTAACGATCCCCTCACAAAATCCTTTAATGGAATGCTCTTCCAGCAAATTGGAGGCTGAGTGGATGATTTTCTGTAAACCAATCCGGCTTTGATTAATGGTCAGAATTTGCTGATATGACCGCACCGAAGAAATGACCGTGGTAAGCAATTTTGCCCGGGTCAGCTCTGTTTTGGTTTTGTAGTCATTAATATCATAGGTTTTAATGACTTCTTCTTCAGGGGCAAAACCTGGCTGGCCGGTACGCAGAATTATTCGCGGCTCATGGTGATTCAGTGTTTCACGCAGATAGCGTACTACTGTCAGGCCGGCGTCATCGGTTTCCATCACTACATCGAGCAAAATAATAGCAATGCTGCTGCCGTATTCATCGAGTATGGTTTTGGCTTCTGTGCCGGAATAGGCATGGAGAAAGTTTAACTTGCGGTCGTGAACTTCAAGATCAGATAAGGCCAGGCGGGTAACGGTATGAATTTCTTCATCATCATCTACGATCAAGATATTCCATTCTCTTTTATTGCTATGTTCTAATTCCTGATGGGTGTCTTCATCAAGAAATACCAGCTCGTCGTTATCGTATTCCGCGGACATCTTGTTTACGTTGTGACCAATATTATTAGTATCCTACCCCTAATATAGACCTTTGCATAGTAAACTTCCTATACACTAAAGTCGAAACAGGGTATTTTTAGTTATGTGTTTACGGCGAATGTTATAAGATGAAAATACCCACGCACACATCAGCCACGCAGTGGACCAGCGCTACCAGTAAGGAACGTAAAGTCCCTAAGCCTGCCAGTGAAGAACCTTCATCCGCCAAACGCCGCTCTACACAGCATAGTAGTTCAACTCAACACCGTATAACCCATTGGTTTTCATCCATCGGCATTGAGCAATCGGCGCTGGATTACTCCACTCAGCCGTCCAGGCAGATAGCTCAGTATCAAAGCCTGCGCGAACAGAAGCGACTGGCTAACCTGCAAAAAATTATGTCAGTAGCTTTATCCGTTTCCAGCGGCGAACAGTCTCAGGAGCAGGTCGACCCGGACTGGTTTCATTCGTTTATTTCCATGGCTGAAAATATTTATTCCCCTACCATGCAGGAATTGTGGGGCAAGATTCTGGCAGTGGAAGTGCAGCGACCAGGCAGCTTTTCACTACGGAGTCTGGAAACGCTGACAAAACTCACCCAACGGGATGCAGGTTTATTCAGCAAGGCTTGCCAGTTAGCCTGTCGGCGCAACAGTGACCCGGCACCAATTATCATTACCGGGTACCATCAACAACCCGGATTACTTAATGCCTTGTTTCCGGCCCCGGCCGCACAAACCCAACTGGCTCAGTTTGGCTTGTCTTACACTGATATTCTGGCACTGGGCAGCATGAAATTATTGTATGCCACAGAGATAGAAACCGGCCTGCTGGACAAGGGAGCATCCATGACCCTGAAGTTTTCAACCGAAAGTTTGACGTTAGAAGCGAAAAGTAGGCAATTGCTGATGACGTATTATAAGTTTACTTCGGTGGGCAGTGAGTTGGCACGCTTGTTACCAAAACAAAAGTCTGAGGCATTTACTGCACATATTAAATCGCTGTTTACCCCACATTTTGATGTGGAGTAAACAACCATTTTTTAGATACCGTCACCGAATTCGTGCAGGCCGCATTCACGCTTAAGCCCGAAGAAGCGGGTATCCTGCTCGCTCATCCCTTCCTGCAGTGACTGAGTGGTATGCCAGTCACCAATGGAAACATAACCCTGCTCCCACAGTGGGTGATAAGACAAGCCATTATCTTTAAGGTAATAATGCAGGTCTTTATTCGACCAGTCGATAATCGGATACAACTTAAACTGGTTGCCAGAGCGCTGCAGTACGGGCAAATGCTGACGTGTATCCGCCTGGCTACGACGCAATCCGGCAAACCAGGTTTGTGCCTCAAGCTCTTTTAACGCCCGTTGCATAGGCTCAACTTTGTTCATCTTGTTGTAACGCTCGATACCGTCGATGCCCTGCTCCCACAAGCGGCCGAAACGCGCCTCTTGCCAGGCGGGTGAGATATCGCTGCGATACACCTTTAAGTTGAGCTTGAGCTGCTCTGCCAGTTCGTCGACAAACCGGTACGTTTCCGGAAACAGATAACCGGTATCGGTTAACACAACCGGAATATCAGGCTTTGCCTGGGTAAGTAAATGCAGCATAACCGCAGACTGCGCGCCAAAGCTTGACGACACAATATGGTTACCCGGCAAATACTCCAGGGCCCACCGGATACGCGCTGACGCATCCAGTGTTTCCAGCAGCTGATTGATCGCCGCCAGTTCCTCATCAGTAGTATCGGAGGTAACCGGTCGACGAATCGATTGAAGATCGTGATCAGTCATAAAAATCCTGAGCGGAGTTGATCACCGGGGCAATCACGCCTGTGCGCACTACGAAATCGCCGAATGACTCATTCGCTTCACGCGAGCCGGCCCACTGGCCAAGAAGCTCATCGAGAATAGTCATGATTTCCTGCTCGGTGATGTTTTCTTTAAACATACGAGGAATACGGGTCCCTTCGCGGTTACCACCTAAGTGCAGGTTGTAACGGCCCGGCCCTTTACCCACCAAACCGACTTCAGCCAGCATGGCGCGACCACAACCATTCGGACAACCGGTTACCCGGAAGATCACGCTTTCGTCGCTTAAACCGTGCTTAGCCATTAGCTCGTCGAGCTGATCTACTGCACCGGGTAAGAAGCGCTCGGCTTCCGCCATTGCCAGCGGGCAGGTTGGTAACGCTACACAAGCCATGGAATCTAAACGCTGTGCCGATACGTCTGGCTGAATTAAACCATGCTCTCTGGCCAGCGCTTCAATAGCCTCTTTCTGATCGGCTGGTACGCCCGCCACAATCAAATTCTGGTTAGCCGTCATGCGAAAATCACCTTTATGGATTTTGGCAATTTCGCGGCAACCGGTTTTCAGGGTTTTCCCCGGGTAATCCAGAATCCGGCCGTTTTCGATAAACAGCGTTAAGTGGAATTTACCGTCGATGCCTTCTACCCAGCCAATGCGATCGCCACGGCTGGTGAATTCATAGGGCTTGCTTTCAGCAAAAGTAACACCGGCACGCATTTCGACTTCAGCGCGGAAGTTATCCACACCAACACGCTCAAGGGTATACTTGGTTTTCGCATTTTTACGATTCACCCGGTTACCCCAGTCACGCTGGGTGGTGACCACGGCTTCAGCAACCGCCAGCGTATGCTCTAACGGGATAAAGCCAAAGTCGTCGGCCTTACGCGGGAAGGTGGTTTTGTCGCCATGAGTCATGGCCAGGCCACCGCCCACTAATACGTTAAAGCCCACCAGCTTGCCGTTTTCAGCAATTGCCACAAAATTAAGGTCGTTAGCGTGAACGTCTACGTCGTTTTGCGGCGGAATAACCACGGTGGTTTTAAACTTACGGGGTAAGTAGGTATCACCCAGGATTGGCTCCTGATCGGTGGTTTCTACTTTCTCACCATTTAACCAAATCTCGGCATAGGCGCGAGTTTTAGGCAGTAAGTGCTCACTAATCTTAGTGGCCCAGTCGTAAGCTTGCTGATGTACTTCCGACTCAACCGGGTTAGAGGTACACAGCACATTACGGTTAACGTCACCGGCTGTTGCAATTGAGTCAATACCTACGGAATTAAGGGTTTGGTGCATCAGCTTAATATTCGGTTTTAACACGCCGTGAAACTGGAACGTCTGACGGGTTGTTAAACGAATACTGCCGTACATGGTGTACTCATCGGCAAACTTGTCGATGGCCAGCCATTGCTCAGGGTTACACACACCACCCGGTAAACGGGCACGCAGCATTACGTTATGCAATGGCTCTAATTTTTGCTTGGTACGCTCTGCGCGGATGTCACGGTCGTCCTGCTGATACATGCCGTGAAAGCGGATCAGCTGAAAGTTATCTGCGGTAAAGCCACCGGTTAACGGATCCTTGAGATCCTGCTCAATGGTGCCGCGCAGATGACGACTCTCTGCCTTAAGGCGTTCGTTGTCGGCCAGTTTGCCTTCAACAATAAAAGGAGACTTAGTATCGCTCATTAGTAGACATCCTTCTGATATCGTTTCGCTTTGCGCAGTGAAAGTAAGTAAGCCTTGGCTTCTTCATCACTCTTACCACCGTGGGTCCTGAAGATTTCAAGCAGCGCACTTTCAACATCTTTGGCCATTTGGTTAGCATCGCCACACACGTACAGGTGAGCGCCTTCTTCTAACCACTGGTAAACCTCCTTGCCTTCTTCAAGCAAGCGGTGCTGAACATAAATCTTGTCTTTCTGATCACGCGAGAAAGCAAGGCTGATTTTGCTCAGCAGGCCACTTTTCACGTAGCCTTGCCACTCAAGCTGATACAGGAAGTCCTGAGTAAAGTGAGGGTTACCAAAGAACAACCAGTTTTTACCTTCAGCGCCCTGGGCATCACGTTCCTGCATAAACGAGCGGAACGGTGCGATACCGGTACCCGGACCAATCATGATCACCGGCGTATCCGGATTTTCCGGCAGACGGAAGTTATCGTTTGGCTCAACAAATACTTCTACTTCACTGCCTTCTTCAAGACGCTCACACAGATAGCCTGATGCGCCGCCCTGATGACGATTACCAAAGGCATCGTAATCAACGTGGGCAATGGTTAAATGCACTTCGTCTTCTACTTCAGACTGGCTTGATGCAATCGAGTACAGACGCGGTGTTAACGGACGACAAGCTGCCACAAATTGCTCAGCTGTAACCGGATGCGGATGGTCACGAACAATATCGATAATCTGGCGATCGGCCAGATAGTCACGCAGTGCAGCTTTGTCTTCCAGCAACTTCGCTAATGCTTCACAGCCGGAGGCTTCCTGATAGGCTTTTACAAAACCCGGATAGCTCAGGGTAAGCTCCAGCTTATTGATCAGCGCTTCTTTAAACGACAGCGTGTGTTCGGCAACGGTGACTTCCTGATCGGCAGAGGCCTGGATCAGAGTAATAATCTCGTCGGCCAGTGTTGCATCGTTCTTAAACCAAACGCCCAGCGCGTCACCGGCCTGATAAGTAATACCAGAATCTTCCAGACTGATTTCGATGTGGCGGATATCTTTAACCGAATCACGCCCCGTAATTTTTTGCGAGGTTAACAAGGTTGCCTGATAAGGCGCTTTCTTGGTGTATACCTGCGCCGCGGTGCCGGCAGCTACTGCAGAACCAGTTTGCATGGCAACGGCGGCTGAACCTGCTGAAGTGAAATCGTCTTTTAACGTTTCGATCAGTTTGGCAACCCAGGCCTCGGCTTCAGCCTCATAATCCACATCGCAGTCTACGCGAGGCACAACCAGCTTACCGCCGAGCTTCGCCAGACGCTCGTCGAAGTCTTTACCGGTTTGGCAGAAGAATTCATAGCTTGAATCGCCTAGCGACAACACTGCGTATTTCAGCTTATCCACTTTAGGGGCTTTCTTAGTGCCAAGGAACTCATGTAACTCAATGGCATCATCAGGCGGCTCGCCTTCACCATGGGTACTGGCCACAATAGCCAGGTGAGTTTCATTTTTAATCTGGCGCGGTTTGTAATCGGCCATACTGATTAATTTGCTGGAGTAACCTGCCGCTTCAACCTTAGCTTGTAACGACTGGGCAATACCCTTGGCGTTACCGGTTTGAGAGCCGAATAAAATGGTTAATACCGGCGCTTTTCCGGCCGCCGCTGGCACGGCAGCAGCCTGCCCTTGCGGTAACGCTTGTCCGGACGCTGCCAGACCCGCCAGGTAACCACTTACCCAGGTTAATTGCTGTGCGTTCAGCCCAGAGATCGACTGGGTGATCGCATTCCATTGCGGTTCACTCAGAATTGCTCCCGGTGCACCGACTGAACTGTTTTGGTTGTTAGAATTTGCTGACATAACTCATTAGCCTTATTTGCATACTACTAGGCTAATGAGTTTTCTTGATAACTGGAAAGAATTAAAATTACTTTTTTATATCTTAAAATACTAGAAGTGAATTTCAAGACCGGCAAAGACGCCATCAAAGCCCAGATCGGCGTAGATATCGTCCAGATCTTCAATGTCTACAGTAATGTCGCGATAGCCAACCTGTAAGGTCATATCGATAGCTAAATTCTCGACAAAAGAATAAGTTAGCGCTGCCTGAATGTCACGAACCTCGTGATCATCAAAGCTCAGATAGCTACCTTCAGCGTAAACACCTAAACCAGTGAACGGCAGGCCGAACTCCACCCGGCTGTAAGCCATTGGGATAATACCTTTAAACGATGCTTCACCACTTTCGCCGCTATCAACATCTTCAACATAAAATGTGCCGTCGATGTATTTGCCGTTAACACCAATATCAAAGCTAACCAGATCGTTATCAAAGATCTCGTAATACAGAATAAGGTCGGCGCTATCGATGCTCGCGTCGGTTAATAACGAGGTGTTGGCTTCGTATACGGTGCCTTCAAATTCGAAGGCCGCATTCAGATTAGTTACACCGTCGGTATCCAGTTGCAGGTAGTTAACTTTTACATTAGGAACCAGCGGTACAAAGTGTTCAAATGCAACGTATACAGATGCATTGGTGCTGCTGTCAAAATCAAAATCAGCCGTGTTAGAGGTTTCTGAGAAACCGCCCGAAGTTGAAGTGTTCCATCCCTGAGCGCCAGCATAGAGCCCAAGCAGCGTATCTGCATGAGTGGCAGGGGCAAGACATAACGCCCCAAGAGCGGCGGCAATGACACGTTTTTTCATCGTTTATCCTTGATTGAGTAATTCAGACAACTCAATTATGGCTGCATTTGCACGAGAAATATAGTTCGCCATTACTAACGAGTGATTAGCTAACATACCAAAGCCACTGCCATTAAGAATCATCGGGCTCCAGATAGTCTGCTGAGTTGCTTCTAACTCTTTGATTATCTGTTGTAAACTCACTAACGCGTTCTTGTTTTCCAGGACACTGGCAAAGTCTACTTCAATGGCTTTCAGCAGGTGTAAAAGTGCCCAGGTAGACCCTCTGGCTTCATAAAATACATTATCCAGTTGCCACCAACTGGTACGGGTTTGAATAGAACTGGGACGCGGTGTACTGTTGGATGCAGACTTATCTCCGGCCAGGTCGGTATTTACCCGCTCCGCCTCAACACTGGCGCTGAGTCGTTGCGATAAACTGCCAAGCTTTTTCTCAACCTGTTTTAAATATTCACGAAGGTTATCGGCCCGGGTGTAAAACTGACTATCTCCAAGCGTAGGATCGGCCAGATCATCACGGTACTCACGCAGATAATCAATGGCTTCAGCGTACTGCGACTCAGCGGAAGGAAACAACCAGTTGCGGCTGTCGATGTTGAATTTTGGCTGCGCTTTTACCAGATGAGGGTTTTCAACAGATTGCGACTGTGAACGGCTAAAATCCTTGCGCATGGATAATGACATATCACGCACTATCTCCAACACTCCGAATTCCCAACTGGGCATGTTGTCGAGGAACACCGAAGGGGGCATTACGTCGTTTGATAAGTAGCCGCCGGGTTTATCCATGAGAGTATCGGCAACAGTGATTAATGTGGTAGTAACGGTATAGCCGGGGACGGGCTGCGCATTGGTGCTGCTCATTTGTGCCCTGGCATTAGCTTTAACGTCGAACGTATCGGGCTCGAAACTCCAGTAAAAACCAACCAGCCAAAGAAGCAGAAACAAAACACCTACGGTAATACTAATGGTTTTTACATTTAAATACTGTTTCATAGTTTTCCTTGTTTGCGATTGGCCTTGCAGGTGAACAACCTGCCATACATTCAAAGTATGGCTCATTATGCTAAGTTGTTCATCTCTGAAAGTAAATCCACGGTGATTGGTAAAGGCTGGCGAAGGGGGAATCAGGCTGTTGCGTTATTTGACTTCCCTACCAGCATTACAATGGCAACAATTAACAATACCGGCCAGAACACACCCAGTCCGGCAAACACCAGTCCGCCAAGTACCGCGATGGCAGCGATGCCCAGGGCTGCAGCAATGCTCATGGCGACCACAAAGCCAATAACCACCAACAGTACACCAACTCCGGCCATAATTATCCATTCCAGCGTACCACTTACCAGTTCGTCCCCCATGACCAGGTGTAAATCGAACCAGTCAGATGCTACACCGCCCAAAACCTTGGTCAGCACGATGGCAATCAGGATGGCAAGAATAAAGTTTTTCATTATGCTCTTCCTGGTAACAGGATCACCGCCGCAACATAAGCAGGCAGAGTAATCATTGGCATGAACACTAAACCTAAAGCGGCACCGGCGCGAACCCAAACCGGATCGATGTCAGCATGGCGGGCTACACCAGCACACACACCTGAAATAACAGCCCGACCTAAATCTCTTGATACACGTTTTTTTTCATAAATAGTTTTCATAACCTTACTCCTGCTTGAATGACCTGGTTGGTTGCGAGGCCCGCACAGTGCGGACCATCATGCGTTTACGCGACTTTTTTCGCTTTTAACGCGGCCAGTTCCTGCTCGATTGATTCGTCTTTTTCCAGGGCGTCGAACTCAGCCTGTAATGAGCTTTTTGCAGCGCTGTCGGTTAAATCGTAGGCTTCAACCCGTGCTTCCAGTTCATCAACCCGTTGTTCATAGTGATCGAAACGGCCCATCACGCTATCTAACTTGTCGCTGTGTGTTGCCTGTTTGGCCTGCATTCTTACTGAGGCAGACTGACGACGTACTGCCAGCGCTTTTTGCTTGGCTTTGGCTTCGTTTAACTTCTCGTTTAAACGGCCGGTATCGTCCTGCACTTTCAACAGTGCTTCATCGATTACCTGTAACTGCTCCTGCAGTTCGGCTTGCTTCGCTTCCAGCTCTTTCTTTTCTTTCAGCGCTGCACGAGCCAAATCATCTTTACCTTTACTGACTGCCAGCTCTGCATTTTCCTGCCAGTGAGCGGCGCGTTTTTCCAGGTTGTCAATCTGGCGGTTAAGGTGCTTTTGCTCAGCAATATGCTGCGCAGCCAGCGTACGGATTTCCACCAGGGTTTCCTGCATCTCCTGAATAATCAGGCGGATCATTTTTTCAGGATCCTCTGCCTTATCCAGCAGCGCGTTAATGTTAGACTGAATGATGTCGTTGATACGTGTGAACATTCCCATAATTAAATCTCCGATTGGCGAAACGTTGTTTAAAAAGTTACTTAACACTTGCTTAGATATAACAATTCGCATGCCAACTTATAAGCCATTGATTATAAGGAAATAAAATAAAGACACGTGTTTCTCATAGTGAATATTGAATTATCAGAACCACATATTGGCATAATTGACTAACGGCTTAGCCTAATTGACCAAAAGCCTAATCCAACGCCATATAAGGCGTTTAAATCATCAATTAACCGCACCAGTCGGCGTATAGGAGAGCTTCAGAGCAGCGATGTGAAGGATTCATTATGGTAAGACGTGCAGAAGGACACAGAGACTGGAGGATTAGCAAAGATTAGCAGAGGAAAAAAGCAGTGCAAAAAAAAACAGGTAACGTTTTTACGGTTACCTGTGCCTTCGAATTTGTCTTAGTAAGACATGGGGTCTTATGTTTCTGACCCTTTGTACGTAGCTTTGTATCGCGGATGTCACCAGAGCGCAGAGGCCTATGCTGACTATCGGTAGAAGGACTACGTAACTGGCGAGTAGTGCATGGCTGAACATCATAGCCAGTGCCGCCTGTTACTCGCTATCAGCCTGTTTGTTGTTTTGCTCAGTATTGGCAGCCAGTTCCTGTACAGAGACTTTACCTACCGGCGCATCAGACAGTGATACATGATAGGTGGCATTAGCAATATTTTGCTGAACTTCACGGCTAATTTCGGCCTGAGTTACTGATACTGCGCTGGAGATCAGGCTACTCATTAAACGCTCTACTGCTGATTCCTGGGCATTTGCCTGAGCACTTACAGACAGACCTAAAGCAACGACTGAAGTAATGATGATTGATTTGATTTTCATGGTGTTTCCTCTATTTAGTTAAACAAGTGATTTGTTACACACTAGATAGCGAAACCTGTGCCATTCTTTCAAAAAATTTTAAGCAATTGAAATATATTGATTTTTAATTTTAGTGTTGGCATGCCAATTATCGTACAAAAAAGAAGCGTACCAACTATTGGTTAATTTAACCAAATAAGGTTGTGAAATTAACCAACCTCTTTAGTTTGATACTCAATAGCTTTCGATGCGGTTTCCTGCATTGCCGCTAAACCATTCATCAACAAATTCGGATCCGGATTCTTGCCAGTGCCTTTCTGACTCAGGTAGCGTCGCCACACTCTGCCACCCGGTTGCCCCTGAAACAGGCCGAGCATATGTCGGGCGGCATGCCAGGGTTTAAAATACGGTGCATCCTGGCGCTCAATATAAGCCTGCATTAAGCGGACAATCTCTGCGCGGTCCAGCGGCTGCGCAGTATTGCCGTAAAAGCGCTTATCAACCTCTGCCAGAATGTAGGGATTTGAATAAACCTCACGGCCAATCATTACGCCATCGACCTGATTAAGGTGCCCTTCGGCCTGCTCCAGGCTGGTAATACCGCCGTTGATTGAAATGTTCAGTTCGGGATGTTGCGATTTTAATTGGTACACCCGCTCATAGTTGAGTGGCGGAATATCGCGATTTTCTTTCGGACTGAGTCCCTGCAGCCAGGCTTTACGGGCATGTACAATAAACGTATCGCACCCGGCGCCGGCCACCACATCAATAAACCGGCTGAAGTCTTCGTACTCGTCCATATCATCAATGCCAATCCGGCATTTAACAGTAACCGGAATATCCACTTCGGCCTGCATGGCTTTTACGCAATCTGCCACCACCTGGGGCTGGGCCATCAGACAAGCCCCGAAGCTGCCGTTTTTTACCCGATCGGAAGGGCAACCAACGTTGATATTCACTTCATCATAGCCGTATTCCTGTGACTTAACCGCGCACTGTGTCATATGCTCCGGATCGCAGCCGCCAAGTTGTACCGCCACAGGATGCTCCTCTTCGTTAAAGCCAAGATAGTCGCCCTTG
This sequence comes from Marisediminitalea alba, assembly GCF_002993365.1. Taxonomy (GTDB): domain Bacteria; phylum Pseudomonadota; class Gammaproteobacteria; order Enterobacterales; family Alteromonadaceae; genus Alteromonas; species Alteromonas alba. Next base: position 24,647 of record NZ_PVNP01000021.1, read on the forward strand.
CCATAAATAATTGCGCCGCTGGTGACCATCTCGGTATACAGCAGAGTGTGGCGGGATATCAACCGCAAGAAGTACCGGCAATGCCTGTCTGTCCAGTCCAGCATAGGAGCGACAGAGACTCGCCTGTCCAAAGTGGGTTTCGCAAGTTTTCTATTTAAATCTTTTACATCAGCCACTTACGGCGTTCCTCAGGTAAACTAAACATTCAAGAGTTGAGCATTTTCACACTGTTTTGTCCCCTTTCAAGGGAACTCGGTGCCCAAATAGGGGAATACTTTTGGGCAGCGTTACACTTAAAGTGAGTGAAAATAAGATGGCTAATATTAGCATAAGTAAAGGGACGAGAAAAAACGGCGTGTTACATCGCCAGGGTCAGACAGAAACGCGCCGACTTTTCTTAATGTTCACTTTTAAACAATGTTCAAAATAAATGAACAAATAAAATTAATGAACAACATATTGCCACACTGTTCACTTTAGTGCATTGTTCAGTGGTAATGAACAATATCAATAAGTGAACATATGGACACTCTATTAGCTGAAGCAGCCGAACTGTTAGCCGCAACAACAAACTTAAACGTCACCTACACTTATGACCAAGAAAAGATTGATAGGGGAATCGACGGGCATCTAGCTATTACCAACCGACAACAAAAGTTTACCTGGGGCGTTGAATTAAACAAAAGACTCACACGTCAGATGCTGGCAAAGCTCACAAAAGGTAAAACGGTGCTTCATGATGAAAAAGCGCTCATCATTGCCCCCTACATTAATGAAAATATTGCCGAACTTTGTCGGGAAATGCAGGTAGATTACTTAGATCTCGCGGGAAACGCTCACCTCAATCATCCACCGATTTATATAGACATTCGGGGCCGTAAACCACCGCCAGAGCATCAGATACAACTAACTCGCCAGCTAACAGGTAAGGCTTTCCAGCCTAAAGGGATGAAACTGGTGATGATGCTGTTATTGAAGCCTGAGCTAGTTAATCAGCCAATGCGGGTACTTGCGGAACAAGCTGAAATTGCTTTGGGCACTGTAAAACAAGTTTTAGATGATCTTAAGCAACTTACCTTTATTATCGACAAAGGGAAAAAGGGGGGCGTGCTCAATGAACAAGACCTACTCCTCACACGATGGCTGGATGCTTACCCTCACAACATGGAAGCAAAGCTGAAACAGGCTCTCTATGTCGCTCAAGATTTAACTGAAATCCGCAATACCCCGCTTGAACCATACGGTGCACTTTGGGGCGGTGAGGTTGCTGCCGACGCTTATACCCATTACCTCAAACCGAAAACCTATCAAATCTACGCAGATGCCGAGGCGCATAAAACACTGTTAAAAAAATTCAGACTGCGCCGACTACATGCCAATGAAACAGAGGTTACCCCAATCAGGGTTGTAGAGCCGCCTGTCGCAATTGAGAAGATTAAAGGTAAATTACCAGGCTATGCCACGCCTTTACTGGTCTATGCAGAATTGCTCAATAGCGACGACCCTCGTAATCTGGAAACCGCCAAAAGGATCTACAATGACTATCTCGCTTAATGTCAGCAACAAACTACCAGAAGGACTGGTTGAGGTTTATGGCCGAATTCAGCGGGTTGCCATAGCCTTAGACATACCACTACTAATCGTAGGTGCGACGGCAAGGGATATAATTTTAGTTCATGGTTATAGCGCTGCGATTGAACGCGGCACGCGGGATGTGGATTTCGGCCTGAAAGTGCCGAGTTGGGAACATTACCAAAAAATGCGAGATACCCTGATCCAATCTGGGTTTACAGCACACCCAATGAAAATACATCAACTCAATACTACTGACAGTGACGGCCACCCCTGGGAAATCGACCTTATTCCATTTGGGGGCGTCAGTGACGCCGAGGGCCAGATCACCTGGCCGCCAGAACATGCTTTTCAAATGAGTGTGTTAGGCTTTGATGAAGTATACAAACATGCCTGGGACGTGCTCCTTACCAGAGAACCTACGCTTAGCGTGAAAGTAGCCTCTCCGGCTGGCATCCTGTTACTCAAACTCATCGCCTGGACAGAACGAGGTCGCGAGTACCAGGGAAAGGACGCTATCGATATTTATTACGTCATAAAACACTACGGTAAAATTCCCGACGTATTTGAAGCCCTTTATGAGCGCGAGTACATGGATTTACAGAATTATGACGATATGAAAGCCAGTGCAATGATGCTCGCTGATGAGGTCGCTGCTATAGCACTCGACGATACCTTAAACTATATCAGGCAGACTCTGCTCAACAATGAACGAGTATTGGAACGCCTCAAGACTGATATCACTAAGTTCACCCGTGCAGGCTTCGAGGAAGCTGAGACGCTGATTGAAATAATCAAAGAACAATTAAATGAAGAAAAAAACTAACGTGGGTTTCTGGTTTTTTCCGTCTATTTCAGTAGACTGAGAAACACAATGGGAATACAACAATTGTCACTTTTTGTTGAAATCACCTTATAAATCAACGCTATTGTATGTTAGTCCTGGCTATCGAGCATTGGAGCCACTGAAATTTTACGATCTAAGGGACCGATAGACACAACCATTACCTCTGCGATTTATATTGAAAACTAACTTCTGACATAACCATCAAGCAGATCCATGGCGATGGGGCCGCATAGTTTACTTGCCCCGGCGCAGGAAAACAAAGGGCTGATGGGGTTCAGTAATAGTAAAACCGCTTTTACATTGGCGTGGAGTAAGGTGTACTGCAGGAACGCTGAAGGGTAATAGAGAGCGCAGCCAGATTGAACTGATACCAAAAGCTCTGAAATAGAGGGGCTTTGCCTTCCCCTCATTGCTTCCTTAGCATTGCGCAACAGAATTATGCGGCCGAGGCCTGGCAATAACGGCGGATAAACTCCTCGTGAGTAGGCATAGACCCGGCCGTTTTCGCTACAGACATGCGCAGCATTTGCATGTTTTTAAGTAACGCCTGTGCAGGCACCCGATCCACCAGCACATCGTAGTTTTGCGGGTATATCCCCTGCCCCAGCATCACGGCCAGCCAGCTATGCGGCGTAAACAGATCTTCGGGGGACGGGATCACCCGGCCACTGCTGCGGAATATTTCAAGCTTGGCCGCCAGCGAGTCCGGAATAGCCATATGCTTTACGTAGCGCCAGAATTCAGTATCCTCGCGCTCGGTAGCATTATAGTGAAGTACGATAAAGTCGCGCAGGCGCTCATAGTCGGCGGTCATTAACGCATTGTACTGCGCTATCTCTGAACGGTTACAGCCGCGCCCCGGCCACAAATTCACTAATCGCTGGATCCCCATTTGAGTAAGGTGAATACTGGTGGATTCCAACGGTTCGATAAATCCGCCGGCCAGGCCGATAGCCACGCAATTCTTGTCCCAGAATGCTTTGCGATGCCCGGTACGAAACTTAAGTGGAAGCGGTTGAGTAACCGGTTCTCCCTCAACACCGGCAAGTAACTTTTGCAGTGCCTCGTCGTGCTCCATAAAGTCACTGCTATACACATGGCCATTCCCTAACCGGGTTTGCAGTGGTATGCGCCAGCGCCAACCCGCATCGTCGGCAGTGGAACGGGTAAACGGGTCAGGCGCACCGGCTAATTTGGTTTGCACAGCAATAGCCCGGTCGCAGGGTAAATAGTGATGCCAGTCGACAAATTCGCTTTGCATCGCACCATCAATCAACAGTGCCTTGAAGCCGCTGCAATCAACAAACAGGTCACCTTGCAGCACCTGCCCGCTGTTTAGCGTTACTGATTGTAGCAGGCCCGTATTGTGATCCCGTTCAACACTGTTAACAATGCCTTCAATGCGTTCTACATGGCGTTGCTCGGCATAGCGCCGGAGCATCTGACCATAGCGGGCAGAATCAAAATGATAGGCGTAACGCATGGTCGATAAGATGGTATCAGCGCCCCCCTGAGGCGGCGCATAACGCCCTTGCTTAGCCGCTACGCTACACAAATTATAGTCGCTGATAATGCCAGGGGCATCGGCAGGGATTTCGCCTTTTTCAGCCATTGCATTTAAGCGCAGCCACAGTTGGTGAAAGGAGAACTCCGGCGTATCGCGGCCGTAAAAGCCAAAGGGATGAAAATAGCTCTCGCCTTTTTGATACCAGTCGACAAAGTCGATGCCCAGTTTGTAAGTACCCTGGCACTCGCGGAGTAAATCGTGCTCTTTAATGCCGAGAAAATCATTAAACTCCATCAACGTTGGAATGGTGGCTTCACCCACGCCTATCACGCCGATATCCTCAGATTCCACCAGGGTAATGCGGGTTTCCGGCGGCGCAATGCGAGCAATGGCGGCTGCACACATCCAGCCTGAGGAGCCTCCTCCCACTATCACCACGCGTTTTACTTCAGGTGTATTAACGGGGTTAGCTGAGTGGCTCATCGACGGGCCCTCCGCGGCTGTGGTTTAAAGCCATTCTGGCATACCTCACTCACCAAATCGCGATGGGTAGGCACTGCCCGTTTGGCATTCTCACTTTGCTGGCGAATGCTGGCAAACTCGTTACGTGCATCATCAAAGAAACGCAACGCGCCTTCACGGGCCGAAATATCGGTTTTAAAGCCCATGCCATAAAGAATATATTGCCAGCTGTTTTCATCAAAAATATCGTGGCTGGCGTCAATGTCTAAAAACGAAGGCGGCCGGTGACGCCACTGTTCCAGCTTCCCCTTAAGGTACTCAGAAGCTGTGGCCGGATCCTGGTTGTCACGCCAGAATGCCGTATCGTCGCGGTCAGTAAGATAGTAGTGGAGCTTAATGAAGTCTTTTACGTGTTCGAAGCGTTTACTCATGGCGTTGTTAAACTGGGTAGCAGAACGCTCATAATCACCGGACCACGGAAACAGATTACACAGCATCAATGCGGCCACTTCCGCAAAGCTTATCCCCGTAGCTTCGAGCGGCTCAATAAAGCCCACCGACAAGCCTATCCCTACACAGTTTTTATGCCACTGGGTTTTACGATAACCCGGCTCAAATTTCAGTAAGCGGTGTTGCAGGTTATCGGCCGCTGGCCCGATATGCGCTTTGAGGGTAGCCACTGCGGTTTCTTCATCGCAGTACTTTGAGGAATACACATATCCCAGTCCACGCCGTTCATGCAAACCAATATCCCAAATCCAGCCGTAATCTTTGGCTGTAGTATAAGTACAGGATGGAATGGGGCCGCCGGCTTGTTCATAAGGCACCTGCAAAGCTACCGCCCGGTCGCAGAACAACTCATTTTTATAGGAAGTAAATTCCGACCCCAGGGTTTCACCAATGAGTCTGGCTCTGAAGCCGGTGCAGTCAATAAACAGATCGGCAGTGAGTTCGCCATGCTCTCTGGCGGTAACCGATGCAATGGCACCGCCTTCATCGAGCTTCACATCGTCAATGGTATCGATTAGTCGTTTAACCCCCATCTCCATCGCCCGACGGCGTACTAACGCTGCCAGCTTGGTCGCATCAAAATGGTAAGCGTAATTAAGGGGCGCCTCATAATTGGGATGCGATATTAACTTGGGTGCCAGCTTAGCCTCCACCGCCCGTTCCTGTACTGTGCAGCATTCAGACCAGGGCACATCCCCGGCGACACCTAACAACCAGTAGGGCAACAAATCCATATCAGTATGCTGAGATGCTACCTGAAAAGGGTGAAAGTAGCTGTCATTCGGGTCGTCAGCGGGATTTTTCTTCCAGTTATTAAAACGGATGCCCTGTTTGAAGGTAGCATCCGCGTGTTTAATCAGATCACTTTCATCCAGGCCTATACGGCCCATGGTTTTACGGATGATAGGAAAGGTACCCTCGCCTACGCCGAGGATACCGATTTCTTCAGATTCGACCAGAGTGATTGATACGCCGCCGGGGGTGTCTGCTGCCAGCATCCGCGCCATGTAAGCCGCGGTTATCCAGCCTGCGGTACCGCCGCCAACGATCAATACACTCTTTCTCATCTTACATTTACCTTTTATTTACAACTTAGTTTGAACCATCTCAACACCCTGCTTAGAAGTCAAATCCAACGTGCAGGCTGATACGACGGTCGGTCACAAACACGGCCCGGTCGACAAACACGCCGTCGAGGATTTCCATCTCGGTACGCTGGTCTTCGTCGGTCAGGTTCTGTACGTTCAGCTTAACGTTGATAGCGTCAGTCACCCGATACGAAACACTGGCATCCAGACGCCCAATAGCCGCTGCGTAAACCGGCAGACCGATTTGAATATCGTCACCGCTGAACGGGTCGGTATACACCCGCGTAGTACCTGAGTCGTTGGTGGTAGTCAGGTAACGATCACGCCAGTTATAGGCCAGACGCGCACTCAGATCGCCTTTATCGTAAAGTAAGGTGGCTGAGTAAGACCATTCAGACAAACCAATCACCGGTACACTCAGCTCATCGCCATTAATATCCAGCGCGAAAGCATCCGGCGAATCATTGCCAATATAGGTAACGTTGGCATCCACACCAAAGCCGCTTAACCAACCCGGCAGGTCATCGAAGTAGGTTCTGCCTCCCAACTCGAAACCGCTGATAATGGTATCTTCCTCAGCGTTAAAGTTGGTACGGCTCTGTACCGGCCCATCCAGGAAGCTACTTCCACTGCCGTCGGTAAACGCCGATTGCGGATAGCTGTCTTCATTAAAATACTCCGCCCCCGGGCCAGAGAAGTTGTTGAACGTGATGTAATTTTCAATGGTTTTATGGAACAGCGATAGATGCACCGAAGAGCCTTTACGCGGGTACCACTCCACCGATATATCATGGTTATATGCAATTTCCGGTTCAAGGAACGGGTTACCAGAGGTGTTGGTGTAGCCCGAGAAGATGGCCGGAATCGATACATCATCATCCGGATACAACGCATCCAGCTCCTGGTTAATTACATTCTCAGTGGTTTGTACTGAGGCAATACCCTGAGCCCGGATGTCCGGATAACGCGGTGGCGTTAGGGTTTTGGTAAACGCATAGCGAACAATCCAGTTTTCAACCGGTTCAAACTTAATGTTGAAGGATGGCAGGAAGTAGTCTTTCGTCAATTCACCCACTCGTTCGTTTTCAAACCCGACACTCTCGCGGGTAAACGGTGGTTGCACCCCTTCGTTGGCCTCCTGCCAGGCAAGAATATTAGACAATCCGCCCATGGCTTCTACCGACGCCTGAGCATCAGCAACACTGGCGTAGTAGCGCGCACCGCCATTGAAAGCAAAGTTACCCATACTCTCAATATCATAATTCACCCAACGCACACCAAAGTTACCGGTAAAGTTAGACCAGAACGAATCACCGTAATTCTCGAACCCTACCATGGCATATAACGACTGGGTTTTATGTTTGGTATCGTAGAAAGACGGACGCTGATCAAAGTTACGGTTTGGCGGGTTGCCGTAGATATAATTACTCGCTTCCGGATCACTACACTGGTAATACAGGTCTGGTCCACAAGCGGTATAAGTGTTATAAACACGCGCAAACTGGTCGGCAGAGTTGATTTGGTCGGTACCTACCCATACAGCGCCTGGCGCCTGTACATCACCTTTAAAGAAGTCGGAAAATTCTTCTAAATAGAAATCGCCTTCCGGTGCCGTATCAACAAATGCTCTGGGTACACCGTTCCAGTTACGACCTGTGGCCGACCACCAGGTACCTACAAAGCTATCTGATTCTTCACGGTCGGCTACCCGGCCGCCCACTGCGACTTTACGGAAGAAGTCATGCTCAAGATAGAAACTGGCATCCAGTTGGAACGCGTGCGCATCGCCTTCATTTTCCATATCCAGCCAGTTAATCCGCGACATACCGGTATTCGCCGGATCGGTAGACAGCGGATTACCAAAGGTTACCGCCGGACGACTGCCGGTTAAGTCCATATTGGTTTCAATAATATTCTCAAGCACCGCACCACCCAGGCTGTACTTGCCCGAACGAGATTCCGCTTTAACGTACTGATAGCTACCGCTTAAATCCCAGTAATCCGACTCGTATTCAAAGCCAAAGCTGTGATCAGCTGTTTTACTGAAGCCCGGCGTAAAGCTAGAGTTCATTGCCACTGGCAAGCCAGAAGTAAGGTTAGTGCTGGAAATTGCACCGCTAACGAATACGTCACCATCAAACTGCGCACCATCAAGCACGCCTACCGGCGCACCCGGCTCAATAGTCATGATCTGACTGTCACGGTTACTTTCACGTTCTGATATAAAGGTAGTATGGAAGAATTCCAGGTTTTCTCTTGGCTTCCACTGCAGGGCTGCGTAATAGCCGGTCCGTTCACGCTCAAACTGGTCCTGGGTAAAACGCACTCCGGCAGGGGCATATACGCGCTGGCCGTTGTAGTTGGTCGCGTGGTACGGCGGAATAATAATATTACTGTCGTGCGAGGCGATTTTTGAGTAACCCATATTGAGTAACACACCAAATTCGCCGTAGTCAGTTTCCCAGCGATCTGAGATAAGACCAGAATAAGCTGGGGTTAGCTCTTCAGAAAAGTCACCGTAATCGGCCGTTACTGAGCCATTCGCTTTAAAGCCTTCAAAGTCAAAAGGCATACGGGTTTGCAGGTTTACTGTACCGGCCACACCACCTTCAATCAGATCGGCGCGGCTGGCTTTATATACGGTTACCGCTTTTAGCAGCTCCGGGCCTACATCTGCCCAGCTCAGCCCTGAACCACCGTTAGCGGAAAATACTTCGCGCCCGTTGATCAGTGTTTTGGACTTATTTAAGCCGCGTACCTGAATACCTGAACCTTCGAAGGCGAAACCATCTGGTGAGCCTTCGCTGCCCGCTCTAACCCGGTTCATGGTAACACCCGGTGAACGTTCCAGAATTTCTAACAATGAGGTACTGGGGACTTTGCCAGCTTCATCAAGGACAATAGAATCACCAATGGTATCGGCATTCTTCTTTAAGTCGATGGCGCTTTCCAGCGACTGACGTTGACCCGTTACCGAGATCACCTCTACAGCGCTCTCGTCCTCGCTTTCTTTGCTTTCATCAACTGCCTCTTGCGCCATTACCGCTGTGGTACAAGACATAATAGCAGCGGCAAGCACCGACCTTTTAAACCGCGGGAATGACTCCCCTGGCATCAAGCCGTTTTGCTCACTTTGTGAATTTAAATTTCTGCTTTTTGATTTAGGCATGTGTAGCAGCCCTCCGGTTTCAGTGATTCTCAGCCTTTATTGAGGCAACTGTGAATTTACAATCGAGTTCGCAATCGAGTGTCAGAGTTTCCTTTGTACAACTCATTCCGGAGGGTATTATTAACTTATTATATTAACATTTAATTTACGTTTATTGGTAAGTTTATTGCTTTTGCTTAAATAACATTAATAAAAAATTACCATGTAAAATAATCACATAAACAAAAGCATGCCTCAGGGTGACAATCGCCCCGATAACCTTTCACCTCAATTCAAAATTAACCTTTTTTTTAACCTACAAATGGGTTGTCCTGAGTCGGTTTTAATAAGAAAAAACGATCACCAATGCCACAGCGTGCCGTCTTCGAGTCGGTTAACTGGTAGCGCCGCTCGCTGGTAAGGATATTTTGCTGCCAGCTTTTCATCGATATCCACACCATGGCCGGGCGCTTCACCCGGCGTGAAGAAACCACGGTCAAACTGGTAGTCAAAAGTGAACACCGATTCCATCAGTTCGCTGTGCGGCATATGCTCCTGAATACCAAAGTTAGGCACCCAGTAATCAAAGTGAAGTGCGGCCCCCATGCATACCGGAGACAGATCGGTCGCACCATGAAAACCAGTACGAATATGGTAGAGGGCCGCTAAATCGGCTATCCGGCGCATTTGCGTAATGCCGCCGGCGTGAACCAGCGTAGAGCGAATATAGTCAATCGACTGATTAAGGATAAGCTCCTTACAGTCATGAATAGAGTTAAACACTTCTCCCACAGCCAGTGGGGTGGTGGTGTGCTGGCGGATAAGCTCAAAGCCCTGCTGGTTTTCAGCGGGCACGACATCTTCCATCCAGAACAGATGATAAGGCTCCAACTCCTTACCCAGCCGCGCTGCCTCAATGGGTGTTAAGCGGTGATGCACATCATGTAGCAGGTGAATTTCTTCGCCATACTGGCGACGCACTTCACTGAACAGGTGTGGCACAAAATTGAGATACTTTTCGGTAGACCACACCGCCTCGGATGGCAGCGCCGCATCCGCCGGCTCATACTTTTTGCCGTCTTTAGCAACGCCGTAAGTGCTGTCCATACCAGGTATACCCGACTGCACGCGCACCGCCTGATATCCCTGATCGATAGCTTCACCCACCGCTTCTAGCGTTGAGGCCAGATCATTGCCGTTGGCATGGGTATATGTCATGATGCGATCACGGCTACGGCCACCGAGTAACTGGTATAACGGCAGGCCAGCCACTTTGCCTTTAATATCCCACAGAGCCATATCAACAGCGGCCAGGGCTGTCATACCCACTGGCCCACGACGCCAGTAAGCACCGCGATAAATATACTGCCAGATATCTTCAATCCGGGCCGGATCCTTACCGATTAATGCCGGGATAAGGTAATCCTCAAGATAACTGACTACCGTTTTCTCACGGCCGTTGAGTGTTGCATCACCAATACCGTATACCCCTTCGTCGGTGACTATTTTGAGGGTAACGAAGTTGCGACCAGGCGAACAAACAATCACATACGCATCAGTAATTTTCATAATAAAGTCTCATCTTCAAATTGGTTAAGGCGTGGCATACACATAGTCGGGTAAAAACAGCACCAGCTCGGGCAACAATGCCAGTAACAGCAATACCACCAGCACAGTGAGATAGAATGGCCAGACATGACGAATAAACTGAGTGATCGAGCAATCCATGATGTTGCACACGGTGTACATGGCAATACCCACCGGCGGTGTAGTACCGCCAAAGGTCACTACCAGTACGAGTAAAATGCCAAAGTGAACCGGATCGATCCCCACGCTTTGGATAACGGGCACCAGAATAGGAGTGAGCAACAGTACCGTAATGGTGCCCTCCATTAACGTACCGATCACCAGCAACAGCGCCAAACATATCATCAGCACAAGCAGCGGCGACTGGGTTACTGCCGACACGCTTTGGGCTAGCTCAACCGGTAGTTGTTGAAAGGCAATCACATAACCTACCGTGCCGGCTGCCAGTACAATCAACATGATCATGCCGATATCCCGTACGCTTTCGTTTAAGGCGCTGTACAGCTGTGCAAAGGTAAGTTCCCGATAGGCAAATAGCCCGACTAAAACGGCGTATACCACAGCAAAGGCACCGGCTTCTGATGGCGTGAAGATCCCCCAACGAATGGTAACAATCAGCAATACCGGGAATAACAGCGCCCACTTACAACGGCTGGCGGCGTGCATTACTTCCCGGAATGCCGGCGGCTTTTGTGTTTCGGTGTTACCCAGCTTCTGAGAGCTTGCCACCCAACGTACACAAAGCATCAGTGCGATAGTCAGCAAAGCGCCGGGTAATAGTCCGGCGATAAACAATTTACCAATCGACACATTGCCCATGTAGCCATACAAAATTAAGCCGATACTGGGCGGAATACAGGCCGTGATCAAAGCACTCACGGTGATAATGGCAGCACTGAAGCCCCGCGGTAAGCCGGAGTCTTCCATAGGCTTACCAAGAATACGGGCCTGCATGGCCGCATCGGCAATCGCTGACCCGGACACGCCGCCCATCAAAGCACTGAGCACAATAGTGACATGAGCCAGACCACCACTGATCCAACACACCAGTAAATTAGCAAAGCTAATCAGCCGCGTGGTGATACCCGAAGCATTCATAATGTGCCCCGCCAGGATGAAAAACGGCACTGCCAGTAATGGAAAACTCTGACTGCTCGATACCATTCGCTGCACGGCCACCAGCGCCGGTAAGGAGTCATGCATCACAAAAAACAGCAGGCCGCTGGCCATCAGGCTAAACGCCAGAGGCACCCCGGCTAATAGCAAGGCTAAGAAAACCAGCAGCATCATCATTGCGCCGCCCTCTGTTTATTTGAAAACCACTTAAGCCAGCTTTGTTCAAGCAGGGTTAACAGCATCAATCCGGCGCCTACCGGGAGTGCAAGGGCTACGTAGCGGTAAGGTAAAGACGTACTACCCAGCGTTCGCTGAGGGTTAAGGTTAAACAGCGCAATGCCATATACAACAATAACGGCGAGCACGCCGATCATGATAAGAGATGCCAGGCCTGAAAGCCGCCGCTGCCAACGTGCGGGCAGGTATTGGGTGGCAATATCCACGGTGGCATGTTGTGCGTGTTTTAAGGTTTGATTAGCACCAAGCATACACAGCCAGGCAAACAGAAGTTGGGCAATATCGACCGACCAGATAATCGGCAAGCCTACAGTGCGCATCACTGCCGCCGCAAAGACCAGCAACACAATGGCAGATAACAAGCCAATACACACTATGCGCTCTATCTTATCGAGGTGGTTCATTGGGCGTTCCCCTCATCCAGCAATGCACAAACCTGCTGGCGCAGCTCGCTATAGCCGAGGGCCTGATAGACTGACTCCGTAGCGTGTAAAAATGGCTCAAGCGGCGGGGTTGATATTGAAACGCCGGCTGCGGCTAGCTTAGCCTCGATGTCATTTTCAGCAGTAAGTACCTGAGAAGTGGCATACTTACCTGCCGCAGTGGCAGCGTGGATGATGATATCTTGTTCGGCGGCTGTTAGCCGGTTAAACCATTCATCACTGGTCACCAGGCCGGAGATTAGTTGAATGTGGCCAGTTTTAGTCACATGACTTATTACTTCATAGAGCCTTGCGCCCCATACAGCAGCAAGCTGTGCTTCACCGGCGTCGATAACGCGCTGCTGCAAAGCACTGTATACTTCAGACCAACTCAATGGTGTGGGCGAAGCCCCCATGGCTTCGATGGTACTTATCCAAACCGGCGCACTGATCGTGCGAAGTCTTAGTCCGTTGAGATCCTCAGGCTGAGCTACCGGCTGCTGGGTTAGCAGATGCCGTGCGCCCTGCCACCAGTTAAATGCCAGCACACGTAAACCGGCGTTTTGCTGCAGGCTGCCATTCCACTGTTGAAACAGATCAGATCCAACCAGGTGTTGTAGCTCAGCCAGGTTGTTCACCAGATAAGGAGCGCCAAGAATGCCCATTTCATGGGCATACACAGACAGACGCCCGCCATCTACCAGCACAGCAATGCCAGCACCCGCCATGGCCTGCTCCAGAATGTCGTCGTCATTACCGAGCTGAGAACCAATAAACAGGTTAACGCTAAGTGAGCCCTTACTGCCCGTTTCGACCATCTGCTTAAAGTGCATCAGGCCTTTATACATAGGATCGCTGCTACTCAGCGACGTCACCACGTTGAGTGACGTCACTTTTTCTGACCCCGCATCTGCATTGCTACCGGTAGCAAAAAAAGCCAGCAGCAAGCCAAAAATCAAATTGAGCAGACGATGTTGTGTCACCATAGATTTACTTAAATTACTGCGTAAAGGCGTCAGGATAGCGCTGGTGGTTGGCAGGCGACATTGCCATTTTTCACATTCCAGCAACGTTTTTTGGATGACCGAAAAAATCCTCGGCAAAGCCAGTAATTAGCAAAGCGTTATTTAAAAAAGAATTTTTTCCATTGCCGAAAATCGAGTGCAGTATAAGCACTTTACATTGTGAAATTTATGTTATTCATTACCGCTTTATCTTTTTATCGTTTCACAGCTCGTTAACATTGCCGATTGCCGTCAGTCGCTGCATTATTTGCCCCTGAATTTTAATCACTGACCGGGAGCGTATTATGACGTTTCAACCAAAATATTCACTGACCTTTTCTGCGTTGTTATCAGCCATGGTGCTAACAGCGTGTCAGCCACAACAACAAAATGTTGAAGCCCAGAGCACTCAGGCTCAAGCTGAGCCACAAACACAACCACAGGTAAAAAGCGGCCTTGCCGAGCCGTTAGTAGAACATATCTATACCGCGGATCCTTCCGCCCACGTGTTTAACGGCCGCCTGTATATTTATCCTTCTCATGACGTGGAATCAGGCATTCCGCAAAACGACAATGGCGATCATTTCGACATGCGCGATTATCATATACTGAGCATGGACGAAGTGGGCGGAGAAGTGACCGACCATGGCGTAGCCTTATCGGTTAAGGATATTCCCTGGGCCGGACGCCAGCTATGGGTGCCGGATGCCGCCGAAAAAGACGGTAAGTACTACCTGTATTTCCCGCTTAAAGACAAGAACGACGTTTTCCACATCGGTGCAGCCGTGAGCGACACGCCGGAAGGCCCGTTCACTCCCGAGCCGGAGCCGATTGCCGGCAGTTACAGTATGGATCCCGCCGTGTTTAAAGATGACGACGGCGAGTACTACATGTATTTCGGGGGAATTTGGGGTGGTCAGCTACAGCGCTATGAAGGCGGCACTTATAACCCGGAAGATGCTTATCCGGCCGATGATGCACCGGCAGTAAAACCACGTATCGCCAAAATGGCGGATGACATGCTTTCTTACGCCGAAACGCCTAAAGAAATTGAATTACTCGATAAAGATGGCAGTCCCATCCTGCAAGGCGATAATGACCGTCGCTTCTTTGAGGCAGCCTGGGTACACAAATACCAGGGTAAGTATTACTTTTCTTACTCTACCGGCGATACCCATAAAATTGTTTACGCAACCGGCGATAATCCATACGGCCCGTTTACCTATCAGGGCGTGATCCTGCAACCGGTAGAAGGCTGGACTAACCACCACTCTATCGCCAAATTCAAGGGTAAATGGTACCTGTTCTATCACGACAGCTCATTATCCGGCGGTCAAACGCATTTACGCAGCGTAAAAATGACCGAACTCACCTATAACCCGGATGGCAGCATCGTTACCATCGATCCATACCTGGAGCAGAAGTAATGCTTGAATCAACCGCCACGCCAGCATCGACGGACAGTCCGTCGGGCGAAAATATCGGCTTTGTTATTTTTATCAGTATTGTGGCCACCATAGGCGGATTCCTGTTTGGATTCGACAGCGGGGTAATCAACGGTACCGTAGATGGCTTACAGCAAGCGTTTAACTCGGCCAGCGCCGGCACCGGGTTTAATGTTTCCAGCATGCTGCTGGGCTGTGCGGTAGGGGCATTTTTTGCTGGCCGCTTTGCCGACAAATACGGCCGCCGTGCGCTACTTATTGTCTCGTCAGTACTGTTTATCATCAGCGCCTGGGGCTCTGGTATTGCTACGTCGTCTTTTGAGTTTGTTATCTACCGGGTCCTTGGCGGCCTTGCGGTAGGTGCGGCCTCAGTGATGGCGCCAGCGTACATTTCGGAAGTCTCCCCGGCCCGTTACCGCGGTATGCTTACCAGTATTCAGCAAATTGCCATTATCAGCGGTTTGTTTGCTGCATTTCTGAGTAACTACATGCTGGCTGGTGAAGCAGCCGGTTCAACCAATACGCTGTGGCTAAATTTTGAGGCCTGGCGCTGGATGTTCTGGATTGAGCTTATTCCGGCAACCCTGTTTTTTGTGATGCTATGGTTTATACCTGAAAGCCCGCGTTTTCTGGTATCCAGCAACAAAACCGAGCGAGCTCACCGCGTACTCACCCGTTTACTGGGCGATGATGCAGCCACGCATAAACTCAACGAAATTAAGCAATCACTGGCCGACGATCACCGTCCTCAACTTAAAGACTTAATCGACAATAACACCACTAAGGTGCGCCCCATTGTTTGGGTTGGTTTGGGCCTGGCGGCGTTTCAGCAACTCGTTGGTATTAACGTCGTGTTTTACTACGGTGCGGTGCTGTGGCAAGCGGTTGGCTTTTCCGAGTCGGACGCTCTGCTAATCAATGTGTTAAGTGGGGCTATCAGTATTGCCGCCTGTATTCTTACCTTGCTGGTAATTGATAAAATCGGCCGTAAACCACTGCTCAAGTGGGGCTCAATTGGCATGACAATAACCCTTGGCATAATGGTAGTAGCCTTTTTGAATGCCTCACAAGGGCCAGACGGTAAGCTTATCCTGGGTGACTGGGGAACCACTGCACTGGTAGCGGCAAACCTGTATGTCTTTTTCTTTAATATGTCATGGGGCCCGGTAATGTGGGTAATGCTGGGCGAGATGTTCCCCAATCAGATCCGTGGTTCTGGCCTTGCGGTAAGCGGCCTGGTGCAATGGACTTCAAACTTCCTGATCACCATTACTTTCCCAATGCTACTAGCCGGTATTGGCTTAGGCGGTGCTTACGGTATTTATGCCATTTTCGCCTTCCTGTCGGTAATTTTTGTGGTGAAGTTTGTTAACGAAACCAAAGGTAAAGAGCTGGAACAAATGCAGGGATAGCTGTACCCACTCCCGCACTGTTTACAATAATAAAAATCAGTGTTGCCAGCGCTTCTGCGCTGGCTTTTTTATGCTTATTTACCTATGGAAGCACCAACATCCGTTGCAATGCCGATGCACTAGGCGTTACTGACACATATTCAGCCCGCGCAAAGGGCCAGCGATGAACAGGAAAGGGGCGTCGTGATGCTTGAGTACTCAGATAAATGCACCAACACTACTGTAACGTCTATTGAACTACGTGTTCAGGTGAATTAAATATAAAACCAGAGATGATGCTCGCCAGGCGAGGTTCAATTAAATCGAAATGTTCTACAATCCCAAACGTCGACGTACCAGCAACGAATGATTGTCACCAATATAATATGGCCGGCAATATTTTAGGAACATGGAAAGTGTCTAGGATTCTCAAGCCTTATCTCTTTCGGTTAAATTAAAGGTTGTAACATTTCGCTAAACAATCGGGAGGTTCTCAAAAGGCTTTTACTTTTCATTTACCTACGGATACAGTAGCGTAGAAATTAGAGTCATATTTTGTACAGGAGGTACGATGAAAGTTTTATGGATTAGCCTGATTGTTTTCGCTGCTGTATCTGGTTTTTTGGTCGGCAGAGCGTCAGCGCCTACTGCGTCCTTGCCGGTGAGTGAATTATCAACGGATGATTCGTCAGTAGTGCCCTCCCTGCCGACATCCGCGCCGGAAAACTCGGAGACAAAACCTATATCGCCAGTTGAAAGTACTTCAACGAAAATGTCTGCGTCCCCTGCAACATCGCAACCTTCGCCTTATTCCAGAGCCGACGTTGACCCGGACAGCAGCGCGCCTTACAGTAATGAACAAATCGCAGAACAGCAGACCTATGAAGATCTTCGTCGTATGGCTCAGGACAACTATCCCGCAGCTCAACAGGAGCTGCATGAGTGGGCTGAATTGCACAAGGCGGATTTAAAATCCCGCATGGAAGCGACGCTCGGAGAGAGCAGTGGCTTCATGTTTGAGGAGGTACTTAAGGACAATGCCATGCTCAACGAACCGCTCGCACAGCAACCCATGGAAGAAGATTTTGCCTGGCGCGAGCAGGCTCAGGTTAACATTCATGATTACATTATTATGAACAGCACCGACCCCAGGCTGGAAATCCTTAATATTACTTGTATGCAAAAGAAATGCGAAGTAACCCTGACTGGTAAAGACGACAGAGCGGGAATTATTCTTTACATGCAGCTGATGCAAACTCGGCCATTCGGCATCACCGGCGGCCCCAGCCCCACTACCATGATGAATGACGACGGCTCCTACTGGATGTATATGCTGCTGACTTTCTGATTCATTTAGTCTATTGATGAGATTAGCCTGATTCATGCCGCTTCTAGCTCCGCCTTCACAGATGCCAGCGATACGTGGTCGTCCATTTCGATGACCATTTTTGCTGTCAGCTTCGGATAGTATTTTGCTAATGCCGCGATAACCTTGCCTTCTTTGTGGTCCTCCAATTCCAATCGGATGAGGATGCCCCATATGTGTGAGATCTTTAGCGGTCGGTTCTGTCCAATAATTCGGGGATGTTCCAAGGTTTGCTTGCGGTTGTCATAGCAACCTCCCAGCTATTGCTAAATTGCAGTATGGGTTGGAAGCACTGAAATAGGCACTATTGACGTTCTTTTCTCTCGAATAAGCAGTAAACTAAACACTACTATTTAGTACTGAGCTATCCCCACGAATAGTAAAATAAAGTCAAAGAGTTAGGGAACATTCATGGCATTTGGTGATCAGATCTTTCGCCAAAAAAAACCAACACAGAAAACACCATGAATGCACGCTCTATATTGAACAATCTTGTCTCTTTTGTCAGCCATAAAATGCATAAAACCCGCAAACAGGCCGTTGTCGCCTGTGTGCGAAGCTTGATTGAGAGCGGTTCGGCCACTGTGACCAGTATGGGGCGCGGTATCCGTTCCAATGCCTATGAGAAACACCGTATTAAGCGGGCTGACCGGCTGTTATCTAATGGTCACCTCCAGCGTGAAGTACCGTTTATCTATGCAATGATTTGCCGGTTATTTTGTACCTGTAAACATCCTGTCATTGCCGTTGACTGGTCAG
>NZ_PVNP01000022.1 GCF_002993365.1 Marisediminitalea alba
CTCTGTTATCAACTGTGAGACGCTATCAGTGCCTTTCAGCAGCTTCTCAACATAACGGGTTTGACTATCTGTTAAGTGTTCTAACTCGGCTATAAGCTTTGTAAATTGTGCTGGGAGCATGATCAACCCTCAATAACTGTATTCATATACAGTATAGCAACAATTTAGCAGAACATAGCCTTAATTTTATAGCGCAGTGACGACTCAAAGCATTGCACCTGGGTAAGGTTAATCAGTTTATTGTCGGCTTTGCGCTCACAATGAATGGCCAGATGATACCGTTCGGCTTGCTGTAGCAGTCGGCGTAATACCGAAGAATCTGGTGGTGATTTACCCATATCGGCAAAAAATCCATGTAGCGGGGCATTGTGATCGCACACCGCAAAAGGATACAGGTCATTATTTTGCTGTGTGGTGTACAAGGTTTTCATGCGGTGGATCATCTGCCTGCCGGTAACAACCTGTAACGCGGCATTCGGATAATGACGGCTTACCACTTCCCACATATAGCGGAAATACAGGGATTGCCTGAGCATAATATTTTCAATACTGGATTGCAGAGACGAGCCTGAGCTGAGCTTTTTGAGCACTTTTGAGGTGTTATCGGTAGCGATTGCGAGTAATCGTAATACCCCGGTTTGCTGGTTATAGTCCAGTACTTTATAACGTTGTGATTTCAGCTTGAAGTCGACGATACTTACCTTCACCTCAGGCGGTAAAACAGCCTCATGACAATCGTGGATCTGGAGCTGGATGCCGCCTAACGAAAAATCCCGCACCGTGGCGGCATAACTGCTCATCAGGCTTACTTTTACCTGCGCATCGGTTTCAATTCTGAAGCGCGGTTGTTTGCGCCGGTCGATATCTTCGTTCATCACAAAATGCAGCGGATACTGACTGTCATGATCAATATACTGGCGGGGCAGCTTCGCTTTGTCTGGCTGACTAAGTAGTTGTAAAGGACCAAGTGCCTCGTTAATGGAGCGAATGTAGAGAATATGCCCCATCGACAAAATATCATTATGATCCTGGTGAGACATATCCTGCAGGATCCGAGCGGTTTCCTGACTGCCACGGCTAACCTTAGCCAGGCGATACTGCCAGAGTTCCAGACTCTCATGTTCCAGCCCCAACTGAACAACGTTAGCCAGCAGGTTTTGCCGTTCTAACTGGCGCACTGTGGTGCACAGTGAAACAGGATCGCTGCCTCGTTTAGTGATGGTCAGCCGCAGTACAAAAGCTTCGTTAAAAGCGCTGAGCTCTTTTAATATTCTCTGCAGGGCAGTTTTACCGGGTAGGAGCTGTTTACTTCGGTAAGCCGGGTTGCGCTGGGTATTTACCGGCGTCAGCAGCACCATTCGGGGGGTGAGCCTGGCGCCGTCCTGTTTCATTAATACCGGTAGCCACGGCGAGTTTTGCACAATTCTATCACGGTCCAGAGCCTGCATAGAGCGCTCAATTTCGAGGTCGCGCTCAAGCGGCAGGCGCAACATTACGCGGTTGAGGTACTGCTGAAACACCGCCTGCCAGTGCTGATCCTGTTCTGCCAGTTGCAACACCGCATGATGACGCTGGGAGGCCGCATTAAATTCTACCCGGACATAGTCGAAATGAATGACTTCAGTAGCCGAACACAAGCCGGCAATATGCGGAAAGATAACCGGAATATCCGTAACCGAGGTAAATTTGGGCGAGCGGGTACAGGCAATGGTAAGTTGCGTGGCACTTAATGCCACCACCGCCACGGTTCTGCCATTCTGATACGCCTGGGTTGCCACCGAAAAGTTCGGCGTCACAGAAAGGTCGTTATTAAACTGAATATCCTGATAATACCATTCCATCTAGATTTGTGATCTAATTGCCACATTACATTCCTGAGTCCATTTAGTTTGAAATATACATCAGAGCAATTGCTCGCCCTTTCAAAATCTGAAAAAGATAGTCGGAAGCGTATACGCTTCTTAGCCCTTTCTCATTTTCTTGACGGCAAGAGCCGCACTTATATCGCTGAAATACTCAAAGTCAGTAGGACAAGTGTGAATCTGTGGGTATCCAATTACCTTACCAATGGCCTTGAAGGTCTGGAATCCAAAAAGGCAAAAGGTCGAACTTGCTACCTCACAGAACGGCAAAAGCAAACGCTCTGTTCATACATCGAAGAGCATAGCCAGGATAAACATGAAGGAGGTAGGCTTACCGGGGAAAGTATTTTAGCCTATATTGAGCAAACATTTGGCGTTACCTACCATCATAATGCAATCTATAAGCTGTTAAAATCGTTGGGGTTTAGTTGGATAACGAGTCGTTCTCGACATCCTAAACAACAAACAGGCGTCCAGGATGCATATAAAAAACTTCCTACTGGAAACGATCCTTAACACTCCGGGGCATCTCGCCTTGGATCGCATAGATGTTTGGTTCCAGGACGAAGCTCGTTTTGGCCAGCAAAACACGACAACGCGCATTTGGGCCCCAACGGGAAGTCGCCCACGAGTTGTGAAGCAACAGCAATTTGAATATGCACATTTGTTTGGCGCGGTATGTCCAGCTACTGGCGACACCGAAGCGTTCATTTCGCCCTATGTGAGCAAAGACATCATGCGTCAACACCTGATGCAAATCTCACAGAAAACAAAACCGGGGCGCCATGCCGTGGTGGTGATGGATGGTGCTGGTTGGCATACCGATGATATAGCCGATGACTTTGAAAACCTGACAATTATGAAACTGCCACCCTATTCTCCTGAACTGAATCCCATAGAGCAGGTGTGGAGTTGGATACGGCAACATCATTTAGCGAACAGATGCTTCCAGGGATACGAAGATATCGTTGATGCATGTACCACAGCTTGGAACGATTTCGTCGATGACACTAAGCGAATCATGAATATGTGTTCGAGAGACTGGGCATTACTGACCAAATATTAAGATGGAAT
>NZ_PVNP01000023.1 GCF_002993365.1 Marisediminitalea alba
CTCTGTTATCAACTGTGAGACGCTATCAGTGCCTTTCAGCAGCTTCTCAACATAACGGGTTTGACTATCTGTTAAGTGTTCTAACTCGGCTATAAGCTTTGTAAATTGTGCTGGGAGCATGATCAACCCTTAACGACTGTATTCATATACAGTGTAGCAACAATTTAGCAGAACATAGCCAATTACAATTGAGCTCTATTTGCCGCCATTGGCGGAACGGCTTAAAACCTTCCTGGAAAATATTCAGTTTCGTTTGGTCGGCACAACGGCGACTAAGCAACACTGGAATTGGTTAGCGATTGGCGCTTATATCGCAACCTGGGTGGTTTCCGTTGCTATTGTATCAATACTAGACCCTGCAATGAGCATTGTCGCAAATGTGGCTTTCACCATATTCACCGTGTTTCTTGGCTGCATAATTTTTATCAGTAAAGTATTTGTAAGACTCGGTATTGAGCTCGGCAGGGGCAATGTAATCGGCGGGGTAGGGCTCGTTTTGGCCTTAATTGGTTTTACAATCGAAATATCAAAGATGGTTATTGCCTGATAGCTGGTGCCGCCTTTGCCAGACTATAAAGTCGTTTTTCAGATGATTATAATCGTTTAAGTTGAAAGTCAGACCCAAGAAAACCGACTTGCGTCGGTTTATGGTTCACATCTAAAAGTGATATCAGAGGCTGGGATTGACTGCGCCGGTCACCGGACGGCACAGAGTTACCCCTGGCGGATTCTGGAAAACCATTTGTAGAAATAATTATTAAAAATCATATTTTTATGGTTGTAGGGGCGCACTTATTAGATTCTTTTTGCACTGTTCCGCGGTAATCAAATTCTAGTTGTATGGACAGTTGTGATTAATTAGGTCATACGACAATCTAAATATGTCAGAGTGCACTGTGTGAATACTGACTAATTGATTTCCAATTGACTGAAAAGGAAGGTATACCTATGAAAGAACTAACAGTAAGTGAAACAGAGCTAGTTAATGGCGGCATAGAATATTCAGAAGGCTCTGGATGGGTGGTCGCTACAGCGTTGTATGCTGCAGCAGTTGTGGCTACCGGAGGGGGCGCAATAGCTATAACCGGCGCATTACTTGCATTTGCACAAGCGTCAGCAGCATTAGAATAGCTATGAGAAAAGAAGTGATATATTTCATAGTCTTTATCGCTTTTCAGGTTATTTATGCAATACGTACTTCACCATTTGATTTTACTAGTGGCCTGTTGCTTTCTCTGGGTCTGATTTTTTCATTGGTGTATGTAAAATATGAACTCTTGTCAAATAACCAAAAGTCAGATGAGTAAAGCCCCTGATTGCCGAACCAATGCAATTAATACATATCAGAGATAGTATAATTCAGGCAGGCGGTCCGATGATTGTCTGCCTTTTAAATGAAAGAAACAAAAAACCGACTTTCGTCGGTTTATGTTCACATCTAAAAGTGGTATCTGAGGCCGGGATTGACTGCGCCGGTCACCGGACGGCACAGAGTTACCCCCCCCCCCCGCGGATTTTGAAAAATTAGTGTTTAGAATAATTACTTTAAATCAACTGGTTGAAGCTGCAAGAAGTGACTTTGCAAATTCTTTGCATGGTATAAGTTTTCTTACTGAGCGATCACTCACTACTTTTCTAGATTAATGAATGCTCTGTCGAAGCTAATTATAGATTGGTAAAGTGAATATATTATGCGCATAATATGAATGTAACGTGTGGAGGTGTTTATGAATATTACTCTCGGCTCAGAGTTTGAAAAACGTATCAATGAGAAAGTGGCCTCAGGTCTTTATACCTCAGCGAGCGAAGTTATCAGAGATGGCCTTAGATTGCTTTTCGAAAAAGACGTACTAAAGCAGCAACAATTGGACATCTTACGAGAAGAGGTAGGGAAAGGTTTCCAGCAATTATCTGAAGGTAAAAGCTCAGATAAATCAGCATTGGACATCTTTGCTGAAGTAAGTGGCCAAGTCGATGGCAAGTTATAAGCTCTCCGAACTTGCAGAAGATGATCTGAGACTAATAGCCATCAAAACCATTGAAGCTTGGGGACATAGTCAGGCTGAAGCGTATATCTTATTGCTGCATGAGGCCTTAATTAAGATTGCCAATGCGCCAGATATCGGAAAGAGAAGACCAGAGCTTTCTGATAATGCGCGAAGTTTCCCAATTCAAAAACATATGGTTTATTGCGTATTCTGATGTTCTCGATCGCTGATTCTGACTAGCCCGATCAACTCTATTCCGGTCATTCGATCACAGACTTTTTCTTCACCACCCGATCAGTCTTTTATGCTTGTTAACTTCTTTTAATTTTAAAGAGGAAACAAGTATGTCAAAACCTACTGACATAGAACGCGTTAAAGCGGTTCTCTATCTTAAGCTTGATGAAAACCTCAGTAACCGGGACATCGCCAGGAGACTGAATGTGGGGGCTGCCACTATATCTGATATTCTCGGTAAATTCAGAACCCTGGATTGTGGCTGGCCGTTACCTGAGCATGCCTCCGATCAATGGCTACATCAGTCACTTTATCCTGACAGGAAAGCGGGCCGTATTAAACCTGATTATGGCCTGATGGATATTGAACTGCGGCGTAAAGGTGTAACTAAACTGCTGCTCTGGGAGGAATATCAGGCTAATTACCCTGATGCTTGCTATAGCTACAGCCAGTTTTGCGACAAT
>NZ_PVNP01000024.1 GCF_002993365.1 Marisediminitalea alba
CTCTGTTATCAACTGTGAGACGCTATCAGTGCCTTTCAGCAGCTTCTCAACATAACGGGTTTGACTATCTGTTAAGTGTTCTAACTCGGCTATAAGCTTTGTAAATTGTGCTGGGAGCATGATCAACCCTTAACGACTGTATTCATATACAGTGTAGCAACAATTTAGCAGAACATAGCCAATAAGAAACTTACACGTCTAGAAGCGATAGAGCGCTACATGCTCGAAACTGGAAGATTGTAATGGGTGCATACTCTGGTTTATTGCAAATCCGAAAGATCCGAAGTAAAGGGAAACTTGGCGGAGTAATATTTTCAGCAAATACTCTGGATGATAGGCCAATGCGCTATGTAGTGAAGGCCGATTGGAGAATTGCCCCTACCCCATCAATGTTTAAAGAGGGGCATATATGGTCTGTACAGGGCGAAGTAGAAACAAATACGATTACATGGAAAGACGGAACAAAAGCAAAAGAAATTATACTAGTTCCGATAGAGCTGCGATTTGCTAAAGCCTCTAATGAAAACCTCAAAAGGTTACTTGCTGAATCAAAAGAATTCGCAGGGATCAGCCAGGTCAAAGCGGAAAAGTTAGTCTCATTTTTCGGTGACGAACTTTATGAAATAGCAGCTAACGATGAAATTGAGCGCTTATTACCTATTTTGGGTAAAGATGTAGCTACCAGGCTAATTAACGGGCTGAAAGAATATCAGGAACTAAATACTCTTAAGTTGCTTGATGACCTTGGCGTCCCTTATAAAGTTACGGAATCTGTACTAAAAATTTGGGGGGCAGATGCTTACGAAAAAATTCAAGCCAATCCCTATCTTTTAACCATATTTATGGCAAACCTTAAAATGGTTGATGAATATGCAATTAACCGCTTGGGACTGCCGCTGAACTCTCCCCAAAGACTAATTGCTTATGTAAAGGAAGTATTGTTCAACGCTTTTAACGCTGGTAACACTTGTTTACCTACCAACGAAGCAAAATACCGAGTAAAGCGGCTATTAGGATCTTTGAGTCGCGAAGCCTTACAACTCGCGCAAGAATCAGGTGAGATAATCGTTGACGGTAATATCACTCAAGTCAGGAGTATGGATATTATTGAATCAAGCGTGGCGGAAATAGTAACTAATTTGGTACGGGCAAACTTAAATAAGGGACTAGAAAAACGGATAGACGCAAAAATCGATGCCTTCGAAATAGGAGCAGGGTTTAATCTCACTCAAGAGCAGAGAGAAGCCGTAACTCAATGCTGTACAAACCGATTAGCAATTCTCACAGGCGGTGCAGGTTGTGGTAAAACGACGGTAATAGAAGCTATTTGTTTTGCTCTAGAGTCTTTGCAACAAACCAAGCAAATATTCTTGATGGCTCTCGCAGGAAAAGCCGCTCAAAGAATTACCGAAGCAACAGGTAGAGAAGCGATGACCGTTGCATCGTTTATGTACAACGTTGATGCTGATGATATTGACGATGATGCGGTATTCATCGTAGATGAAGCATCTATGATAGATGTTTTATCGCTACTTAAAATTCTCAAGCGAATACGTTGCCGAGGAAGACTCATACTAACTGGTGATGAAGAGCAACTCCCCCCTGTTGGCATAGGACTGAGTCTACATGCCTTGGTGAAGCAAGCCATACCCAAGGCCAACCTTACAGCAGTTAAAAGACAAGCAGAATCTTCTGGCATTCCGAATATCGCCAGCAAAATAAGGGCTTTTCAGAAAGATGAGACAGACCTTGAATTTAAACCATTTATTGGAGTCGCTGATGGCGTTAATTTTATCGAATGTAACTCAACAGAAATTGAACAAAAATGCATTGAAGTTTATGAAGCGCTAGGCGGTGATGGCTCCAATAATGACGTACTCATTCTTTCTCCGACTAAAAATCTTAATGGTGGCGTGATTAATCTAAATTGCCGTATCCATGATAAGTTTTCGCAAGGAGAGGTTGTTAACTTTAACCATGAAGAATTTGGTGACGTAACTCATCACATTAGCGGACGAGCATTACGAGTTGGTGAATTGGTAATGTATACCAGGAACGATTACCAAAAGGATATTCGCAATGGTTCTGTTGGTAAAGTGCTCGCTTATAGCCATGATTCCGTTATAGTTGATTTTGAAGGAAACACTACCGATCTATCTATCAACGAACTATCGAACTTGGAACACGCTTATGCTTTAACAGTTCACAAAGCGCAAGGAAGCCAATTTGAGAGAGTTATCGTTATTATTAAAGAATCGCGAAACCTAGACCGCCATCTAATTTATACGGCATTGACAAGAGCCAAAAAGCAGGTTGTATTTGTCGGACAGCGACAAAGCATGTACAGTGGGCTTTCCGTGTCAAACGCTCATAAAAGACACACAAATCTACCGAAATTTCTGAGTGAACAGTTAAGCTAAAGGTTCAAAACAAGGAAGTGTAACAACGAACTACTTGATCTTTTAAGTGATAATATTTTAGCGATCGCTTTTCTATTGAGTGCGCTATTAAAGTCGCTAATAAAATTACCAGCCGCACTTCTCGAAAAAAACTTTCATGAGGTTGCCTTGGAAAGCGGCAGGTTTGGTAGGTTTGAACTATATTTAAACGTTAACGCTCTCAATCTGTTCATATTTCGACAAATTCGCCACAAATATTTCACGTAAAAATAACTCTAATGTCATATTTTTACGCAATAGTAATGTCGAAATATTGGGAGAATAATAGATATGCATTGCTTTGTTATAAATTTACCAAGATCAACGGAAAGATTGAAGAAAATAATAAAAAATCTAAATGAAGTAAATCTAAATTTTACTATCGTGTGCGCAATTTCACCAGAGGATCTAAGTAAATTAAAATACAATTATAATTCTGAGAAAAACTTACGTTATTATCATAAACCTCTAACCAGTGGAGAGATCTGCTGTATTCTAAGTCATTCAAAAGCAATAAATGATTTTTTACAATCTGATCATGAATACGCTGTGATTTTAGAAGATGACGCGGAAACAACAAAATTAAAAGTTAGTCAGTTATCAAAAATAGAGAGAAGCCTTAATTTTTTTGACCTTATAAAACTATCCGATGGTGCAAGTAAGAAGAAAGTAATTTCGCCAGTAGAAAGAGTTGAAGATTTGGAAATTGGATTTCCAAACAAAGTACCTAATTCCAATATGGCCTATTTGATTAATAGAGAAGGAGCAAAAAAAGTATTAAAAGCATATGAAGAAATTTATCTTCCTGCTGATGTTACTTTGCAGCGTTGGTGGAAATATGATTTAAGAATTGGTTTTTGTAGCTCACCATTGTTTTTTCAAAATGGTATGGATAGCGAAATAAACATATCATCTAACAGAAAGAAAGTAAAAAGATCTAGATCAAAGAAAATAATCAATAGAATAGGTTTTGAATTGAAAAACAAATATTACTCACTTATAAAACGATAATCATATTGAATTTTATATATGGTCATTGTATTGACATCATTTTTTAACTCAAAGTTCACAAAAATAGCCTAATGTTTATTCGTGCGGAAAGAGGAGTACCCGCTTTAAACTACTTAATTTAAACTTCTACAGAAGGCAGGGCAACCGCATGAGTGCTCACTAATTAATCATGCCACTAAAACCCGCAGTTAGCACAGCTTCCAGATAGCTGGCTTTCATCCAAGCCCGTTTTTGCTTGGCGGGTATGCTGCCTTTTGATGACTCTGCCCGCAACA
The DNA here is from genome assembly GCF_002993365.1 of Marisediminitalea alba. Classification (GTDB taxonomy): domain Bacteria; phylum Pseudomonadota; class Gammaproteobacteria; order Enterobacterales; family Alteromonadaceae; genus Alteromonas; species Alteromonas alba. The sequence goes on from NZ_PVNP01000024.1 coordinate 3,725, forward strand.
TGTTTAGCGCTAAATGGCGTAGCATCGACCAGTTTTCGGCACCGTGATTCTGGTGTATCTGGCAGTCGTCTTCACCCATGCTGACATCCAGTACCCAATGTAAGCTGTTCTCTACAGCCCAGTGGGAACGTACTGCTTCGGCTAGTTGCTTCTCACTTAATGGTGCGGAGCTGATATGGTAGCGATACGTCAGTTCAGGTGCTTTGCCTTGTTGTTGGCGGAAGCTCATGCTCATGCCAAGCGTCTTTAACTCAGGCCATTGCGGGAACGCTTTGCTCACCTCATCAGCACTTAACACATGGTATGTCCGGGCTTCTATGCGACCCCGCTTTTGCTCGAAGGTTAAGCCACCAAGTGGTGCTTCCCGTGTCTCAGTAAACGCATCCTCGACTGCTTTACAGAGCTTGCCCTGATTGCTTTTGAGTGTGAACAGGTAATCACCACCTTGCTCGACTATTTGCTCTGCGATGCTGGTCTGGCAGCCCATAGCATCAATTGATACCAAGGTGTCCTGAACATCAAGTAACTGAATAAGCTCAGGGATTGCTGTAATTTCGTTCGACTTCTCTGAGGTTTTAACCTGACCTAAAACGACTTTATTGGTGCAGGCAAACGCGTTGACCATGTGTATCGTTGATTGGCGGTCACCGCGCTGGTAGGAGCTTCGCAGCGTTTTACCGTCAATCGCAATCAATTGTCCTTCGGTGCTTTCATGTACAGCCTGCATCCAGTTGATAAAGCAAGCTCTAAACTGCTCTGGGTCGAGACGCGAAATGGTACGGGCAATAGTGTCATCAACGGGGACGCCATCGCGCAAGTAACCATGTTGCTGGAACCAGCCAATATGACCGTCGGCATAGTCCCGGATATCGCTCCACCCTTCGGCTCCAGCGACGACACCACATAAGGTGATAAACAAAATATCCTCAAGTGGATAGGTCACTTTTGCTGATTGACGCGTGTCAGATAATTCCCCAAAGTGGGTGGTGAAGGCTTCGATATACATGGTTTTACTCCCCAAAAAGAGAGTATAAGATCACGACTAAACCGGATCGTCAAACTGATCGTTTAGTTTCCTCCAACTGGTTAATAAATATTCACGATCTCACCCTG
>NZ_PVNP01000025.1 GCF_002993365.1 Marisediminitalea alba
CTCTGTTATCAACTGTGAGACGCTATCAGTGCCTTTCAGCAGCTTCTCAACATAACGGGTTTGACTATCTGTTAAGTGTTCTAACTCGGCTATAAGCTTTGTAAATTGTGCTGGGATCATGATCAACCCTCAATAACTGTATTCATATACAGTATAGCAACAATTTAGCAGAACATAGCCATTTAATTTACAAGAATGAATGTCAACGGCTTTGACGAGTAAGACAGGGTGACAAACTAATTTTTACTGCGATTTGATTAAACCAAAGCAGAACGTCGGTTACTGGCGCAGGAAGTAAAGTATAGCGAGTCATATATTAACAGTGAAATCTCGTTTCGTGTGGTAATAGTCAGTAGCCAGAACAACTAAACCATATCAAAATACATAATTTAACATAATATACATTATGCGCAATTAAGTATGTGAACGGTTGAGGAGACCTAGCTAACTGCTCCGTAGACCTTATCTGGCAAAACATTCTCACCCGGTCCACGGAGCTGCACTTATTTTCTATGTTAATATTTATACATTTATAGTGTTAGTGCTCCGCTGAATTCCCTGTATACGTCAACCATCCGCAAAAAATGCGACAGCTCTATTTGTGCGAGTTGATCGCGGCTTGTTAGCAATTCTCTTTCACTATCAAGCAACAGTAAGAAATCAATCTTACCCGCCTTATATTGTGAACGGGATATGGCGACCGCCTGCTGACTGCTGTCAAACTGACGCTCGGCATTAGCCAGTTGTTCGCGACTCAACTGATAATTGTTTAACGATAACTGCATATCGTTTACCGCATTGATCACGGTTTGCTCGTATTGTGCCATGGCGATATCCGCGTCAACTTCGGCCATTTTGATACGGGCTTTTACCGCCCCCATATTCAACCCAGACCACTGTATCGTCGGGGCGATATTCCAACTCTCACTGGCATTGTTTAACGCAAGTCCCGGTGACGAAATGAATCCAAGGAAGCCACTGACTGTCAGTGACGGATATAAATCGGCTTTATTGACACCTATCAGTGCGGTACTCGCAGCCAGGTTGCGTTCAGCGCTTGCTACATCCGGCCGAAATTTTAAGTAGTTGCTGTTGTCGGCAATGGAAGCCGGTTGGCTTAAGCGTGGTAGTGATGCAGAACTACTTATTTGTAGTTCCTGTACCGGTGTTGCCAGTAACGCAGCCAGTGTACTCTTAGCCGTAGCATAGGCGATACGAATAGCCGGAATATCTGTTTTAACCCGATATATCTGTGTATCGATTTGAGCCATTTCTAGTCTGGTGGCGCTACCTGCGTTCATTTGTGCCTGAATGATGTCTTTGCTTTGTAGCAAGAACTGCAAATTCAACTCAGCGTAAGTCAGGCGTAGCTGAGCGCCTCGGTATTGGCCGTAACTCTTTACCACCTGACTAACAATGTGTAACCGCGCGTCCTGCCACAACAGAGCAGATTGCTCGGCTCGCGCTTTAGCCGCTTCAGTAGCACGCTGTAATTTGCCAAATATGTCAGTGTCCCAACTGAGGCTTAGTCCATTGGTAAACCCTCGCAGTGTCATACCATTATCCTGGCTGAGCAATGAAGCATTTCTCGAGGCCTGATAACCGCCAGATACTGTACCATTTGGCAAGCGGTCGGCTTGCGCACCCGAAAATACCGCATAAGCCCGGTCAACGTTGGCGGAAGCCTGAATAATCGTGCGATTTTCGGCTAGTGCCTGTTCAATCAACCTGCTTAGCTGGTCATCGTTAAACCTATCCCACCATGTCGATAGTGAAAACACTGGCTGATAGCTTTTCTTCATATTAACGGAAAGAATCTGTTGAGGTGGTTGGTAATCAGGACCAACCGTACAGGCTGATAACACACTGGATAACACCAATGCACTTATATAATGGCAGTGTTTATTCATTGGTTGTTTCCTTATGTGCAAGTTGTGCCCGTGCAGCATTCACCGAAACTCGCCTTGCCAGATAGTAGTAAAATAAGGGGGTGAGTAAGAGCCCGAATACGGTTACGCCTATCATGCCAGAGAACACTGCCACTCCCATGGCCTGGCGCATTTCCGCACCGGCACCAGAAGAAAACACCAATGGTGCAACGCCCATTATAAAAGCAATAGAGGTCATTAATATTGGGCGTAAACGCAGTCGACCGGCCTCTAAAATAGCATCCACTATGGTCATGCCCTGATCCTGTAACTCTTTAGCGAACTCAACAATAAGGATGGCATTTTTGGTTGCCAGTCCTACCAGTACAATGAGGCCAATTTGGGTCAGAATGTTGTTATCGCCACCATAAAGCAGCACCCCGCTTAACGCTGATAATAATGTCATCGGAATAATAAGCACTATTGCCATCGGCAATCGAACGCTTTCGTATTGGGCAGCCAGTACCAAAAAAACAAGCACTATCACTAGCGGGAAAACCAGCAAATTGGCGTTACCCGTGAGGATTTGTTGATAAGTAAGCTCTGTCCACTCGTAGGTCATGCCGTTAGGCAATGTTTCGAGCAGAATACGCTCAATAGCAGCTTGTGCTTCGCCGGAACTAAAACCGGGTGCCGGACCACCGTTAATTTCGGCAGTCGTAAATCCGTTGTAATGCATAACACGATCAGGTCCGGCAATATCCCTTACCTGTATAAACGAGTCCAGTGACACCATTTCACCATGGTTATTACGCACTTTTAACTGCCCTATTTGCTCAGCAGATGCGCGAAACTGTTCATCAGCTTGCATGTTTACCTGAAAGGTGCGACCAAACAGGTTGAAGTCGTTTACGTAAGTTGAACTCATGTAACCTTGCATGGTGTAGAATAACTGATTGAGATCCACGCCTTGCTGTTTGGTTTTATCACGGTTAACGGCAATGTCCAGTTGCGGAACATTAACCTGGTAGCTGGAGAATACGCCGGCGAGTTCAGGCGTTTGATAAGCTTTTTGCATTACTTGTGAGGTAATGTCGTTAAGCTCTTTAAAGCCATACCCTGCCCGGTCTTCGATTTGCAAGCGAAAGCCGCCTATGGTTCCCAGTCCCATTACCGGTGGCGGTGGGAATATCGCCACAAACGCTTCTTCAATGCTGCTGTACTGGCCGTTTAGCTCTGCGGCAATTGCATTTGCCGACAGGGAGGGTTCGTTGCGTTCATCGAAGTCAGACAGCATGACAAACACAATGCCACTATTCGTTGCATTGGTAAAACCGTTCACACTCAGTCCGGGGAAGCCAAGCGCTGCTTCTACCCCTGGATGGGCCAGGGCAATAGATGTCATTTCTTTAATTACACGGTCGCTCCGGTCCAGTGATGCGGCATTGGGTAATTGGGAAAAAGCGATTAGATATTGTTTGTCCTGCGCCGGAATATAGCCCGACGGTGTGGTTTGAAACTGCAATCCGGTGATGCCTACTAACACAATATAAAGAGTAACAACCAACGCGCCACCACGAATAACCTTTTTAACCACAACCCCGTAGCCGCGGGAAAGTTTATTAAAAAAGTGATTAAACGGGGCAAATAGCCAACGGCCAAATAGCGTGTCGATGATCCGGCTTAAACGGTCTTTTGGGGCGTCGTGGCCTTTTAATAATAGTGCCGATAAAGCCGGGCTCAGCGTTAGTGAATTAATCGCAGAAATAAAGGTAGAAATGGTAATGGTGAGCGCAAACTGTTTATAAAACTGGCCGGTAAGACCGGTCATAAAAGCGGTTGGAATAAACACCGATGCCAGTACCAGCGTCGTAGCGACTATAGGGCCAGTGACTTCTTTCATTGCCTTAACTGTGGCATCAAACGGTGATAACCCCTCGCTAATATTTCTTTCAACGTTTTCAACCACGACAATGGCATCATCAACCACTATCCCTATGGCCAGCACCAAACCAAACAACGATAGCGCATTGAGTGAGAAACCCATCAACTGCATAAATGCGAAGGTACCAATAAGTGATACGGGCACGGCGACCAATGGAATCACTGAAGCCCGCCAGGTTTGTAAAAACAAAACAACAACAATCACCACAAGCAAAACAGCTTCAAGCAGAGTTTTAACTACCGCTTTGATTGAACCTTTTACAAAAACGGTTGGATCGTAAGCGATTTCGTAAGTGACCCCTTCAGGGAAGTGGTGTGAAAGCTGCTCCATGGTAGCGCGAACATCATCTGAAATCTGAATTGCATTCGATCCTGCGGCCTGAAACACGCCCATTCCCACTGCGGGATTATTGTTAATGGTTGAGCGCAACGCATAGGAATCGGCCCCCAACTCTATGCGTGCAACATCTTTTAAGCGGCTAATTTCACCATTATCGCCGACTTTGATGATGATATTTTCAAACTCTTCAACGCTGTCCAGGCGCCCTTTCACATTCATCAGAATATTAAAATCGGCACTCGCTACCGGCTGAGCGCCCAGGCTTCCGGCCACAACCTGTTGATTTTGTTCGCGGATAGCATTGGAAATCTCTACAGGCGTCAGGTTTAACGCCGCCACGCGTGAAGGATCAAGCCACACTCGCATACTGAATTCGCCCGCACCAAACTGGCGAACCTGTCCAACGCCTTTGACTTTGGCCAGCTCATCAATCACGTTGAGTGTTGCGTAATTAGCCAGATACAGCATGTCGTAGCGTTCATTAGGAGAGTATAGATGCACAACCAGAGTAAGGTTTGGCGAGGCCTTTTCGGTGATCACGCCGAGTCGCTGTACTTCTTGTGGCAAGCGCGGTAATGCTCTGTCTACGCGACTTTGCACCTGGCTTTGCGCTAAATCCACATCACTGCCAATGGCAAAGGTAACGGTTAGTGTCATACGGCCGTCTGCGGTAGATTGCGACGACATATACAGCATGTTTTCAACACCGTTTATTTCTTGTTCCAGTGGTGAGGCTACGGTTTCGGCTATAACCTGAGGGTTAGCCCCCGGGTAATTGGCGGTTACCACAACAGTAGGCGGAACCACTTCCGGATATTCAGTAATGGGCAACTGCCATACGGCGATGCCCCCGATAATAATAAATAGCAATGACAGTACCGATGCAAACACCGGCCTGCGTATAAAAAACTGAGAAAACATCTGAGTCGACTCCTACTGATCAGCTAGAACGGTATACGATGCGGTTAACGCAATTTGCTTCTGATCGAGTTTACGTTGAGCCGTCTCGATAGCAGCAATGGCAGCAGGGTTTGCCATCGTGGTTACATCAGGTGTGATTTGAATACCCGGCATCACCCGTTGCAGGCCACTAATAATGATGTTGTCGCCGGATTCGAGGCCCGCTTTGACAATGCGCAGGTCGCCCAATGACTCGCCCAGTTTTACCGGTCGGTATTCGACGATGTTGCCCTCTCCTACTACCAGCACAAACTTGTTGTTGAGATCAGTACCAATGGCTTTTTCGTCGATCAAAATGCCATCATGCGTTGGCGTGCCAGCTAGTCGTACCCGGGCATATAAGCCGGGCATCAGGTTTCTATTTGGATTATCGAAAGTCGCTCTTAACGTGATAGAGCCAGTTTGCTCACTTACCTGGTTATCGATAAAGTCGATGTAACCAGAATAACCAAAGGCAGTATCACCCGCTAAAGCCATTGATACCGGCTGGCGCATTCCGCTTTGCGACTCAGTGAGTTCGTCGCGAACATAATTGAGGTAGGTTTGCTCATCCACGTTAAAATACGCGTACATTTTACTGGTTGAAACAATATGGGTAAGTTCGCTTTGCCCGGCTGTAACATAGTTACCCTGGGTAATTTGTGCACGCGATACACGACCTGATATTGGCGCTTTTACCCTGGTGTAAGATAAGTCCAGCTCAGCACGTTTTAAGGCTGCTTTAATCGCAGCAGCATCAGCATCTGCCTGTTGCACAGCCGCATGACGATTATCAAGAGCTTCCTGTGATATCGCGTTTTGACCAATCAGTGTTTTGCCGCGCTCAAACTCCGAACGAGCTAAATCTACTCGGCTTTTTGCACTGGTTAATTGTGCTTGTAAACGCTCTACTTCTGCCTGAAAGGGAGCAGGATCGATTTGTAGTAGAACCTGACCTTCTTTTACTGATGTTCCCTCGGTGAACAGTACTCGCTCAATATAACCTGAAATACGCGGTATCAGAGTAACTGTTTCAGGTGCACTTAATCGACCACTGAACTCATCCCATTCACTTAAGCGTAAACTGACGACTTCGGCCACACTAACGGTAGGAGCACGCATAGCAGGTGCCGATTGCTCATTTTTATCTGCACTGCAGCCAACCAGAACAGCCGAAGCCAGAACACTTATAATGATCAATGTGGCTTTGTTTAATGGAAACATAATCACTCCTTTTAGTAAAAACAAACGGGACGGCATCAGGTAAACGTGACCTTGGGCCGACTCCTCGAACGAGTTGAATACTATTAAAGGAAGGTCACTTGGTTAATATCTGATCCTTGCTGTTGATTGCACGATTCTGCAGGCCCTGAAGGATCGTGCAAAGGTGCGCGAGAATCGTGCAAGTGAATAAATATAATAGAGGTCCGCTTTAGATGCTTTTATATAAAGCCTGTATGCATATAGGTATTTACGACTTTCCTGATCCTACAATAATGCTGATTGTGCAATTCTATTCAATGATTGCATGATTCTACACATTTCAGGGGCTTTCTATAGGCGATAACAAAATAGCGGTTATACTGTAAGCGATCAATTTAGACCGTCTTTTCCTCATTGAACTACCCCGTAAAATAGTCCCCGTAGATTTTACTAACGGAGACTTTATTGATGGCAACAAAAAGACGTACACGCGAGCAATGGCAGGTATTGGTTGATAAGCAAGCAGCAAGCGAACTGTCGGTCAGTGAATTTTGTGCACAGCATGCGTTAACAGTATCAAACTTCTATCTGTGGCGTAAAAAA
>NZ_PVNP01000026.1 GCF_002993365.1 Marisediminitalea alba
CTCTGTTATCAACTGTGAGACGCTATCAGTGCCTTTCAGCAGCTTCTCAACATAACGGGTTTGACTATCTGTTAAGTGTTCTAACTCGGCTATAAGCTTTGTAAATTGTGCTGGGATCATGATCAACCCTCAATAACTGTATTCATATACAGTATAGCAACAATTTAGCAGAACATAGCCATACGTTTTATGCCTGTTCATTCGAAAGTTACCGGTATTTCGACTACCTTTTATTCAGACTTGAGACAAAATGATTGCTGGATAAATAGTGAAAGAATACGAGATAGTTATTGTTGATGATGACATCATCACCTTAGCGTTACTGGAGGAAGCGTTAAAGGAATTTAACGTCCTGGTTATGGCCTCACCGGTTGACGCGCTGGAGGCTGTCAGAGAAATGGAAATCCCACCATTACTCATCATACTCGACGTAACAATGCCGCAAATGAGTGGTTTTGAATTGTGTGTCAAACTACGCGAGTTTGTTAGTGAAGAACAGTCAGATATTATCTTCCATACCGCTAGCAGTGAGATGGAAGAGCGCTTAAAAGGGTATGAAATAGGCGCCAGTGACTTTCTGATAAAACCAATAGAAATTCAGGAGTTGCGTAAAAAAGCCAAAACCATCATCAAACGCGGCAAAAAACGCCGTGCAGAACAGGCCAGTACAGAGTCGAATTCGCAACTGATACAGGCGGTGATATCGGACCTCACGGAACAGGGAATTTTAATTCACTACTTCCGGGCTGCGTCGAAAACCAGCAGCATTTCCTCGCTGCTAAATCTTATTGTGAAAACCGCTTCTAATTTCGGTATCAACAGTTCTGTTCAGGCAAAGTATGTTATGAATGATATTGAGTACCGTCAGGCAGTGTCAAATGAAGTCACTATTTCAGCGCTTGAACGAGAGTTACTCGACCGCCTTGAATACTCAGAGCGAATCATGACCAGAGGTAAACGGTTGTTCCTTAATTATCCACCTTTTACACAAATCATTAAGAATATGCCGGATGATCCCGCCCAGGCCGGGCGCTTCAGAGACCATTTGGCAATAATTCTGGAAGCCGCTGCAAGTCAGTATCGGGATATTGTAAAAACTGATGAAGTGAATTTAATGATACAGGAGCTTGAAGTCGTACAAAAAAGAGCAGACTTAGAGAATCAGACGAAAAATCGTCAGGTCCTCGATACACTGACTGAGTTGGTTGATTCTGTCGAAAGTAAAATTTTTGAATACGGCTTGACCGAAGAGCAGGAAAGCGAGCTGTTGCAGTTGTTCCGTAAGAGCACCGATAAAGCCTACGATACGATTGATAATGCAATGACAACTGAGAATCTGCGTTTAATCATGCAGCGATTAAAAGCTTTGCGTGAACTGAGTCAGTCCCAGGACGAAGAGGCAGAGAGTATTGTGGACGTGGAGTTGTTTTAAGTCAGCTTCTGTTTGCGATTAAACTCATAAACTGCTTTTGCTTTGGCCAGATATAGTTTTAGGAGCGTTAGCCAGCAGTCAGGCGGCACGGCAGGTCAATGACATTTTCGTGACAAAAGGGTAAGCTTAGCAAAACTCATTGGACCTGTTTGATTGCCCGTTGCCGTGGCTGACAGGCCATTTGCTAAAGAGAACCGATAACATGAATGCAAAAGTCGTATTAAGTGGTGTGGGTCTGTGGACGCCGCCCTATAAAATTACTAATCAGGAATTGGTTGAAAGCTATAACGCTTGGGCTGAGGCCTACAATCAGAAACATCAGGCGCAAATTGAAGCTGGCGAACTGACTGCCAAACCGTTTTCCAGTGCCGAATTTATTGAAAAGGCTTCCGGTATTAAAAGCCGCTATATCTATCGTAAGGAAGGCGCGCTGGATATTGAACGGATGCGCCCGAAGATCCCGGAACGCGGCGAAGGCGAGTTGTCGAATCAGGCGGAGATTGCCATTGAGGCGGCTAAACTGGCCATGGCCGATGCCAACAAAACTGCTGCCGAGATTGATGCCGTCATTGTTTCCTGTGCATACACACAACGTTCTTACCCGGCGATTGCCATCGAAGTGCAAAACGAACTGGGTATTGATGGTTTTGGTTTTGATATGCTGGTGGCCTGTTCAGCGGCTACCTTTGGCATGCACCGGGCCTGGGAAATGATCGCATCGGGCAATGCCAAATGTGTATTGGTGATTAACCCGGAGCTGGTTTCACCTCAGGTTAACTATACCGATCGCGACAGTCATTTTATTTTTGGAGATGTAGCAACGGCAACCATTCTGGAAACTGCCGAAACGGTTAACACTGATACTGCTTTTGATATCCTCAGTACCAAAGCAAAAACCATGTACTCCAATAATATCCGCTCGAATTTTGGCTATATGAGCCGGGCCAATGATGCGGATCCCTTTGGTCCGGATAAGCTATTTCATCAGGCTGGCCGCCGGGTATTTAAAGAAGTCTGCCCCATGGCGGCTGAACACATTGCCAGCCATCTTGGCCAACATGAGCTAACGCCAAACAAAGTTAATCGCTGGTGGTTACACCAGGCCAACATCAATATGAATACGCTGATTTGCAAAAAGCTGCTGGGCCGGGATGCCAACAGTGAGGAAGCCCCAATTGTTCTGGATGAGTATGCCAACACCGCTTCGGCGGGCTCGATTATCGCTTTCGCCCTGCATCATCAGGATCTTGCCAGTCAGGACGTGGGCGTTATTTGTTCCTTCGGCGCCGGTTATTCCATTGGTAGTCTGGTTGTCCGCAAAAGGTAGCTGGAAGCTACAGGCAGATTGTGATAGAAAATAACCAATAAATAGAGGGGGTTAAACTTCCCCCTCTTTGGCAGTATCAATAAATACTGCGGCCCACCACAACTGCCCCGGGGCAACAGTAGGACAACAAATGATTGCAGATATTGGCTACGGCCTGAATAGTTTTGGTTACCTGGTATTGTTGTTACTGCTGTTTACGGTGCGTAAACCGGGGCTGGCGAAATACATGCTTAGCCTCGCCACACTGGTTACGCTGGTTTGGTCTCTGAGCTTTGTGTCGCTGTTAAGCGGTCCGTTAAGTGTCCTTCATCTGCTCCAGGCTGATACGATTAAGCAGGGCATCTGGCTGCTGTTTATTGCCAGCTGTCTGAAAAATGATTTTGCTAATATCTGGCAGGTGCTGCGCCAGCCGGCCACCTTATTTGCGTTGTTGGTTCCGGCCATAGCACTGTTAAGCCCTTGGTTTATACAGGTGGACATTACCTGGCATTTCCTGATGCAAACCCTGATAGCACTGGAAGTGCTTATTCTGCTCGAAGTGCTTTACCGTCAGGTTGGGCAGGATCAATGGGCGTATAAGCCACTGGCGTTGTATTTAGGCGCGACCAATCTGTTTGAGTTTGTTTTTTATGCTAACTCCACCATGATCGCCAGTGTGGAGCCTGGATTTATTGCCGCCCGAGGGTATATCTACCTGTTAATGTTACCGTTTCTGGTAATTGCGACACGGCGGATAAAGCACTGGGGCGTGAATATTTTTATCTCCCGGGATGTAGTACTGCATAGTTCATTGCTGCTGGTAGCCGGGGTGTATCTCTTTATCATGGCAGCCATGGGCTACATTATCAGCTACCTGGGCTGGAGCTGGGGTTACACAGTGCAAATTATACTGATTGCGCTGTCGCTGGTTATGCTCGCTACGCTGTTTTTATCCAATACATTTCGTACCCGCATTAAAGTATTTATCACCAAGCATTTCTTTGCGAATCAGTTTGATTATCGTGAAGAGTGGGTAAAACTGACTAATGTACTGTCGCAAAACGATCAGTCGTTACCCAGTGTGTACCAGGTGGCACTGGAAGGCGTGATGGGGGCGATCAACTACGACAGTGGCGCACTCGTCAAAAAGCAGGGGCCAGGCTTTCATGTAGTGAGCAGCCATCACTTTATGCCGTTATCCGAGGTGGAGTGGACGCTTAAGCCCTTATGGGATTATTGTGAAAAAACCGGCTGGCTAATCGACCTCGATGAGTATCGCACCAAGCCTTATGTTTATGAGGGGCTGAACCTGTCTAATGAAACGGTCGAAACGACCCGATTGCAACTGGTTATTCCGTTTATTCGCGAAGGCAATATGTGGGGGCTGGCCTTGCTGTGCGCCGTGGATCGGCCAAAAGTGTCGCTCAACTGGGAAGTGCGTGACTACCTAAATGCCGTAACTAACCAAATTGCTAATGTTATTTATCTTCATGAAGCGGCACAATCACTGGCAGAGAATGCACAATTCGCGGCCTTTAATCGTATGGCAGCCTTTGTTTTGCACGATCTCAAGAATGTACTGGCACAGATAGACTTAATCCTGTGTAATGCAGAGCAGCACAAAGGTAACCCTGAATTTATTGAAGATACCTTCGAAACCCTGCATCATACCAAAGCACGGATGGACAGGATGCTGCGCCAGCTTACAGAGAAACAGGTAGAAGAACGGGGCGCCGACGCCACGCATACCTTGTCACTGTTAATTAAGCAGGTGATTGATAAGCGATGTCAGTCTTTATTACCGCTGCCGCAGGTAGTGATTAGAGAAGAAACCGACGTTGTGGTAGATCAGGATAAGTTTGCCAATGTGATGTATCATCTTATTAGCAATGCTCAGCAGGCCTGTGCCGATGACGGTGAAATTGAAGTCATGCTGGTACTGGACGCCGAGCGGCAACACCAACTCGTGTTTATTGAGGATAATGGCACGGGGATGGATGAAGAATTTTTAAAGCATCGCCTGTTCAAGCCCTTCGATACCACTAAAGGTAACGCGGGAATGGGCATCGGCGCATATGATGCAAAAACCTATATGGAATCGATAGGCGGATATTTACAGGTACAAAGCCAGCCAAACATTGGCACTTGCTTTACCCTGGGCTTTCCCATTCAGTAAAACGTCAATATCGAGCAGAATAAAAACGGAAACAGTGTATGAGTGACACCATCCTGGTAGTTGATGACGATTTAGGTATTCAAAAGCAGTTAAAATGGAGTTTAACCGACTTTAATGTGGTTTTCGCCGATGATCGTTCCTCTGCAATTGCGCAGTTACGTCGGTTTGAACCCAAAGTGGTGACTCTCGATTTAGGCTTACCGCCTGATCCGGCCAACGCCTCAGAAGGCCTGAAAACCCTGGAAGAAATTCTGGCTCTGGCGCCCAATACCAAGGTCATTGTGGTAACCGGCAATAACGATAAAGAAAACGCGTTGAAAGCCATCGACTTTGGCGCCTATGACTTTTATCAGAAACCCATCGATTCCGACACGATAAAGCTGCTCATCAATCGCGCCCTGAACCTGGCCAAGCTGGAAGATGAAAACCGGATCCTGGCTAAAACAAGACCGGCCATGGGGCGGATTATCGGCAACAGTGACGCTATCCAGACCGTAATGCGCAAAGCGGAAAAAATTGCCGGTACCGATATCAGCACCTTATTACTGGGCGAAAGTGGCACCGGTAAAGAAGTCTTTGCCCGCACCATTCACGAGCACAGCCCCCGCAAAGACCAGCCTTTTGTGGCCATCAACTGTGCCTCAATCCCGGAAAACCTGCTTGAGAGTGAGTTATTCGGTTACGAAAAAGGGGCCTTCACCGGCGCGAATAAAACCACCGTAGGTAAAATCGAAACGGCACAAGGGGGCACACTGTTTCTCGATGAAATTGGTGATATGCCCATTGGTTTACAGGCTAAGATGTTGCGTTTCCTGCAGGAACGGGTGATTGAGCGGGTTGGCGGCAGAAATGAAATTCCGGTGGATATTCGGGTGATTTGTGCTACCCACAGAGATATTCAGACCATGGTGGGGGAAGAAACCTTCCGTGAGGATTTATTCTATCGTATCGGCGAAATCCCGATTAATATTCCGCCGCTGCGGGAACGTGAGCAGGATATTGTATTACTGGCGCGCACTTTTCTGAATCAATACCGCGAAGAATTTAATGCCAAAGCCAAGAGCTTCAGTGACGGCGCGATAAGAGCCATGCTGGCCCATCGCTGGCCGGGCAACATTCGCGAACTGCAGAACAAACTCAAATCTGCTGTCATCATGGCAGAAGGCACGGTTATTCAGGCCGACGATCTGGGTCTGCTCGAGCCTTCGGAAGATTTTGCAAGTGAAATCCTTAACCTGCGCGAAGTGCGTGAACAGGCTGAAAGTAAAGCGATCCGTAAGGCTTATCAGCGAGCCGACAAGAACATGTCTAAAACGGCGGAGTTACTGGGTGTTACCAGACCAACGCTATATTCATTAATCGATAAGTACCACCTGGAAGATTTGAAAACCGGTGTGTAATACCTGTAGCGGCGGTTGATTTGCGGCGCTGATTAACTGCTTTGTTCAGCCCAGCTAATGGCTGATAAATGGTTAAGAGAGGTTTGTACCCGGGTCGGCGGTAAATCAAATTTTTCTTCCAACCGGGATGTCGGCCGGTCAGCGGCCTCTGATTTCTCGCCGGTTAAACCTATCCAGCAGTCTTTTCCGGACCGCTTTGCCGCATACAGGCATTCATCCAGTAAACCAAAGTAACTGTCCCAGTCGAGGCGTGCAGGTTCGCTGGGGTATAGTGGCAGAACACAAAAACCAATGGAACAGGTAATGTGAAGGCTATGCTGTTGGCTAACATGAAAGTCGTGATCGTGGATCCCCTGGTGTAGTCTGTCTGCGAGGGCTACGGCTTCAAGTCGATTGGTATTGCGGCACACGGCCAGAAATTCTTCACCTCCCCAGCGGATAAGCATGTCTGATGGCCTGAATACTGAGCGCATCACTTTCGCCAAATCGGTTAAAATACGGTCGCCCGCCATATGACCGTAGGTGTCATTAATGTGTTTAAAATTATCAATGTCGAGCAGAAAACAAAGCATGTCTGAGGGGCTGTTGGTCAGTGTGCACTCACGGGATAACAGATACGCCTGCTGGGCGCGATTGATTTCCTGTGGTAACTGGTTATTCAGGTACTGACGGTTGTACAAACCGGTGAGCGGATCCATCAGGCTGGCCCGCTCCAGCGCAATGTAGGCATTTTCCAGCTCGGCATTTTTAGATTCCAGTTCCTGGGTGCGCCTGCGCACTTCACGCTTTAAAAAGCGCGAACGCTGACTGTGGTTAAACCGGCTCCAGATTAAGAACACCAGTAAGGTGACAGCAAACAGCGACGCATAGAGCATCCGTACTTCCAGTTCCTGCTGTTCTGCTTTGGCCAGCTGAATGGCCTGATTTTTATTCAGTAGCTCCAGCGATTGAGCCTGACGCTCAACATCCAGCTGTGATTGGAGGTACAACAGTGCCAGCGAGCGGCGTTGCTCAAGACTTTGCTTCTCGAGCTGTTGCTGGCGCTTAAGAGCATTAAGTGCTGCGGCATAATTTTCGCTTTGTTCATGCATTTGCATTTTTACCGTTTCAAACCGTGCCTGAGTAAGTAACTCACCTCTCTCTATAGCTTGTTGCAAACCCTGGTCGATGTGGTTAGTGAGAGCCTGTTGGTCTTTGCCAAGATAGGCCTGTGCCAGGTTTAAGTGCAGCTCGGTAAGCAGGGTAGTGCAGTTATATTCAGTCGCTTGTTGAAGTTTTGACTCAAGCAGTTGAATGCCGGCTTCCGGCTGATTCTGGCTGAGCAGAATATTACCCAGACTGGAGTCTATTTTGGCCACATCGCATTGTGCTTCTAACTGGTTAAACTGTTCTTTGCTCTGTTCCAGATGGCGCCGGGCATTATCAAAATGCCCCATCTGGATATTTACCTGGCCAAGGTGATAATCGAGCTCTGCTTGCAGGCTTTTTATTTGCAGGGTATCGATCAGTACAGCGGCATCCTGCAGGTACAGCATGGCTTCATCGTTTTTATCGATTTCACTGTATACCCGGGCGATTTGCATCAGAGTAGACGCTGTAGCCTGGTTGTTGTTTTCCTGCCGGAGTAACGGTAATGCTCGCTCTAACTGACTTAAAGCACTCTCAAACTGGCCTAACTGCCGCAGGGAAATACCGACTTCCAGCTGTTGCAAGGCAATGCCGTCGTAGCGGCCCTGCTGATGATAGATGTCTTTGGCGAGGTTAAAGTAACCCAGAGCAGACTGATAGAGCCCCATCACCCGATAGGTTCTGCCAATATCTGTATACAAATCGGCCATACCAAGGGGCTCTCTGGCGCCTTTAAAAAAGTCCAGGGCACGCTGAAACTGCCGCAATGCCAGCGGGTAATTATTCTTAATCAGTGAGATGTGCCCTAAGGCGTGCGCGCCCGTAGCAGAGGCTCGTTGATTTTGTTCTGACTCGGACAGTGCTAATTGTTCGCGGATTTGGCGTTCGGCTTCCTGGGTATCGCCCTGATTTACCAGTTTCTCTACATTGAAGCCGCTGGCATAAAACGCGTGTCCATCCATTGAAACGTGGCGCACAGAGTGCGCGAATCCGGGTACAGAGCAGCACAGCAAAGACAGCAACAGGCCTACACGGTTTAACATCATTACTTTCTACACCGCCCTGTGACGTAAGACGCGTGACTCCATTACTGCGCTGTCATGTCGTATTGATACTAAAGTTTACTCTTTTATTATGGTGTTATTTTGAGGTTCGTTTAAAAAATAATCAATAGCGCGAGCCAGTTTTCTGCCGCTTAATCAAAATTGAGACTGGCGTAGCGCTGGATCCAAAGCCTGATCAGTTTTGATTTTGCTATACCGCTATGCTCTGACAGTTGCTGAAGCTGGTCTATACATTCCGGCGTCAGCGTAAAAGTTGCTCTGCGCATTGGCTCGTGGTGGGAGTCGTTAGCCTGCCGCTCTGTAACAGCGGCAAGGGGCACTACCACACCACTGGCATAATGCAGTGCGTCCTGAATAAATTCCTCTGCACTGACATTTTTAGTTGCAGTTCGACTAGCTCGCGGCGTAGAGCGAGACAGGTTTATCAGACTCATGTTGTTCCCCTTTACGTCGGGCCAGTAACTCTTCAATGATACTGCGAATTTCCACGGCAGCTTTACCATCGGCTTCACTTTCCAGCACCGAACGTCCGGACTCCTCTGAGTCGTCATACATGTTGCGGCTAAAGGTAACGGAATTTAATACTGGTACTTCAAAGGAGCGACACACCTCTTTGGCTTCCAGAATCCTTGACGCCAACGAAGGCAGTGAAGGACACTGAGTAATAACAAAAGCAGCGTTCATGCGCGGGTTGACCATCTTACAGGTCGACAAAATGTCTTCCATGTGCGGTACCGTTTTCAGGTCGCGGCGCTTGGGACGCAATGGAATTAAGATATGGTCGGCAACCGCCATAGACGATCGCAGCGCCAGGTTATCCTGACCACCACAGTCGATAACCACATAGTCGTAGTGCTCTTTAAGGCTTAACAGCTCATTGCGGATCTTGCCGTAAAGCTGGATACAGTTGATGGAAGGCAGCTCTTCGTTGCTGCTTCGCTCCTGGGCCCAGTCTGACGTGGTTCGCTGGGGGTCACAATCCACCATCAGTACACTGGCTTTCTTCTCACAGCGTAAATATACGGCGATGTTCTGTGCAAGACAGCTTTTGCCGCTACCACCTTTTTCGCCACCAACTAAAATCATCATTGTTCAATCCTCATTAAGTAATCGCAATTACGTAATAAAAAAGTGAACTGACTGTCGGTGTCGCTGGCTTGCCGGGGGAAGCAAGCCGACGTCACCTCACAGTGTTCGGTAACCCCGCTATCCTATCTTTCGACGTAGACCGGAGGTTTTGCGTCACACCCTTTCGGCGTGTTTTGCCTTTTTCATGTACTGCGGGATGCTCATATAGCACCCGTTGATTCCTGTTCAAATAATAGAGTATCGGGTTGCTGGCATCCATTCACAGCGGGCATTGAAATTTATATTAAGGGATTAATGCGTATACCCTAGCTGGTAAGGGTAATTCTTATTTGCGTTTAAATATTTTATTTTCAATCGTTAATTGTGATTAGCATGATTGGTATTTACCGCTGGTTCTCTGCACTGTTAGGGTTATACTTATCGAAACTGTTAAGGAGAATGTAATGACACACCCCATTGATAAACCTTCTTATGAAGGAAAGAAAGTACCTGATGTGACCTTTGCCATTCGGGAAGGTGAGCAGTGGATTAATCGTACTACCGACGATATTTTCGCCGGCAAAACCGTAGTGGTTTTCTCCCTGCCAGGTGCTTTTACGCCGACTTGTTCGTCGACTCACCTGCCACGTTATAACGAGTTGGCCGACACATTCAAAGATCACGGTGTAGATGAAATTGTTTGTATTTCAGTGAATGACACCTTTGTTATGAATGCCTGGGCAGCGGACCAGGAATCAGACAATGTGTCGCTGGTACCTGATGGTAACGGTGAATTTACCGATGGCATGGGAATGCTGGTGGACAAAGCTGATTTAGGCTTTGGTAAGCGCAGCTGGCGCTACTCGATGCTGGTAAAAGACGGCGTAGTGGAAAAAATGTTTATTGAGCCGAACAAACCGGGCGACCCGTTTGAGGTCTCAGACGCTGATACCATGCTATCCTACATTGCGCCTAATGCAGTGAAACTGGAGCCGGTTTCCATTATTACCAAACCAGGCTGTCCGTATTGTGCGAAAGCCAAAGCGCTGTTGCAGCATAAAGGCTTTAAATACGAAGAAATCGTCATGGGGCAGGGCGCTACGCTGACGACATTAAAAGCTATCAGCGGCCGTGACACAGTACCCCAGGTATTTATTGGTGGTAAGCATATTGGCGGCAGCGACGATCTGGAAGCTTATTTCGCCGAATAGCGTTATAGTAAACTGATAAAAAACTCGCCAATCGGCGAGTTTTTTTGGTTTAAAGACTTAGTTACAGCTGCGGGGCGTCGAAGTCCTCAGGCTCATCGGTATAAATACACACGTTCCAGTCTTCAGCCAGGCCGTCCTCGGCCTGACAATAAGTAGCAAAGAAATCACTGATTTCCTGACGCTGACAGTGAGCTTCGAAGCTGGCCATATCGGCCCAGATTTCATTAAACGCAATGGGAAAGCTGTTGCCTTCGGCGAACGGACTGGTGATATGGCGGGTAACGATATACTGAATACAGCCATCTTCTCTTAGCGTGTTGGGCTCGAGGCTCTGGAGCACTTTAAACAGCGCTTTTTCTTTGCCGGGTTTGGGTAAAAACTGGGCGCTACAATACACTTTCTTTGACATGAGTAATCCTTAACAGGCGTGGACTTTGTTTTTTTATAGTCTCAGTATGGCGATTCTGGTCCTGAAGTCAAAAGCTTACCTGCAATCTGTTTTTACTGACCTTTTATCGTTATTGCCCTCGTTATCGTCAATGGTTTTTGCCATAGTAGAAAAAACACAACAAATCAGGGGCAAACACTTTGAAACCTTCTTTTCTGACAACATTTACCTGCGCCACCAGTCTGTTGTTCTCGCTGGCAACCAGTGCGGCGCTATCCGGCGATGAGCTGCAGATGGCCGATTATATTGATGGCCGTAAAGAGGCAGCGATGAGCTTGCTGGAAAAAAGCGTCAACATAAATAGCGGCACCATGAACTTTTCCGGCGTCAGAAAGGTGGCAGACCAACTGATGCCGGAATTTGAGGCGCTGGGCTTTGACGTTTGGTTTGAGGATGGAGCCGCATTCAACCGGGCCGGCCATCTGATTGCCAGAATTGAAGGCGGCAAGGGCCCCAAAATGCTGCTGATTGGCCACCTCGATACGGTGTTCGAGCCGGGCAGTCCGTTTCAAACCTTTACCCGGGTGGAAGACAAGCAGATTAAAGGGCCGGGCGTTGCCGATATGAAAGGCGGCAACATTATTATGCTCGAAGCACTGCGAGCACTGCACGCGGCAGGTAAGTTATCATCGATGAATATTATGGTGGTAATGACCGGCGATGAAGAGCTCAGTGGCCGGCCGTTAGCCTTGTCTAAAAAAGCCTTAATCGAAGGTGCCAAATGGGCCGATATTTCACTGGGCTTTGAAAATGGCGACGGTAATCCGGCCACTGCCAATGTGTCACGGCGCGGCTCGGTAGATTGGGTGTTAACGGTTAAAGGCACGCCGGCGCATTCTTCCCAGGTATTTAAACCCACCGTGGGCGCCGGTGCGATCTATGAAGCCTCGCGTATCTTAACCAGCTTTTACGATAAGCTAAGAAGTGAACAGTTACTTACCTTTAACCCCGGCAGAATTATGGGTGGAACGGAATTTTCACACGATAAACTTAACAATAGCGGCAGCACATTCGGTAAAAACAATGTGGTTGCTGAACATGCCATTGTTACCGGTGATATCCGTGCGGTTTCGCAGGAGCAGTTAATTCGGGTTCAGCATAAAATGCAGGCCATCGTAAAACAGAGTCTGCCTAAAACCAGCGCCGTCATTGAGTTTGGGGAGGGCTACCCGCCTTTATCGCCAAAGCCGGGTAATCACGAGTTGTTGGGTATTTACAGCAAAGTCAGTCAGGATCTAGGGCAGGGCAGCGTAACCGCAGTCAATCCGCTTAATGCCGGCGCCGCGGATGTCTCCTTTACCTCAGAGTATGTGGAAATGGCCCTGGATGGTTTGGGCATGAGTGGCTCAGGCGGTCACACCGTACATGAAACGGCGCTGGTCAGTGCCTTGCCTGCGCAGGCGAAACGCGCGGCTATTTTGATGTCACGTCTGAGTGAACGGTAACCCGCTATTGTTTTCCTGCCAATGATTGCAATTCACTGGCAAGGCCGCCATAGTAGGCGCCCTTGCTGCTTTTAATGGAGTCAACCAGTGAAGTCGTTGTTACATCTGGTCTGTCTGACCACTACATTGTGTTTTTCTGCGCTGGCGACAGGGCAATCTCAGTTTGCACTGAATCAGTCGTTTGCCGCTTTATACGAGCAGGAGCTAGGTAGCACGCAAAAGTGTCTGAGTTCTTCGGCGAATCGTTATGCAGTGTGTTCACCGGCGCTGAGAGGCGATGGTAATGCACCATTTATTTTGTTTCAGCAAGCAGACAGCCCCATTATTGTACTCATCCACGGGCTCAGTGACTCCCCCTTTTTCGTGTCAGCGATTGCCGATGAGCTTTATCATTCCGGATATACTGTTATCGCACCGCTATTGCCGGGCCATGGTCTGAAAGACGCTGATGCTGATATGGAAGATGAGCAACTGGCCGAACGCTGGCAGGCGCATCTGGCAGAAGTGGTGGAACTGGCTTTGCAATCCACCGATAAAGTGGTGTTAGGCGGCTTTTCTACCGGCGGCGCGTTGTCGGTGGATTACTACCTGTCTAATCCCGATAATGTGCAGGGCATTCTGTTATTTTCTGGCGCGCTGGCGCTGAATGGTAATGTTGAATCACTGTCGAAGCTGTGGGGCATAAAGACACTGGCCAGGTTACTCGATGGTGATTATCAGACCAGCGGACCCAATCCACAAAAGTATCCCAAAGTCGCCAGCTTCGCTGGCCTTGAGTTAATGGAGCTTATTCGCAGTATCCGCGAACGCCTTGAGGAAGGCGCCCGGGTGGAGGTACCGGTTTTCGTGGCACACTCTCAGGCCGACCAGGCCACGCCCATCGAAGGCGTACAAAACCTGCTGACGTATGTGGATGCGGATAACACCTTTTATGTCATCGACGAAGAGTATCAGTTATGCCATGCCGATCTGGTGGTTAACCGTCTGCTGCTGGAGAAAATGGACTTTGATAAAAGTCGCGCCGATTTAAGCGAAACCTGCGCGATCCCTCAGGTTAACCCGCAGTTTTTTCCTATGGCGAGAGCCCTGCGCGGATTTGTTGAGTTTGCCCTGCCGAAATGACAGGGCTTAACCCACACTACGTTATTTACACTGGCAGGGCTAGCGGAGTTTAGCCCGCTGGATCAGGAAAAAGCCCGCCGGCACCACCAGTAAAGAGAGCACCAGCGCACTGGCCATGCCGCCCACCATGGGGGCAGCAATCCGACTCATTACCTCTGAGCCCGTGCCGGTACCACTTATGACCGGCAATAAACCTATCATTACCGTTAGTACAGTCATCAATACCGGACGCACGCGTTTAAGCGCGCCTTCCTCAACTGCCTCACGCAGGCGGGCACTGATATCCACGTTAGCGGAAGGGGGTATATCAGCGCAGGTGCTGTTAAGGTAAATCACCATGATGACACCTATTTCAACGGCTACCCCGGCCAGTGCAATAAAACCAACGCCAACCGCAACAGAAAGGTGGTAATCCAGCGCATAGAGCAACCAGATCCCGCCGATCAGTGCCATGGGCAGAGTACCGAGTACCAGTACTACATCGCTGAGACGGCGAAAACTCATAAACAGTAAGATCAC
This sequence comes from Marisediminitalea alba, assembly GCF_002993365.1. GTDB lineage: Bacteria > Pseudomonadota > Gammaproteobacteria > Enterobacterales > Alteromonadaceae > Alteromonas > Alteromonas alba. Next base: position 14,320 of record NZ_PVNP01000026.1, read on the forward strand.
TATCACTGCCAGCGTCATTGGCACAACAAAGGTTAGCTTTTGCATGGCCCGTTCAAGGTACTCATACTGACCAGCCCACTGTAACGTGTAGCCAGTGGGAAGGTTAAGCGCTTTGTCCAGAACGCCTTTGGCCTGTTTAACGTAACTTTCAATATCAATACCGGATACATCAATAAACGCATAGCCTGTGAGTCGGGCATTTTCGCTCTTAAGGGCAGGCGGGCCTTCGGCAATGCGTATATGCGTGATATCTCCCAGCGTGATGCGCTCCCCGCCAGGTGTAAGTACAGGTAAGCCTGCCAGCGCTTCCGGACTGTTCCGGTATTGCTGGGGGGAACGTAAATTAACCGAATAGCGGGCAATATCCTCCACCGTTGTGGTAATGGTTTTACCGCCTACGGCCGTGCTGATGAGTTGCTGCACCTGGGCTATTGTCAGTCCATACCGGCTGATAGCAAGACGGTCGATATCAATATCAATATACCGGGCGCCGGCAACCCGCTCGGCGTAGACCGATTCGGTGCCCTCAAGGTCGCCCAGCAATTTTTCAATATCGGTGCCAATGGCTTCGATTTGCTTCACATCCGGGCCAGAGATTTTAATGCCCAGCGGCGTTTTAATACCGGTGGCCAGCATGTCAATGCGGGTTTGGATCGGCATCACCCAGGCGTTAGTCAGGCCGGGGAAAGCAACAATGCTATTGAGCTCATCGCGTAAATCCTGACTGGTCAGCCCCTCGCGCCACTGCGATTTGGGTTTAAGCTGAATAAAGGTTTCAATCATCGTCAGCGGTGCAGGGTCAGTAGCGGTCTCAGCCCGGCCGACTTTACCCAATACGGTTTTAACCTCCGGCAGGGTGCGGATCAGTTTGTCGGTTTGTTGCAGGATCTCCCTGGCCTCAGCAATGGATACGCCGGCATAGGTGGTGGGCATATACATCAGGTCGCCTTCGTCGAGCGGCGGCATAAATTCGCTGCCCAGCTTCGATAGCGGGTAGAAACCGGCAAGTGTGATCAGCATCGCCATTAATAAAGTCACTTTAGGGAAGCGCAGCACGACTCTCAATGCCGGCTTGTAGGCTGCCTGAGCAATGCGATTAACCGGGTTTCGTTCCTCTGGCGCAATGTTACCGCGGATCAGGTAACCCATAAGTACCGGGATCAGCGTAATGGCCAGGCCCGCCGCCGCGGCCATGGCAAACGTTTTGGTGTAAGCCAGGGGCGCAAACATTCGCCCTTCCTGAGCTTCCAGAATAAATACCGGCAAGAAGCTCACTGTGATAATCAGCAAACTGAAAAACAGTGCCGGGCCCACTTCGGTGGCGGCTTTACTCACCAACTCCCAGCGATTAGCGTCTGGCGGCGCCTTTTCCAGATGTTTGTGAAAATTTTCAATCATCACTATGGCGCCATCGGTCATTGCGCCAATGGCAATGGCAATACCGCCCAGCGACATAATGTTGGCATTGATACCCTGCCAGTGCATCAGCAAAAAAGCGCCCAGTATGCCCAGCGGCAGTGTCACCAGAGCCACCAGCGCGCTGCGTAAATGCAGTAAAAACAGGCCGCAGATAAGCGCCACTATCAGTAGTTCTTCAAGCAGTTTATCCCACAGGTTATCGATGGCACTGGCAATCAGGTTGGACCGGTCATAAACCGTGGTGATCTCTACGCCCTCGGGCAGGCCGGCCTGCAAGTCCTGCAGTTTTGCCTTAACCCCATCAATAGTTTGCTGAGCGTTTTCGTTATAGCGCATAACGATAATGCCGCCCACAGTTTCGCCTTCGCCATTCAGTTCGGCGATGCCGCGCCGCGGCGCTGGCCCCTCTTTAACATCGGCCACATCGGCCAGTGTTACCGGTGTGCCGGAGGTTGATAAGGCCAGGGTGATTTGCCTGATATCGTCCAGAGTTTCAATATAGCCATTGACCGTGACCATATATTCTGCTTCGGCCATCTCAATCACCGAGGCGCCTACCTCCTGGTTGTTCTGACTCACAGCCTGTTCCAGCTGGGCCATCGTCAGGTTATAGGCGTCCAGTTTGTAAGGGTCGGCGACGATCTGATACTGCTTTTTCATACCACCTACCGTGGCGACTTCCGACACCCCGGGCACCGATTGCAGGGCAAACTTCAGGTACCAGTCCTGCAGGCTGGTGAGTTCATCGATATCATGCTGTCCGCTCGGATCGCTTAACGCGTACATATACACCCAGCCCACGCCGGTCGCATCCGGGCCGAGCCTGGGCTTTGCCGAGGCTGGCAGGGTAGGCGCTACCTGGGAAAGGTATTCCAGTACCCGGGAGCGGGCCCAGTACATGTCGGTGTCATCATCAAACAGGATGTACACATAGGAGTCACCAAAGAAAGAAAACCCGCGAACAGTATGTGCGCCCGGTACCGACAACATGGCTGACGTGAGCGGGTAGGTGACCTGCTGCTCTACCACAGAGGGCGCTTGCCCGGGGTAGTTGGTTTGAATGATCACCTGCACATCGGATAAGTCCGGAATGGCATCCACCGGGGTTTGTTTCACCGACCAGATGCCTGCCGCGGTGAGCATCAGTGCTGCCAGCAACACCAGTACGCGATTGTTAAGCGACCAGTTAATGATGATTGCTATCATGACTGGCTCCTGCTATTGACCGGCATGGTCCATGTCATGCGACATGGCCATGGCAGGTTCAATATGGGTGATAACAAACTCGCCGTCTCTGATTTCAAACGTAAAGCGGATTGCCTGCTATGGCTGCCAGTCTGTCGTATCAATATGACTGCTGAGGGTAAAGTCCATGGTGGCAGGCCCGCGTCCCCACTTTTCAATGGCGCCGCGGGAGATATTCATGGCGTGGTTTTGCTCATCAATACTGTTAATCGTGCCATCAACGGTAGCCGAGGGAACACTCGATTCAATGCTGCCGGTATCAATGGCAATAATCTCTACCATGCCATCGGTATTACGATTCAGCTCGGCATCAAGGCGAATACCACTGTTGAGCTCAGCCTGGCTGACCTGTTCACCAATGGCGAAGTCCATGGTCATGGCTGGCCAGTCCCAGGCTGCTACCGGCCCGTGGCTGGCGGTCACGGTGCCTGCCTCGCTATCAATAGCATCGATAGTTAAGGTTACCCATTGAGTGTCATTACTCTGGCTATCCTCCTCGCCCGAGAGCCTCGACAGGTCGGCATCTACGGCACTTTCTGAATCAATCAGGAATAAGCCGTTCATCACCACTTCATCTCCTTCTTCAAGGCCTGCTGTGATTTCGGCATAGTCTGCAGTGATGCGACCCACCGCCACGGCCGTTGAACGGAATTCACCGTTGCCCAGTGCCAGCACCACACGGTCGTTGGCGGCAGTTCTGATAAGTGCTGAGCGGGGAATACTCAGGCTTTCGTTACGCGGTGTATCGAATGATACGGTGGCAAACATATTGGGTTTTAACCGGCCGTCAGGATTATCCAGCACCAGACGCACTTTCAGCGTGCGGCTCTGGCTGTCGAGCTCCGGGTAAATAAAGTCTACCCGGGCTGTAAACGTCTCCCCCGGCAATGCCGGTAGCGTTACGTTCAGCTCTTGCTCCGTACTGAGCATGTCGGCATAGCGCTGGGGAATGCTGGCGGTGATCCACACCGTCTGCAGACTGGCGATAGCCAGCATGGTGGTGCCTGGCGTAACATAAAAGCCAGGTCGGATATTAAGGTTAGTGACGTAGCCGTTCTGTGGCACCTCAAAGGCGATTTGCTGTTGTACGTTACCGGTTTTATCCAGACTCTGAATAACCTTAGGTGGTAATTGCAGGGCAGTCAGTCTGTCTCTGGCAGCGTTGATCAGTGAGCGATTGTTGCGACTGCGGGCCAGCAAATATTCCTCCTGGGCATTTACCAGCTCAGGTGAATACAGGGTGTATAAGGTGTCGCCCTGGTTGACCGGCTGACCATCAGTGGTGACGGTAAGGCGTTCTACCCAACCACTCACCCGCGGATGGACGTGAATGATTCTGTCTTCGGCGACTTCTATAATACCGCTGGCAGCAACTGCTTCAGATAGAGAGCGAGTTTGGGCTTTGGCGGTGGTCACCCCCAGGCTCTGAACAATTTGCGGGGAAATACTCACCGTTCCCGGTGTGGTGCTTGCTTCACCGGCATAAACGGGTACCAAATCCATGCCCATAGGCGATTTACCGGGCTTATCCCGGCGGTAACTGCTGTCCATTGGCGCTACCCAGTAAAGAATGTCCTTTTCCCCTTCGTTTTGAGCGGTGGCGCTATTCTTACCCTGTGGGGGCGTTAGCCGGTAATAACGCGTAGCCAATACCCACCCCGGCTATGAGGGCAATAACAGGAACAATAAAACGGTTCATAGAAAACTCCCTCAAAGCGGTGATATGGGATTAAGAAAATAGTCAAGCCGGGTCATCAGCGCGGCCATGTCACCCTGCAGATTGAGTAATTTCATCTGGTCATCAATCAGCGCCAGGTGGCTCTGCATCACATCTGAAAAGTTGCCGCTGGCGGTGGTGTAGGCGTTAAGCGCAGCGTCGTAATGCTGTTGACGCAGCGGTAATAACGTTTGTTCATAACGGTTAATGCGCGACTGCAGAGCAGGGTAGCGGGCATAGAGCTGATTCACCTCACTGAGTTGTTGTTGGATCACCAGGCGTTTTTCGGTTTCCAGGCTCTCTGTTTCGGCCACGGTGGCTGCCATAGCGGCTTGTTTTACCTTGCGGGAAAATAGCGGTACATCAACACTCATTCCGACCGACACAAAGTCAGCCCGGGAAGTGTTGTTAGTCGCATCCTGGCGATAGGCATAGCTGGCATTAAATTCCCACTGCGGGTCGAAACTGGTTTCTACCTGCTGCTGTTTTATCTTCTGCACATTAATCACGGCATTACGACTGATAACCTGCGGGTGTTGCTGTAAACGTTCCAATAGCGCCGAAGTGTTGGCAGGCAAAAGTGATTGGCCGATAAGGCTGGTTAACCAACGCTGATCGGCCTGATTCGGGGTGATGTTGGTTAGCGTGGCCTGTTGCATTGGGGTCAGCCAGTTAGATAAACCGGCAATAGCGGTTTGCTGCTCAGAAGTCAGCGATTCCAGACGGTCTTCCAGTGCCGTGTGCAGCACTTCCATACTCAGCACATCATACTGACTGGCACCTGAAGAGCTGGCGTAGTTATTTTCAACGGCAATGGTCAGTTGGTCCAGTAGTTGTAACTGTTCGGTAACCAGTTCCTTACTGTTGTGCAGAATAATAATATCAATCCATGCCAGTGTGATAGCCAGGGTAACTTCAGCTTTACGCAGGTCGCGTCGGGCCGGGTGTTCGGCTGCTTTGGCCGCCAGCGCATCCCGCTGCAGGGCGACGGAGTCGCCGCGGGGCAGCATTTGGCTGACGCCCATTTTGAGCTGGGTCATGGCCTGTTCATTAAGCGCGAATCCGTCGGTGGGGACATTGAGCATACCCACTGAGATCCGTGGGTCGGGCATGGATTGCACTGCATTGCCCTGAGTTGTCAGAGCATGCTCGCTCTGTCGGCTGCGTGCCAGGGCATAATCCTCACTTAACGCTTGCGACAGTAACTGCGGTAATTGTGGCTGTTGGGCTTGCTGCGCTGTGGCTACAAACTGCCAGCAACTGAGTAAAATGCCTGCTGACACGACATATAAAGGAGGAAGTTTCATACTTGCCTCAATGGTTAACCTTAAAAAATGCGGGTACAGACACCCGGTCACAATGTCTCAGACATTGCACTTAAAAGAGGTTTGGTTAACTCAGGCGTATTGGAGGACGAAACAGCGAGGTTGGGAATCCGGAAAACGCCACTACCGGTTTACCGACGATTTGGCTGGCAGCGGTTTTAACAATAAAGGGGGCTGCTATTCCGGCCAGATAACTGACTAAATGGGAACTGGCATGCTCGCACTGGCAGCCATTTTTATCACAGGGCGAAGCTTGCTTGGCACAGTTATGCTCGGCATTGTTCTGGCAACAATCTGCTTTTGAAGCGCCGTCTGCCTGTGCAGCGTGCAGAGCATGAACCATTTCATTGTCCGGTTGATGCATCATGCAATCAGTGTTTTCTGCCTGCATGGTGTGCACTACCTGTATTTCTGCCATACGTACGCTTTACGCCTGACCTGAGGTCGGCAGAATAATCAGCATGCTTAGCAGAAAGTAACAAAGTAGTCGTTGCACTGAATAATCCGGTAACTGTACTAACGTGAGTATACGATAATCATATCAGACAGGGAAATACTGATTTTGCTTTCACCGGGTAAACCCATTTACTGCTGATTTAACCCGGTGAAATAGCGTTATGTGCCGGGCTAATGCGTGCTAGCGTAGGCTTCTACCTCAGTCCATACGCGCAGCAGATTTTCGCCTAACAGCTTGGCAATGTCAGTTTCGGAGTAACCTCGATCCAGTAAGCCCTGTACCAGTGACGGGTAAGAGGACACATCCTTCAGGCCAATCGGCAGTGAGTCGCCAACGCCATCGTAGTCAGAGCCGATTCCCACATGATCAATGCCAATAAGACCCACTACATGGTCAATGTGGTCGAGTACATCGGCTAAAGTTGAGTAAGGGTAAGGGTTTTCCTTACTGTAATTATCAGCAAAATTCGCAACTTCTTCACTGTCTGCGCCAAATTCTTTGATCAGGGCATTGCGTTGTTTCGTGCGATTATCACTCCACATGCGCGCTTCTTTAGTCACAAAACCGGAGCCAAAGTTAATCATTACCACACCGCCGTTCTCGCCCAGCTTCACCAACATATCGTCGGTCATATTGCGTTCAAAGCCCGGTGTGAAGGTACGTAATGAAGAGTGGGAGGCAATCACCGGGGCCTTGCTGATGTCGATAGCCTGGTAAAAAGCGTCATCTGATACGTGGGAGATATCCACCATCACGCCGATGTTGTTCATTGCAGTGACCAGCTCTTTACCAAAAGGGCTCAGGCCGTGCCACTTGCGGCGAATGTCGTAGGACGAGTCGCTGATATGGTTAGCCCTGGAGTGTGCCAGCGTGATATAGCGAATGCCGCGCTGCTGAAAAATTTCGAGGTTTTTCAGGTCGCCCTGGATTGGCGAGCCATTTTCCATCCCCATAGGGAGGGAAATTAACCCTTTAGCAAATTGTTCGCGCACGTCTTGCGGGCTCATGGCAATGGCAAACTTATCCGGGGCACGAGCTGTGATGGCCTCAACGTTGTCGATGAGCATATGGGCAAGCTGAGTGGACTCATCTGAGTCGTCGAGACTGGCGGGCACGTAAATCGACATAAATGGCGCATTCAGGCCACCGCTAACGGCACGCGGATAATCGAAATCGCCGCCTTCGGTGGCTTTGGTGACATCCACCCATTTGTTATGTACCCGGTACGGTACATCAATGTGGCCATCCACAATAATATAACGTTGAGCAATATCCTGCGCCGTGGATAAGCCTTTGGGCGGTTGACCGGGGGCAGACGTCGACTGGCAGCCGGTTAATAACGCGAGTGCAGTAACAGTACCCAGCAAGAAAGCGTGCTTCATGGTGTAAATCCCTGTAAGTGACGTTAGATGGTATTTTTTTATAAACCTACCATGATTTTTCGATTTACTCACCTGGTGGTTTATTCAAAAAGGTGTTTGTTTGCTTTAATATTTTATTCATCTTGCGAGGTTACCCTCTTATCAGGGCAACCGCATACTTTTACCCAAAAATAAGCTCTGCTCTGAATTCATCGGCCCAGCCAGCCATTTTGAGTTTGCTTCTCATGCTGGCTTTCTTGGGGTGTAAACGAGCCATATTCAAACAAAACCGCCTAATCACTCCGACATTTTCCGCTCCGTCCTCTTTGCGTATTCGGCTATCATCTTCTTTGAACGTCACGTCTAACACCCAGTGGACTTTATTTTCGACTTCCCAGTGTGCTCGGATAGCCTGGTTGACCGCAACGGGGTCAATATCCAGTGAACTGATGTAATATTGCGTTTCAGTGCTCACCTCTTTGTCTTTAAGGTGGCGCTCTCGTTCTATTTTGATAACACTGCGTATACCTTTCCAGTGCTGTGCTTCACTTATCCACTCACTGACTCTTAGTTGCTGGCACCGGCGTACTTCAATTCGTCCATGGCCAGAATCAGTCTGTTCATTACAGGCAATCCAAGCGGGATTATCCCTCTCTACCTTATGGAAATAGGCGGCAATTTCATCGCGTAGTTGTTTGTGGTTATTTTTGATGCAGAGCACATAATCTGCGTTCTCCGAGCTGATTTTCTCGACTATCTTTTTCTGAGAGTTCATGGCATCTGCACTGATAAGAGCGCCTTTAATATTAAGCGTGTCGAGTAGGTCCAATACCGAAGCATTCTCATTTTTCTTGCCCGATGACTTCAGTTGCGCAAGCACTAAACCTGCATCTTTGCTCCAGGCGGTAATGCTATGTAATGCCGTTTGCTTATCGCCATCGTAGGAATGACGAAGTGTCTTACCGTCGATGGCAATTTGAGGCTTACCCGTTTCAACACGCACTTCATTCACCCAATTCATAAAGGCTTTATTTAATTGTTCAGGGCATATTACTCGGACAATTCGGGCAATGGTATCGTCAACAGGAATGCCGTTTTCAAAGGGACGGTATTGGCGCAACCAATCAAGTTTATCTCGACCAAACACTTCTATATCGCTCCAACCCTCTGCTCCAGAAAGGACTGCACTCACAGTCAGAAATATCACATCAATAAAGTCATGTTGAACATTAATTTG
>NZ_PVNP01000027.1 GCF_002993365.1 Marisediminitalea alba
CTCTGTTATCAACTGTGAGACGCTATCAGTGCCTTTCAGCAGCTTCTCAACATAACGGGTTTGACTATCTGTTAAGTGTTCTAACTCGGCTATAAGCTTTGTAAATTGTGCTGGGATCATGATCAACCCTCAATAACTGTATTCATATACAGTGTAGCAACAATTTAGCAGAACATAGCCATACTTTTATTAATGGCGACTTTTCCACAGTCGCCATTTGTATTCATATTAACAGTCCAGCAATGGATTGATTTAAGTAATTTTCTGCTAACAGCTGCTTTGGTTTTTCGGGAGGGTTTCACCCTCGTTTAGGGGTTAAACGCAAAGCCACCCTCTTTAGAAAGTGGATGCTTAATATTCGTTACCCGTGTCAACATAGCCAAACTCAGGTCTTTTAAGGCATACTAAACGACCTCGAAGATTACTGTCTGTGTCTATGCCTGATTTATCCCAACGTCATACTTTTGGTATCGCCAGTCGTTGCCGCGTACTCCACGAGTTTTGCTCGGTGCAGCAACTTCTCGACTTATACCCCCGCGAAACTCCCTGTTACATTATGGGGGAGGGAAGTAATACGATTTTTACCGAAGACTATGATGGTCTGGTGCTGGTGAATAAAATTACCGGCGTTGAAGCTTGCCATGAGCCCGGAGGCGTGAGTCTGCGGGTGGGCGCTGGTGAAAACTGGCATACGCTGGTGGCCTATACCATAGAGCAAGGCTGGGGAGGCCTGGAAAACCTCGCCCTGATCCCCGGTTCTGTGGGTGCCGCCCCCATTCAGAATATTGGTGCATACGGCCTGGAAGTTGGCGAACGCATCAGTCAGGTTGAGGTGGTAGATGTCGTTACGGGTAATACCTTTACATTAACCCGGGAGGAATGTCAGTTTGGTTACCGGGACAGTCGCTTCAAGCGTGCCGAAGCAAAGTACTGGGTAGTCACCGACGTGCACTTCTGGCTCGCCAACGATATTACACCGGTAACCGCTTACGCCGAGCTGGCAGCGCTGGATAACCCCACCCCTGTTGAGATTTTCAATAAGGTGATTGAGGTGCGCCAACAAAAGCTGCCGGATCCTGCGGTGCTGGGTAACGCAGGCAGTTTTTTCAAAAACCCGACTATCACTACCAGTGAATATGAAGCGCTTAAACAGTTGCATCCGACTATTCCTGGCTTTGTAGTGAATGACCACCAGGTAAAAGTACCGGCTGCCTGGCTAATTGATAATGCCGGATTTAAAGGCCACTGCATCGACGGCGTTTGTTGTTATCATCGCCAGCCGTTGGTGCTGGTTAATCAACATCAGGCTACGGGTGAAGCACTGCTTGCGTTGGCCCGGGCGATTCAGCAAAAGGTCTCACAGCTATTTTCTGTCACGCTGGCGCCCGAAGTGAGACTACTGGGTAAACAAGGACGTATAGAACTATGAAACATAAATCCCGCGAGGTAAGGCAACAGCTACTTTGCTTGCTGGCGGACGGCGACTTTCACTCCGGTGAAACCCTGGCCCAGACATTAAACCTGTCCCGCACTGCTATTGCCGGGCATATCAACCAGCTAATTGACTGGGGCCTGGACGTCTTCAAGGTAAAAGGCAAGGGCTATAAATTAAATCGCCCGCTTAAGCTGCTCGATACTGAAACCATTACCGGTGCTTTTTGCAATAAGCCTTATGCCGACATCAGTGTGCTGCAGGTAATCGAATCAACCAATACCGAACTGAAAAACACCGACCGTGTGCGGGCGAATGGCGATACGGTACTGGCTGAGATCCAAACCGCTGGTCGCGGCCGCCATGGTCGCCAATGGCTGGCGCCGGTGGGCGGCAGTTTAACATTTTCCATGTACTGGCGTTTTAATGATGGCTATCAGGGCATGGCTGGTTTGTCATTATTAGTTGGCATAGCCATATGCCGGGCATTACGAGACTGCGGTGTGGAAGAAGCACGCCTTAAGTGGCCAAACGATGTGTACCTGTATGGTAAAAAGCTGGCCGGGGTCTTAATTGAAGTGGAAGGCCAAATTGGCGCCCCCGCCGATTGTATTATCGGCATCGGGCTGAATGTTATGGTACCGGCTCACGAATACGATGTCGGCCAGCCGCATACCGATTTAAGTCAGGTTCTCGGCCCCGATGTCGATCGGAATGAGGTAGCGGCCCGTATCATTGAACAACTCTGGACATTACTGCCTGATTTTTCCCAGCGTGGTTTCGAACCGTATATCGAAGAATGGCAACACCTGGACTGGTTTGCCGACCGCACTGTGGTAATCAAAACAGGCGACAAACGAATCAGTGGCATAAACCGGGGCATCGACGCCAGTGGCGCGCTGCTGCTGGAAACAGCAGACGGCATAACCCGGTTCCACGGAGGCGAGGTAAGTTTACGTGCAAACTAACAGCGTATTGCTGGTGGATATTGGCAACACCCGAATTAAGTACCGTTTATTAACTGATGATGCCGATAACGTCACAACGGTTGACGATCTGTCTGCATTGATTACTTATATAGAGGCTGCACCGGTTACGCATTTATATATCGCTAATGTGGGTAAGCCAGCGGTGGAAGAAGCGCTGGCACAATTATGTCACGAACAACAGATTATATTTTGTGCGGTAAAAACAGAAAGCGACGCATTTGGTATCACTAACAGTTACCAGAATCCACAAAAAATGGGCGTGGATCGCTGGTTGGCCATTTTAGGTGCGGCAAAATTAACCGATAAACCTTTTGCTGTTATTGATGCCGGTACAGCCGTAACGGTAGATTTTGTGGCAGGTGGTCAACATTTAGGCGGTTGGATAGCACCAGGCTTTCATACAATGAAAAAAGCATTGCTGTCGAATACCACCCGGGTTTTCGAAAATGAGACCGTGCCGGAACAATTAATGGCTGCCAGTGACACCGAAGAATGTGTGGCCATGGGATGCTTAGCGGCATTGCAGGGCGTTTTTTGGTCAGCTAAGCGCCGATTAAATAATCAATTCAAAGAAAATGTCATAATTTTTACCGGTGGCGACAAAAAACTGCTGACAAGTGCTTGCGACGGTGATAGTCTCACCGCCGCGAATTTGGTGATAGACGGCCTTGCCCGCTATGCTGAAAAAGCTTCTTTTGGTTGATTTTGTTCAATTAAACGACAGGGTGGTAAATTAATGACCACTCAGTCAAAAAAAAGAAAATTTTTCGCAAAAGCCTATTGCACTGAGTGATTCATTACTCTAGAATTCGCACCCACTTGATGAGGAGCCGACTTAGCTCAGTTGGTAGAGCAACTGACTTGTAATCAGTAGGTCGCCAGTTCGATTCCGGCAGTCGGCACCATTCATCAATCTCTGGAGGGGTACCCAAGCGGTCAACGGGAGCAGACTGTAAATCTGCCGGCTCAGCCTTCGCAGGTTCGAATCCTGCCCCCTCCACCACTTTCTATGAGTGTGGCAAGAGAATTAGGAATGCGGGCATCGTATAATGGCTATTACCTCAGCCTTCCAAGCTGATGATGCGGGTTCGATTCCCGCTGCCCGCTCCAAGTCCCGTGCTGATATAGCTCAGTTGGTAGAGCGCACCCTTGGTAAGGGTGAGGTCGGCAGTTCAAATCTGCCTATCAGCACCATTTCTCCCCAGCTCATGTAATAATACGTAAATTCACCTAACATTGTACTTTGCTGGGATATTAGAAAAATGGCAAAAGAAAAGTTTGAACGTTCGAAACCCCATGTAAACGTGGGTACTATCGGCCACGTTGACCACGGTAAAACCACTCTGACTGCAGCAATCACTACCGTATTGTCTAAGACTTACGGCGGTTCTGCTCAAGCGTTCGATCAAATCGATAACGCGCCAGAAGAAAAAGCACGTGGTATCACCATCTCTACTTCACACGTAGAGTATGACACTCCTACTCGTCACTACGCACACGTAGACTGCCCAGGACACGCTGACTATGTTAAAAACATGATCACCGGTGCTGCACAGATGGACGGTGGTATTCTGGTAGTTGCTGCGACTGATGGTCCTATGCCTCAGACTCGTGAGCACATCCTGCTTGGTCGTCAGGTTGGTATCCCTTACATCATCGTATTCATGAACAAATGTGACATGGTAGATGACGAAGAGCTGCTTGAGCTGGTAGAAATGGAAGTTCGTGAACTGTTATCAGAGTACGATTTCCCAGGTGATGACCTGCCAGTAATCCAGGGTTCTGCACTGAAAGCCCTTGAAGGCGACGCAGAATGGGAAAAGAAAATCATCGAGCTGGGCGAAGCTTTAGACAGCTACATCCCAGAGCCAGAGCGTGACATCGATAAGCCGTTCATCCTGCCAATCGAAGACGTATTCTCAATCTCAGGCCGTGGTACTGTTGTAACTGGTCGTGTTGAGCAAGGTATCGTTAAAGTAGGTGAAGAAGTAGAAATCGTTGGTATCAAAGATACTACCAAGACGACTTGTACTGGTGTTGAAATGTTCCGTAAGCTGCTTGACGAAGGTCGTGCAGGTGAGAACGTTGGTGTTCTGTTACGTGGTACTAAGCGTGATGACGTAGAGCGTGGACAAGTACTGGCTAAGCCTGGTTCAATCACTCCACACACCAAGTTTGAAGCGGAAGTATACGTACTGTCTAAAGATGAAGGCGGTCGTCACACTCCATTCTTCAAAGGTTACCGTCCACAGTTCTACTTCCGTACAACTGACGTAACCGGTGCCGTTCAACTGCCAGAAGGCGTTGAAATGGTAATGCCTGGCGACAACCTGAAGTTCGAAGTAGAACTGATTGC
>NZ_PVNP01000028.1 GCF_002993365.1 Marisediminitalea alba
CTCTGTTATCAACTGTGAGACGCTATCAGTGCCTTTCAGCAGCTTCTCAACATAACGGGTTTGACTATCTGTTAAGTGTTCTAACTCGGCTATAAGCTTTGTAAATTGTGCTGGGATCATGATCAACCCTCAATAACTGTATTCATATACAGTATAGCAACAATTTAGCAGAACATAGCCTTGCTAAAACATCTTGGTCTTAATCCCGGCACCACTTTTCACCAATGGCTTAAAGATATTCTGGCCGAAAATCACAGTGATTCATGGCAGGCCTTAAAGCAACAAATGAATACCCAGATACCGGGCCTGCGCTTTGACCCGGTGTCATTACCTAACAACATTGAGGTTCCGGACCCGGCCCCATTTGACCCGCAAAATTGGCAGGTAGAATTAAAAGTCGTTACCGCTGAACTCTCCAGTACCACCAAGATTGTGCTTCCCGAGCGGGATGGAAAGCTGTTTTATACCGATCTGGATCAGGCCAACCCCGCCGACTTTGCCCGGGCATCCATGTCAGTACCGGTTTTCTTTTATCCTTTTAAGGTGCCAGTACCCAAAACGCAATCGGTAACCGATGCCTGGCAGGCGCTGGGTTATAAAAAGAAATCTATGCCCGACACTGCGGTGTTTGTTGACGGCGGATTAATTTCTAACTTTCCTATCAACCTTTTCCATACCACCCATTCGGTCCCTAAAATGCCGACGTTTGGTGCCAAGCTTGGTATCGAAGAATATGTTGCGGGAAAAATTGATGGTATTAAACCCTACCTCGGTTCATTGATCGGCGCCATGCGCCACGACGCGGATGAAGAGTTTATCCGTAAAAATCCCGACTACAAAAAGCTGGTGAAAAGCATCGATACCGGTGAGCACCACTGGCTGGATTTTACCCTGTCGAATGAAGCGAAACTCGACCTGTTCAAACGCGGTCTGGCCGCTTCGCTGGAGTTTTTAAATAACTTTGACTGGCCGGAATATAAAAAGACCCGCCTGACACTGGCGGGTCTTAAATAACGGCGGTAACCGGCTCATCCGAGCCGGCACTCGCAGTTAAAGCCGTTTCACATTATCCCCGCTGTCACGGTCGATCAGTTTAACAAACGGGTCAACACCCACATACAGCGGCTTTTCAGCCACAGTGACGGTGATGGTATTTTCGCCGCTGACAATTTTGTGTTTGGCTTTGTAGAGCACCTGGCTGTCATCGGTGAGTATCGACGGATCACTGTTAAACACGCCAATATCCACCCACTCCTCAAGTGGCTGTTCGGTTTCCATGCCCTGGCCGTCAGCAGCATATTTTGCGCCACTAACGGTAATGGTCACCTCATAGCCCTCTTCTAACGGCACCGTTTCTACTTCGTCCACTTTCAAGTCATACAAAGTGATTTGCTCGAAGATATCGGCAATAAACGCCTGCTCTTCCGGTGTGGCCTGCGCGTTCAGCGCAGCCTGTAAATCCAACGTAGTCGGGTAGGGATCTGACTTAAAGCGGAAGTCTGACATTAACTGTTCAAGCGCCGCATTGAGTCGTTCTTCGCCTAACCGGTCGAGAATCGACATCATTACCACAGAGCCTTTACGGTAGTGAATGTACTGCTGGTTTTCACTGCGCATAAACGGCATTTCCTCTAGCAGCTCGCTACTGCGGCCACGTAAGTAGCGGTCCAGTTCATAGGTCAGGAACTTACGGATCATGTTTTCGCCATAGCGCTTCTGCAGCACCATAATGGCACTATACTGAGACAGACTTTCCGACAGGATTGCACTGCCCTGCACATCGGCAGCGCCAAGCTGATGCCCCCACCACTGGTGAGCCACTTCGTGGGCGGTAACATAATAAACATAATCAATGTCTTCACTGTTACGCAAATCGGCAGTAAAGCCAATCACCTCAGAATAAGGCACCGTATTGGCAAAACTCTGCGCAAATGAGCGATAACCCGGAAATTCAATAATGCGCATCTGTTTATGCTGATAAGGGCCAAACTCGGCTTCAAAGTAATCCAGTGAGTCCTTCACACTCTGGATCATGATATCCACGTTCCAGGCATGTTTTGGATCGTAATACACTTCAATATTCACGCCGTTATGCTCGTCACGCTTGACCTCGTGGCGGGCAGACAGGAAGGAATAAAAAGCCACCATCGGCGCATCCATTTTGTAATGGAAGTAACGGCGGTCGTTCTCGGTCCATTCTTTTTGCAGGTATCCCGGCGCAATGGCAATTTGATCGGCAGACGTTGAAATCGTGGTTTCAAACTCTATGAACCCGACGCCCGGGCCAAAGAAGCTTTGCGCGTACTTGCTGGCATCTTCCAGTTTATTTGCGCGCGGACGCTCAGGGAGATCCCGCTTACGGCGCTCATGCCGATCGCTAATCAACAGGTCGCCACGGAAGCCGAATATCGGGAACAGCTCATAGTTATTAATGAAAGTGCCGTTTTCTGCCACCATCAGGTCAAATCCGCGATCTTTAAAGCCCGAATGGTCGCGCACTACCGAAACACTCCCAGCCAGCTCATCGCCGGGCATCATGGGCTCGTCAAATTCCAGCCAGGCAGAGTTAAACTCGTCGATGATTTCCACCACTTTGGCACCTGGGATGTCAATATGCCACTCCGGTGTATGACGTGGAACAGACACCAGCGCCCGGGTAATCGGTGTATCCCGTTTGTTCTCAACGACTACCTCGGCGGTGGCTTCTATGCGTCGCTCTTCAGGATAAATATCCACCAAAGCATTGGCTTTGGTAACAATCGGAATGTTAGCGTCTTCGTATTGCACGAACTGACGCTCATATTCCGCCTGACGATCAAGCCCTTCATCGCGGCCAGTAAACTCATTCAGCACTTTGGTGTTGTAGTGAATATACCCACCTGTGGCAATAAACACTATCAGGCTGGCGGCCAGCAGACCTTTACCGGTGTTGCCCATCTGATAACCGAGCAGCTTGAAACGGTCTTTAAGCTTGCTTTCCGGACCGCGCTGCCAAAGCCCATAGCCAATCACAGACAATGCCAGACTCAGCGCGCCCCAGTACAACATGTACCAGTTAAATCCGGTTAAGAACCAGCCGTAACCATTGAGATCGGAATACAATACCTGCGGTGCGTTACCGAACGTCCACATATTGTGTTCTACACCTAACTGACTCATCACCAGGGTTGAAATAAGGTAAGCGGAAGTGATCAACATACCCATGTACTTATTCGGGCTCAGTACCTGAATAAAGAATGCCAGCACGGTAACCCACATCCAGGGTAACAGCTCAACATAAAACAGCTCGGTGATATACAACCCCAACTCCAGGTTGGTATAGCCTTTGGTTAGCTGGAAGAAAATGGTAAACAGCATGCCGATAACATACAGAACAGCCAGCACAGCCCACATAGAAAACAACTTGGAGACCCAGAATACCGCATTAAATACCGGGGTAGACTCGATTATGTCGCCCATGCCGCTGCCACGCTCGCGCCAGACAATCTCACCACTGTAATAAATCACTACAATCATCATGGTGAGACCAAAATTATCCACAATGGCCTGGGTCATGTTCTGCGTGAGTGGCCAGTTATCCGTGCCATACAGACCACCATAGGCCACCGCGTAAAGCGAAGTCAGGTTAAAGATACTGAACAGCACCAACACAATCATCGCCGGGCTCAACAGCACCTGGCGCATTTCGAACCCAAGGTTGGTGACAAATTTGCTCCATTGATAACCGCCACTGGCTTTAAAGCTAATGCGGTTACCTTCTGGCGCTGGCACTCTGGATGCCTTGGAAGGTTTAACTTTTTTACTGCCCTGTTGCCATTTGAAAGAAAAGATGCCACCAAAGGCAAGCAGAATAACCGCACCAATGCCCAGCCAGATAAGGCGATTCTGCAGTAATACGCCATCCAGGGTGATGGCGGTTACGTTTTTATCAAACACGGTCCAGTAACGGCTGATTTCCCCAAAGGTACGCAGTGCAAAGGGATCGAGCAACGCCGCAATCTCCCGATACTCGGGCTCGCTGGTGATGACACCACCCACCACGTACACAATAAAGATACCCAATGCCGTAAGGTAGGCTGCCATCATCGAGCGTACGCGCTGCGCCAGAGCAAAGAAAATCATCCCGAGGGATAAAAAGCCCGGCACAATAATGTAGAAAAACGGCGCTAAATAGAAACTCAGATGAGTGGCACCGATCCGCTCAGGATCGACCCATGGCATTAATGAACCAATCAGAACACCAAGGGGCACTGCCGCAAATACCGTCAGAGTCACCAGCGTTGAGCCCAGGAACCGGCCTAACTGGTATTTGGCTGGATTTACCGGGCGGGTATAAACCAGCTCACTCATTTTGGTAGCGTGGTTACGGGTTGCCGTCCCCGCAATAAAATTTACCAGTAAGAAGAGTGCGAAAACGCCCATCACTAATACGGTTTGAGCGATTGCATAACTGCCGTTGTACAATACGTTACCGCCGCCACCAATGCGTACGCTGTCGGTAGTGGTGGCCATAAAAGGCAGTAAAAAGAACACCAGAGCGGTTACCGTAAATGACGGCTGGCGCAAAAAATAGCGCCATTCAAAAGCCAGGCTTTTCCAAAACATAGTAACGCTCCTTATGCTGCCTGGGCTGATTTTTTACGTGATTCATATAGGGTGGAGAAGTACACATCCTCAAGATTAGCCGGTGCAGCCTCGAAGCCTTCGGGCGCGTCATCGGCCATAATATGCACCACATGTTTACCGGCAATCAGCCGTGAGGAGATCAGGCTGTACTGTTGTTCAATTTCCTTAAGCTCTTCCTGGCTTACCTGCTTACACCAGATCCGGCCTTTAAGCTGATAAGTTAATTCAATGGGGTTTCCCTCAAGAAGGATTTGCCCCTGGCCCAGTACCGCCATGTTAGGGCACAGCTCAGACACATCATCAACAATATGGGTAGAAAGGATAATCACCTTTTCTTCCCCCAGACTCACCAACAGGTTATGAAAGCGGTTGCGCTCCTCCGGATCCAAACCAGCGGTGGGCTCATCCACAATAATCAAATCCGGGTCACCCAGTAATGCCTGGGCAATACCAAATCGCTGACGCATCCCCCCCGAATAACCACTCACGGCTTTATCTCTGTGCTGCCAGAGATTAGTGTGTACCAACAAACCTTCAACTGCTTCTTTGCGCTCGGCTTTATTGTTTAAGCCCTTGAGAACGGCCAGATGATCAAGCAGACGCTCGGCGCTGATCCGCGGGTATACGCCAAAATCCTGTGGCAGATAGCCTAATCGCTGCCGCAGTTCATTAGGTTGGGCAATGACATCGGTACCGTCGAAGACGATGCTGCCCTGGTCAGGCGCCTGCAGGGTGGCGATGGTGCGCATTAGAGAAGATTTACCTGCGCCGTTTGGCCCTAACAGGCCAAACATACCCTTGGGAATATTAAGATTGATACCGTCCAGCGCACGTACGCCGTTAGAGTAGGTTTTGGTAAGTTGAGTGATTGAGAGCATGGCCCTTCCGTCTGCTTATAATTGTGTGATTTTCACACTACCCTATTAAGCTGACCAGGTAAGCTCTAAATTTGTAACGATTTATAACACTCTTGCTTCATCTTTGTCCGGGCCGGGGTTCACAATCGCTGGGCATATTTTTGGGGCTGGTCAGCGCCGCCTCTGTGGAATGCACCGGCACCTCAACTTTGCCACTGGCAACTACCTCACCAAGCTGCCACAAACGCCATTCGCCACGTTCGTAAACATCCCATTGCTCGTCACTGGTAAGTGGTTCGGTGGCAATCACACTGACCACATCTTTTGGCGTGGTTTCTGCCGCAAAATCAATCTCTACTTCCACGTCTTTCAGACAGGCAGGACCAAACGGCGCACGCCGGGTAATACTGGCCAGCTTGGTACTGCAAAAGGTAAACAACCAGTCGCCGTTGCTCAGCAAGCAGTTGAACACTCCCTGGCGCGCATACTCCTGGGCCAGCCCAACCAAAACCTGGGTGAGTTGTTCAGGCATGGCATCCCGGGGCAGACTATGACGCACCTGGTTCATGATGTCGCAGAACAGCTCTTCACTATCGGTATCACCAATGGCTTCGTACATACCTACCCGCCGGAAAAAGCCCGGGATCTGGCCATTGTGCGCAAATACCCAGTTGCGCCCCCATAGTTCACGAACAAAAGGATGGGTATTGGCCAGGTTAATATTGCCTACATTGGCCTGACGAATATGACAGATAGCGGTTTTACTCTTAATCGGCAGTTTGCCAACAAACTCAGCGATGGGTGAGGTGGCACACGGCTCAGGATCGTGAAATAACCGAACGCCTTTACCTTCATAGAAAGCGACTCCCCAACCATCCTTGTGCGGCCCGGTTCCTCCACCACGGCGCGTTAGCCCGGTAAAGCTAAAACACAAATCAGTGGGCGTATTGGCACTCATGCCGAGCAATTCACACATTGGCTAACCTCAAAATAAACGGATATGCGGGAAGAATAATCACTGACACCGGGGGATTCAACTTTCTAAGAAACTTATTCTGCGACACCACACAAAGAGAGCAGCGCCAGCCACTCATTAACCAACTAAAATACTCACATAGAAAAAAGTAAATCACTGTTTACTATAAGTTTTTAACAAAAAGCTCTCTAAAGGTTAATTTGACACACTTTTTCGCCAACTTATACTATTTCAGTCTGGATGCCGGAGTCGCTATTGCGGTAAGCTAGCAGATAATATTCAGGTCAACAGAATAAACAGCCCCGTTAATTCAGTTTGTATCACCCTAACAATAGCGCAGCCGACATTAAACACTAAAGATGTTGCTTCGCAGACTAAAGCGATAATAAAAATCAGATGACCTTTCCAGACCTCACCAGAGCTTTTGAACTGTCTTCCAGATTACTGGAAGCCAAAACATTTCACGATCTGAATGTCGTGCTAATGAATACATTGCTTGAAATCGACACCATCGAAAAGGTCTCTTCCTACGAAATTCTGGGCCGGAACTACCGTGACGAACGGACGCCAGAGCCACTCATTCGCAAATTCCCCCTGTCGCTGGCAGAAGACTTCAAAGACGAGTTCACCGATATCGTGCGTGACATCAGCCTGCATGGTGAAACCGGTGTGTCTTTCCTGACCTGTGACCGGCAGGAGTACATTTATATTTACGTCAATCGCGGCGAACCGCCTGAAAAGCTGGTGTTGATAAAAGGGGTTGTGGACGAATACAACCTGGAGGTGGTGCGCGGTCTGGCGAAGATTTACGATCATCAGATTCGTCTGTTCGATACCAAGGAACGGGATATTCTTACCCGTCTGAACAACCGCCAGACCCTCAGCAGCACGTTTGAACAGGTGCTCGACTTTTATCGCAATAATGCCAACAACGAACTCAATTCCTATATCGCACTGCTCGATATTGACCATTTCAAAACCATAAACGATAAATTTGGTCACCTGTACGGCGACGAGGTATTAATCCACTTCGCGAACATTATGCGCACCACCTTCCGCCATTCCGACTTTTTGTTCCGCTATGGTGGTGAAGAGTTTCTGGTGATCATTAACCAAACCGATGAAAACGGGGCGCTGGCGGTGCTGGAACGATTCCGCCTGGCAGTTGAGAATTATGAGTTTCCCTCAGGTAACGTTACCGTGAGTATTGGTTGTACGCCAATCAATACAGAACAAGCCGTGCCGCTGATGATCGAAGTTGCAGACGAAGCGCTGTACCTTTCAAAATCAAATGGCCGGAACCAGACCAATATTCTCGAGCGCTCAGCAAAACAGTTTGTTGATAACGATATAGAGTTTTTCTAGGCCGATTCTGAACTCAATTTCAGCAGTCAGGTCTGAAGCTAGGCATTTTTAAACGGAAAGTGACTTTTGGCACTGTTTACCAACCCAGGCTAAACAGTACCCTGAGTCCGATTAACACGACAGGGAATATAACTGATGCCACGTAAACTCACCCTTTTGCTGCTAGCCGGCGGCATATTGACGACTAATTTAACCCTCGCCGATACACCAGCAGATAAGATTGATACCTTACTGGAGCAGGCGCAAACCTTGCTGGGCTCTGACATCGACGATGCTGAAGATAAAATTGAAGAAGCGCTCGAACTAGCCCCCAAACGCGCCGATGTGCAGTTTTTGTGTGGCCAGGTGATGGGTATTCAGGCCAGCCAGTCAATTTTCTCCGCCCTCAGCTATGCCGGTAAATCCCTCGATTGCTTTAAACAGGCGGCCCTACTCGAACCACAGAACACCGATTATAAGTTTGGCCTGATGATGTTTTATCTGGGCGCGCCGGGCATTGCCGGAGGCGACACGGAGCTGGCCTGGCAACAGGTAAACGATATTGCGGCACTCGATGAACAGGCAGGCATGCGCGCCAAATTAAATTACTACCGTCAGACCGACGACGATAAGGCCTACACGGAGACCATGACCAGCGCCCAACAACGCTACCCCGGCCATGCCGAGTTCTATTACCAGCATGGTCTGGCACTACAGCAACAGGAGCAATACGAGCAAGCGCTGGCGCAATTCACCCAAGCTACCAACGCCCCTATTGACGACGAAGAAGCACACTTTAAGCTAAGTGCCCTGTACCAGATAGGCCGCAACGCGGTATTTAGTAAGCAGTCCGTCCAGCAAGGTATCGAAGCATTGCTGGCGTATGTCGAGGCCGTACCGGCTGACACAGGCCTGCCATCTGAGCAATGGGCACACTTTCGGCTGGCCCAGCTCTACCGTCTTACCAGCGCAACTGATGCGGTAAAACAGCACCTTAAGCTCGCGGCAAGCACCGATGATAAACAATTACAGGACAACATCGACGAATTCTAGGCTCCTATATTCATGGAGATTGCCGCGAATGTAGGTTAACGCTAAGCAATGCAAAGTTATGCAAAGCCTGCAATAACAACAAGATTTTCAGGTCCATTGAGTACGTTAACTCTATGGACTTTTGCTATGACAACAAATCTTCAGCGCCGCCGAATGCTGGTGAAATCAGCGGCGGGTATCACCATTCTGGCGCCCACGTTTTTCTTTATGGGCTGCAACAGTAGCAGCACCTCTCCTTCTGCCGACTTAGCGACAACCGCATCCTCCTCGGGCAGCAATACCGGTGGCTCTTCCAGCAGTGGTGGCAGCGTTGAAACCACCACAGACTGGGCATCCGGCGGAACGGTTTCGATAACGGAATCATTTCCTGATGACAGCTTGTTCGATGCCGGGAGCAGTTGCGCGGTTGAGCTCACAGAGTCACTGACCGAAGGCCCCTGCTATTTTGACAGTGATTATCGCGATGATATTTCGGAGCAACAAACCGGACTGCCAATGATGCTGTGCCTGCAACTGGTTGATAGCAACTGCAATCCGCTGTCAGGTTATGAAATCGAGGTATGGCACTGCGATGTTGACGGGATCTATTCAGGTGATAGCAGCGACAGTGTCGACGGCAATGGCTTTAATTCGTCTTTCTGTACCGGTAACGACAGCGCCGCTCTGGCTGCAAAATGGTTTCGCGGTATTGCCGTCACCGACGCCAGCGGCAGAGTGAATTTTTACAGCTGTTTCCCGGGCTGGTACAGCAGCCGGTCTATTCATATTCATTTCAGAGTCAAAAACAACAATAGCGATCAGCTTATCTCTCAGTTTGGTTTTGATGACGATTTCGTTGATGCCATTTGTTCAACGCATCCCGACTACCTAAATCGTGGCGAACCCGACACTCACAATAGCCGCGATACGGTTTTCGACGGGGATGACGATGAGCTTTTCAATCTTGCGCAGAATACCGATGGCTCTTTACTGGCCTGGAAACGCATTATCATTTCCTGATCCCGTATTCACAAATTGGCAACCGGGGGATCGTTAGCGGGTACCCGACGGTTGCTGCTGAGCAACATATACAAACTGGTAGCGATTAAACACACTGCCAGATACACCGGCAGGCCCTGACTGGTAATGCCGGTATTCGCTGCCAATAACGGGCCCGCTACCGAGCCAATACTATAACTCAGCAGCATAAATTCGGTAGCAGCGACAATTTTAGTAACCGGCAAACCATCACAAGCCAGTGCAATTGCCACCGGGTAAAGAGCAAAGCTGCACGCACCCAGCAACAAATAGCAGCCCATAATGACAGAGAGCTCAGCGGCCCAGGCAATGCCCATTACGCTTAATCCACCCATAGCGCAAAAGCCGGCCATCAGTAAACGTTTGCTGCAACGGGGCGATAAATAGCTTACCAAGGGTTGCACCAGCATACCGCCAAGAATAATCACCGCCATCAGCAACCCGGTCTTGGGCGCATAATCCGTTTGCGCGATGTACAACGGCATAAGGCCGTATACGGGGCCAAGCACTAATCCTGATACCAGGCAGCCCATTATCGCAGGCCGACTAAGTACTTTTAACTCTTTTAGGCGCAGCGGTTCGCACTGGTGCTGATTGGGCTGGCCGGATCTAACCAGCAAGGGCACCATCGCTGCCACAAGCAGCAAGCCAATTACCACTAAATAAGGCAAAGCGCCGTCGATACCTAACGGCTTGATAGCCAGTTGACCTACCGCGGTGCCACCATACAATGAAGTCATATACAGCCCCAAACGTTTAGCTCTGGCTTTGGCGGTATCGGTCATCAGTAACCAGGATTCCACCACCACAAATACGCCGGCTACAGCGATCCCTGCAACCAGCCGCGCTGCCAGCCAGGTAACTTCTCCAGCCCAGACCACCTGCACAGCAACGGTAAGTGTGAGTAACAGAAGAAATATAACAAAGGCAATCCGGTGACCAGTTACCGCCACTATTCTC
This sequence comes from Marisediminitalea alba, assembly GCF_002993365.1. GTDB lineage: Bacteria > Pseudomonadota > Gammaproteobacteria > Enterobacterales > Alteromonadaceae > Alteromonas > Alteromonas alba. The sequence goes on from NZ_PVNP01000028.1 coordinate 10,834, forward strand.
TGAATGGTAAAAGCACCAATCAACAGGCCCAGATAAAAGATGGAAGCCAGCCATGGTGCTAAATCCGCTGGCAAACCATTGGCTTTGAGCGACAAGGGGATTAGGCTCATTAAAAAGCCGGAAGCCACCGCAAAGAAAGACAATCCTAAAACAGGCACAAGCGGGCTGCCGGACTTATTGCCAGATGCAACATCGAGCATATTAGAATCCATAAGAAAAACTGCGCTACCTAAGAATGAGGTAGTAGAAACTTCAGGGCTAGAATTGGCGGCGAATTTATGCCTGTTTCGAGCGAAAGTAAAGTAAAATCAAGACCTGGATACAATACAAAAACTAATCCAAAACGTCAGCCCTCAAGAGTACTATGGTAACGGACTGACAGGCGTTAGGGATAACAGGGAAACGTGTTTCCCTTGCAGCATTTTAAAATTACCCTCATCATGACGCTAACAAGAAAAAATGCCGTACACCCCTTTAGTAACGGAAGATAAATGATAACCATCAAGGATATTGCCGAAGCAGCAAACGTTTCCCCTGCCACCGTTTCACGGGTAATCAATAATGGTCCGAAGGTGGGCCCGAAAACCCGTGAGCATGTAAAAGCGGTGATGGACAAAATGGGCTATCGGCCCAACATTAACGCACGGGCACTGGTCACCCAAAAAAGCACCTCCCTGGGGCTGGTGCTGGCAGAACTCATGGATCCATTTTTTGCCACCTATGCCGATGCCATTGAAAAAGCGGCACGTAAAGCCAACACGCAACTGTTAATGAGCTCTGGCTCCGTGCAGGCAGATACCGAGCTAAAGGCAATCGAGACATTGCTGAATCACCGGGTAAAAGCCATGGTGGTGCACGCCAAATTTCTTGATGACGACACCCTGATTGAGCTATCCAAACAGGCCCCCGGTTTTGTGCTGATCAACCGTTATATTGACGCTATCAAACATCGCTGTGTATGGCTGGACAATGTCGCCGGCGGGCGAATAATGGCCGAGTATGTACTCAAATTTGGTCACCGTAAAATTGCAGTTATCAGCAGTGATTTCGCCATTGAAGACCGCGAAGGGCGAGAGCAGGGGATCACAGAATCCCTCTCAGAATGGGGAATTGAGTTAAACGATTCGCAGATAGTCCATGCCGCCCCCAACCAGGAAGGCGGTGAAATCGCAATGCGCCAGTTGCTTGCGTCCGGCGCCCGCTTTACGGCAATTCTGGCCTACAACGACGCCATGGCTGCCGGTGCCATCAATACATTATATGACCACAACCTTGAAGTGCCGAAAGACGTTTCTGTGATGGGTTTCGACGATGTGCTACAGGCACAATTCTGTCGCCCAAAGTTAACCACCATGAACTATCCTATTGAATTAATGGCATCCCAGGCGGCCAGTCTGGCGCTGGACTACGCGCAGGGTAAACAACCGGATACGGACGTTACCTATAAATACCTGCCCACCATTGTCGCCAGAAGTTCCGTTGCCAGATGTATCGGATAGTGCCTGCTTTTTATTAGAGGCGAAAACTGTAAGTGCCGCCTCTAATCAATCTAATGGTCTTTCTTGTCAACCATCTTTATAGTGATAGCTGTAGCCGTTCAGTGCCGGCGCACCGCCAAGGTGGGCGTAAAGCACTTTGGAGCCTTCCGGGAAGAAGCCTTTTTTCGTCAGGTCGATAAGACCCTGCATAGACTTTCCTTCATACACCGGATCGGTGATCATCGCTTCAGTCTTCGCCGCCAGTCGAATAGCTTCGTTAGTTTCCTCAGAAGGCACACCGTAAGCAGGATAAGCGTAATCCGGGTTGATGACGATTTCATCCTCTCGTACCTCTCGGCCTAAACCTACCAACTCTGCCGTTTTATTCACAATACTGGTCACCTGCTCACGGGTTTGCTCAACGGTACCCGACGCATCAATACCAATTACAGTATCGGCACGGTCATGGTTGGCGAAACCCACAATCATGCCGCCCTGGGTAGAACCGGTTACAACGCAGACTACAATATAGTCAAACTTAAAGCCCAGTTCTTTTTCCTGAGCGATAACTTCTTCGGCAAAACCAATGTAACCCAGCGCGCCGTATTTATGTACCGAGGCGCCAGCCGGGATCGCATAAGGCTTACCGCCAGCGTCTTCGACCGACTGAATGGCTTTCTGCCAGCTGTCTCTTATACCAATATCAAAGCCGTCATTCACCAGGCGGCTATCGGCGCCCATTAAGCGGGTCAACTGGATATTACCGACCCGGTCGTAAACCGCGTCATAGTGTGGCACCCATTTTTCCTGAACCACCACACACTTCATGCCAATCTTCGCTGCCGTCGCGGCAACCATGCGGGTATGATTAGACTGCACCCCGCCAATTGACACCAGCGTATCGGCGCCACTGGCCAGTGCGTCCGGAACAATGTACTCAAGCTTTCTGAGCTTGTTGCCGCCCAGCGCCAAGCCCGAGTTACAATCCTCACGCTTGGCATAGATATCAACCTTACCGCCAAGCGCCTCACTCAGACGTGGCAAATACTCGATAGGCGTGACCCCAAAAGTAAGCGGGTAACGCTCAAAGTTACTGATCAATGACTTCATAAACCTGTTTCCCAAAAAATGACTGATGCTCACTGCGCCGCCCGTGCTGGCCTTACTGCTCTTTGTAACATTTATCAGACCTGACGCCAGTTGTGCGTTATACTGCACGGCGATAATTCACCATACCACTGTGCGTTATAGCGCACAAATAATTATTTCGTTATGGCAGAACAAGAATTCAAACAACATATCGCACAACACCTAAAAGCATTACGTAAAGCCCAGGGCCTGAGTCTGGACTCGGTAGCCCGCTTAACCGGGGTTTCCAAGGCTATGCTGGGACAGATTGAACGGCAGGAATCCAGCCCGACAATTTCGACTTTGTGGAAAATCGCCAGTGGTTTAAATGCGTCCTTCTCGGCCTTCTTTGCGACCAGCTCAGACGAGAGAACCAGCGACGAAAACTTTCCGGAAGATCCGAACATGAAGGTTAAAGCCATTTTTCCGTATCGTGATGACACGCGAATGGAAGTGATGGAAGTCAGCCTGCTTAATTTTCATGAACAACAATCCGATCCTCACGCGACCGGCGTAATTGAACATGTGCATGTGTTAAATGGCGAACTGTCGGTGTATTTTGATAATGCCTGGCATGAGCTACAGGCCGGACAAAGCCTGCGTTTCTACGCTGACCAGCCGCATACCTACAAAGCCCGCTCTGATTACACCGTTTTTCACAATATTATTTGCTACTGACGGGAGTAGACGGCCAAATCACCTATTAATATCTTTGATAGCGGCAGCTTTGTAGCTACTTTTTCCTGTTGCGGCGCGCCTTGCGTAACTGATACTGCAGTTGCAACTCGCCCATGACTTTTTGGTGTAATTCGTAGTAGCTTTTTTCCAGACCACCGATACGGGTATTAAGGTCCGCCATATCAGTGTAATCGAGCTCGGTCATTACGTCCTGGCACACGTTATTAATGATGCCTATCTGGCGGGGTGAAAATGCCGCTTTCCATTTAGATAAGCTCGACTTTTCAATAGGTTTTTGGGTATTCATATTGGAACGGTTCTGACCAAACTCCAACGGCTTTTTATAATACTCAAGCATGCCGTGATCGAAGTCTACGCCCAGGAATTCGCAGATTCTGGTTAATGCCTGTTGATTGTTTTCTATCAGATTTTCGTAGGTAAACCATAAGCAGCGATGCTGGTGAGTCCGGCAAAAATCCAGCTGTGTGGTCACTTCGTCATGCCAGCGTAAAGCGCCGGTATAAGGTGTAGTACCCAATCCCCAGGCATTATCAATATAAGAGGCAACCACAGCTCGTGGGTCACGAATTATCACGATAAATTTGCTGCCCGGATAATGCTCAGCCAATTCATCCAGGTGTGGCGTTAACATCGGATCTTTCCAGCCCCACAAAACTCCTTCCGACTCCAACGAGTTAACATCAATAGAGTACCGATCCTGCAAACGTCCGGTTATTCTGCCGTGCAAAACTTCAGTCGTGTAAGGTTTATCAAAAACACCGTAGGTACCCATTTCATTTTGAATAAATAAACCTGGATGTGCGGACAACATTCTGGTTAAAAGCGTGGTACCGGAACGCTGCGTACCAACAATGAAAATGGGTTGCTGCATTGCTAAAAAACTCAAAGTAAGAAGTGGTTATATCTTGCTTTAAGATACAGGAGGCTGCAAGTGACATATCTACTTGCATGGCAACCCTGTATAAATTTCAACCTGACAGTAACAAAAAACTGATTACAATACCATTAACACTGCGCTAATGATGATACCTGTAATGAGAAGCTGAACAAGACAAAAACCCATTATATCTCTGGCTTTTAAGCCCGCAATTGCCAGTACCGGAAGCGCCCAGAAGGGCTGAATAAGGTTTGTCCACGCATCACCCCATGCCACCGCCATGGATACCTTACTAACATCTGCACCAAGTTCGAGTGCTGCGGGCAAAACAACGGGGGCTTGCACAGCCCATTGACCGCCACCAGATGGAATAAGCATATTTACGATACCTGCACTTAGAAAACTGTAAAGCGCCAGCGTATCAGCTGTGGCGGCACTAATTAGCCATTGAGAAAGTTCCCTCGCAAGACCCGACTGAACCATTATCGCCATAATCCCTGCGTAGAAAGGAAACTGTAGCACAATCCCACTGGCTCCCTGAATCGCCTGCTGCATGCTATGCAACAAACGCTCAGGCGTACCGTGTAAAATAATAGCAAGGAACAGAAATACAAAATTAATGATATTAAGGTTTAGCGTGCCGCCTTTGGTGAAATGCAGACAAAGATAAGCAACACCGGCCAGTCCGGCCAATAGGGCAAGAATAGAGTTACGTTCAAGTTTTTCTGCCGGGCTAATATGCCCGGATGGAGTTGGTGGTTCAGGCTCTTTCAAATGCTTCGCTTCAACATAGACCCGTTCAGCTTCCGGCGGCATCATTGCCCTGTTTACGACTGGCATAATCACAAAAAGGATCGCCAGAAGCGTCATATTCAACGGCGAGAACAAGGTATCGCTGGTGTTGACAACACCAATCAAATCTTCCGCAAAATGACCAGGAGTAGCAATAGTCAGGGGAACAGACCCAGCCAGTCCACCGTGCCACACAACAAAACCTGAGTAAGCACTGGCGACGAGTAAGCGATAGTCCACTTCAATTCGCAGCGCTATAGCTTTAGCAAATAATGCTCCTACAACCAATCCGAAGCCCCAGTTAAGCCAACTTGCTAACATAGATACCAGCGTAACAAGGACAATAGCTTTACCGGGCGAAGCCGCTAAACGAGCAATAGTATTCAGTGCGTTCTTCATTATTACAGTACTGGCCAGCATATGACCTGACACCAGAACCAACAACATTTGCATAGAGAATGTGAGCAGACTCCAAAAGCCTCCTCCCCAATATTCCAGTACCTGGGTCACTGGTTGTTGTAGCATAAATACTGCAGCACCCATAACCACAATAGTTAACGCTAAAACAAAAACAAAGGGATCAGGAAGGTATTTTTCTACCAAATTCACAAAAGGTTTCGCGGCAGCGGCAAGCATTGTTAATTTCCTTATGGCCCTGTTTCTATGTTTACACTTGTGTATTACTGTAGCGTCAGATTAAACAACAGACCACTGCTGTTTGTCTTTGAGACATTTAGCAAAGGCTATGTTCTGCTAAATTGTTGCTATACTGTATATGAATACAGTTGTTAAGGATTGATCATGCTCCCAGCACAATTTACAAAGCTTATAGCCGAGTTAGAACACTTAACAGATAGTCAAACCCGTTATGTTGAGAAGCTGCTGAAAGGCACTGATAGCGTCTCACAGTTGATAACAGAG
>NZ_PVNP01000029.1 GCF_002993365.1 Marisediminitalea alba
CCTCTTATATGGACTCCCTGAAGTAATCAACATCTTTTGAAAAATTAGTAGTAGATGCGCTCTTATATACGGGCTTTAAATGGAGAGCTACTCCTGCCCTTCGATGTATACGCACCAACAGTTCAATTCTCACACACAGTGTTTAGTCACTTGAGAGGACTGGCTGAATTCTGCTGGTTGGTCTTACCATTTATTTTCGCAATTTGTTGATTTACTAACTCTTAGGCTGCTAACAGTATCGGATTGTAATCGTCATTATTCTTTATTAGAGCAACAGCGGTTCTCACCGTTTTATTTGCTAACGCGATGGCAGCAACCTTCTTTCCCCTTCGGTCAACTAACGCCTTCAGCCACTGCTCTTTCACAGTCTTAGGCTCTCTGGATACTGCTTTATTCACTACCGACATTGCTCCCTGATAGAGCAAACTTCGCAATCTTTTATCTGCACAGTTTTTAGAAATATGTCCCAATCGCTCTTTACCGCCGGTCGAATGCTGCTTCGGTGTCAAACCTATGCATGCTGATGCATCCCGGCCTGTATTGAACTCTGTCGCATTTCCCAATCGAACGGTTAACCCCAAAGCAATCAAAGGGCCTACGCCTTCGAGTTTACTTAATTTCTGGCAAACAGGATTATGCCGCGTGTGTTCTGCTATGAGCCTGTCATAACTTTCTATTTGAGTCGTATAGAGTTGTAACATTTGTGACTGCGCAGCCAAAGCCTGACGATAATTCATCGGCAAGCCGTTTTCTGCATCTTCTAAAATGTCAGGCAGCGCAGTGACTAAATGATTTAACCCCTTTGCTATCACAATCCCGAATTCCGTCAACAGTCCTCGTATCTGGTTTGCCAACGCCGTCCTTTGCTCCAACTGCAGCATTCGCACCCGCTCCAGGGCCTGAAGACCCTGTTCATCTTCCTCCATGATGCCACAAGAGTTTATATGAGGTAATTGAGCCGCAATACCGATAGCGTAGGCGTCATTTTTATCTGTTTTTTGCTTTAATTGCAGCCCTTTTACTGCGCGAGGCTGAATGATTTTTACTTGATGACCATGCCGCCTCGCTAAACGCGCCCAGTAATTCGAGCCACCACAGGCTTCCATTGCCACTAACGCTGACACATGGTTTCCCAGAAGTGCTATCAATGCTTTACGACTCATTGCTTTGTTATAATCAATTTTTCCGTCACTGTTGAACTTGCAAACCTGAAAGGAATGCTTTGCAAGGTCAATTGCAATAATTGTATTCTTAATCATGTATGGACCCCTTTGGCTAATTTGACAATTAAGACCGTACCCCTTTCAGGGAAGGGAGTCCATACATCTCACACCACCGGGCATACGGCTCCGTACCACGGCGGTTCATATTAACACTGGAACTGTCGGTGATAATCCAGCAGCGATACCAACCCCATCTTGTCGAACCACCCTTTCCTGAAGGCTTGATTCATGTGGCTGGCCCCCGCATTCCACCATGCGCCTCGTTGGTTGGTCGCTGAGCACCATGCCCGATTCTCGTCAAGCCCTGCCTTCATTAAGTTTCTGGCTCGGGTGTATACGCGTTTCCACTGCCGCCATAACAGGCAGCGGAGTTTTCGTCGTATCCATCCGTCCAGCTCCTCCAGCACGCCTTTTACTTTTGTCAGGCGGAAGTAGCTTATCCAACCCCGAAGCACGGGTGTCATGATGTGTATTGTCTCACTGATAGAACGAGCGCAATGCCCTGTCGTCATTTCGCGGACTTTATCCTTGAAACGATTCACACTTTGCGCAGCGATTTTCACCCGGCTCTCTTTGTGCCAGGTAAAACTATAGCCTAAGAACTTACGTTTCCATGGCCGGGCTACCGCGCTTTTATCGGCATTGACTTGCAGCTTCAGCTCTTCTGACAGGAAGTCGGTGATGTCGGCCAGTAGGTTCTCGCCTGCTTTCTGACTGCTCACGTAAATATTGCAGTCATCAGCGTAGCGGCAGAAGCTATGACCTCGTCGCTCTAGTTCCTTGTCTAAGCTATCCAGCAGGATGTTTGATAGCAATGGTGACAGTGGCCCGCCTTGCGGCATGCCTCTGTCCCGTGTTACTCGCTGGCCGTTGTCCATCATTTCCGCCTCAAGGAAGCGGCGGATGAGTTTCAACAGCCGTTTATCTTCTATCAGGTTCGACATTAAGATGTCATGGTCTACCCGGTCGAAGAACTTCTCCAAATCCATGTCTACACCCCATCGCTTTCCGCTACGTATGTATTGCTGTGCTTGTTGCACCGCTTGCCATGCATTGCGGTTGGGTCTGAAGCCGTAACTGGCGTCAGAGAAGTGCGATTCAACCAACGGACTCAGCCGTTGTGCTATCGCTTGCTGGATGAGTCTGTCTGCCACCGTCGGAACACCGAGGGTTCTGACGCCGCCATCCGGTTTCGGGATATCCACTTTACGGATGGCCCGTGGCAGATAGCTGCCCTCTGTCAGTGACGCTTTCACACTCTGCCAGTGCTGTTTCAGCCACGGTTTTAAATCCAGCGTGCTCAGGTTATCTACACCCGCTGCGCCTTTATTCTCCACCACCCGCTGATAGGCCAGCATCATATTGGCTCGGTCTGTCACTGCTTCCATCGTCACCGATGGTTCCGCTTTCGTTCGCCCACTGACCGCCGTGTCAATTTCAGCACCCGTGGCGTATCCCGACAGGTTCCGCCCGTCTTCGCACTCACTGGCCGCAGTCTTCTGCGCTTGTGCATCATTAATCGACATCGAGTAACAGTGTCCTAATCACGGTTAAGTATGT
>NZ_PVNP01000030.1 GCF_002993365.1 Marisediminitalea alba
ACGTGGTCCCACCTGAATCCATTCCGAACTCAGAAGTGAAACACGTTAGCGTCGATGGTAGTGTGGGGTCTCCCCATGTGAGAGTAGAACACCGCCAGGCTCCTAATTGAAACGAAAAAGGTCGACCATGAAGGTCGGCCTTTTTTCGTTTAAGTAAAACTGAAAGTTCTACTTCGCGGTCGTCCGTTCCCGAAGGGGGCCCCCAGTCTTCGCCAGAGGCGAAGCCGCTCCGAACGGAGCAAGCAAAACAATTTGCTTGCTTGAAACCGTTCTCCGCCCCCATGTGAGAGTAGAACACCGCCAGGCTCCTAATTCGAAAAACAATGAACCCAGCGAAAGCTGGGTTCTTTGCTTTTAGGACTGGTACTGCCGTACCACTCCTATGAAGACCCAACCATCGAGGGTCATATCCATTACGCGCTTCGAACAGCGTCCTTGAGTGATACGTCCCTGTAGCGGGCATCCAGCTGTAGGGTAGTGATAGTTTTTAAATTAATCTGAAACGAGAAAATTACCCTCTAGCCCTTTTTCAATAAGGGATTCGGCCAATTTTTATCAGAACGCAGTTTTATAATAGGTTTTGAAATATTTTGGCACTCTTCGAGTTTTTACTAGTAAGAAAGTGGGGGTTTAGTGGTAAAAAAGTTATCTCAAATTACTACTAATTAGCACCGGCTAAACTTCCAAATAACAGTAGATATGGCCCGTTGATAAGTTCGGTACCGGATACCAGGAAAGCAGACTCAACGTAATTCAGTTCGCCTTGCCCAGCTATAGTCACTGTAAAAGCCAAGTACCCATTTTCACCTTGTTTAGCGTAAATCAGGCTTTGGGTTGATTGGTTGTATAACACTGCATCTGGGTTCCGCAGTATGGCCGGGATCTGGTTTATAGATGAAAGCGCGATACTCTGGCCAGCCGCACCATTTAGCATTTCGGCAATGCTTTGGTCGCGAATAGCGATCGCAGCGTTCGTTGGATACCTAAGTTCGTCGGCCAGCTCGTTGATAACGATGTTATTAACGTAACCAACACCAATAGCGCCGCTATCTATATCTGTTTTACCTTTTACCACCTGGTAAGCTACTTTATTTGAAAAGCGTTTAAACGGGTTTTCAAAGTGGTTTAAATCAATGTTATTAAGTGCCGCCTGCCTTAAATCGGCTGGCACTTCCATCAACTGCTGGCCAAATGCCTTTTCCGGGCCCAGCCATTCCATCCCAACGTTATAATCCCAACTAAATCCGATGCCATCATATTCTCGGGTCACTTCACCTGTTTCAGGATCCAGAGTGTCCGACTGGCGAGGCATTTCAACCGTTGATTCGGTTAGACCTTCCTCTTCCATATCATCCTGAGAAAGTGATCTCACGCCACAACGGCATAGCCAGTCATTTGGTGGGTAGATTAGCCGCCATATTAGGTGATCAATACGGATGACCTTAAGGTGCCACTTCATATGTGACTGCCGCACCCGTTCGTCGCCAACAGTAAGGTATTGCAGATACGGCCGGTACTCACGCATTCGCCATAGCTGTTCCCATTTTCCTGCCATATAGGCAGTAATCTTGTTGGTTTGGAATATAACGCGGGTGCGCCAGCCCCGTTTACCGTTGTATGACCAGCCGTGTTTATCGACTATGCGATCAAACTCTTTTCTGAAGTCGTTTAGGGTACCGCCAGATTCAATCACTTGGTTAACTGCATTATAAAAGTCAGTAGCGATGGCAAGCTTTGCCGCCCCGGCAACAGTAAACGCTTTTGAATGAACAGGGCCTACCAAATCCCGCCATTGGCGGGATGGTATTACGAGTTTGTTCTGGAAGAATTTAATGGCTTCCGTAAATGGCAAACCATCGACTTTTATATCAGCCATTCAATCAATTCTGCTGCTTTAATGAGAGTGTATTGAGGTCGTCGAACGCGATGCGGAAGCCTGCTGCATTTTTATGTCCACCGCCACCAAAAAAGCCAGCTATAACCGAAACATCAACACCGCCATCTTGCGAACGTAGGCTGTATGTCCTGCCTTTACTTGTTTCATAATAACAAGCAGCAAAGGGTTCATCTTTGCTCATTATGTTGCCAGCTTCGCTGCTAAAAAAATAAGGGGCGTTAAGCACTGGTACATCATAGCCAGCAATGACGGTTCTATGTGCAGCTGACCTGATAAGTTCGTTGACATCCTTCATATGCTTTCGCATAAGCGCTACACCTTCTTCATATAACGATTCGGTTGAGCGCTCTAATATGAGTTCATCCCATAGTGCAAAGTCATAAGGATAACTAAAAACAGCAGCTTGTATCTCTTTAGTACCAGGTAGCTCAAAACGCCATAGGTCTCGGTCTTGAATATGTTTGATTAGATCAGGTGCTGGTTCATCATGAAAGAAATCCCAAGCCAACATGGCACCAGAACGCTCCATATCAAACAAAGTACCAACTAAAGGTTTGTTTTGTGAAGCGCACCAGCGGCCTAACTCGATGAAAAAGCCATCATAGCCAAATACTTCTTTAACAGGCTCTAACCCCTTTAAATCTTCCTGAGCCGATTTATGGTGATCGAGTATCAGGATACTGTTTGCCTTAAATGACAGTTCTTGCAGTACATCGAGTTTATAGCTGAAATCAACAAGGATAACGTCACGGCCTGTAACGTCAGGGGCTTCATGTCCGTAATGGCCTGCATGAAATTCGACGTCATTACCCAAGGCATGACGTACGGCCCAGGCTGCACCGAATCCATCTGCACAGTTCCCATGATAGATACATAGCTTTTTCATTTTAACTCACCTTATATTTAACTTTCACTTACCATGCCGCGCCCAAAGTCACCTTCCAGCTCCTGAGTAACTACGTTACGTAGTGCTTCGGTATCGAGGTCGGCGTATGAACTTACAATATTGGCTAATACCTCTTCTAAGGTATCGCCGCTATCGATTGCCTGTTTTACCTGGTTAATGATCTGCTCTATGGCAATATCCTGCTCTGTCCATTCGTCCTCGGCTTTTGAGAATTGAGCCTGTTCACCAGGTGTATTTTCGCGCTGTTGATTGCCGGTAAATACAACGTCCTCGCCATCGGTGGGTTCAGATAGTTCCAGGCGTTTATAAATGTCTTCACGGCGAACAGGTACCAGCGTGCTGGCCTGCTTAAAGAAGTTAACATCGCCGGTATTCAGCTCTTTTTTGTCAACATACTTATATTTAGGCGCTTCAACGTTGGGTCCAAAATTCACCTCTGTGATCATCTTGAACAATTCGTTGTAGGTATCGGCCACCAGGGTACGGTCTGCTTTTAGGTTTTCTACCGTGCGCTGCGCATGCGTTTCGGCGGCAGCCCGGCTCCCACCGTCGATAATTTCCGTACTCAAGCTCTGGCTGGTAAGGGCCTTACTCATTTCGCGGTTACATAGGTTGACCAGTCGTTCCTGGGGCAGCTCACCGCTTGTTTTAGTCTCTAACAATGATAGGTCTACATCTTCGGGTATTGCGGCTACAGCATCCTCAAGCATGCTCTGCAGCCGTTCCACCAGTGCTGCAATGCCTTTATCGTCGGTACCTTGCGGGTATTTACCAATAGGCCATGGCACCCCGTACTTTTCGCAGAATTTAACGAAAAACTTCATGCCGCCGTTTTTGAACATCCACGGCCAAAAGCAGCAGCTTAATAACGCCAAACCATAGGGGTTTTGTCGGGTGGGCATATGACGCGTTACCAGCCAGCGATAGGGTTCTGGTGGTTCACCCTCTGGTTGCCGAATGGTGCGTATCAGTAGTTCTCCATCGGCATTAAAGGCATATGATTCAGTACTGATATCGAATAGCTTTTCCGGTACCAATTTGCCGTCTAATACTTGCCATTTTACATGGTGAACGCGTCGACCAACGAGCGGTGCCAGACCAATTGACCAGGTAATATCCGGCCAGCGCATGGCGCTGTTGGGTTGCCGGGTAAATATATTTTCACATAACTCCCTGGCAGCATCTGCCTGGGGGCTGTCATCACCGGCTTTTATCTCGTGTTTAAAACCCAGTAAACCCGCTCGCAGTGGGCGCACTTCGCCAATTACATGGGCGTCTGCCAGTATTTCGTTATACACGGCATAATCAATACCAGCTTTACGCAGAATAACGTCTGGGTCGGGTAGCTCGTTAAGCAAGTCAACCAGCTGCCGATCCAACAGGTTGTCTATAACCTCAGTGCCAGTCAGTGCGTTTTTTTTATTTATGACTTTATCCGCCATGTCCATACCCTCTCAAATCTGTTGTGCCCCGGCGCTTGGCGGTGCCTACTTTGGGGAGCCCGCCTGCACCGCTTACTGCCAGCATCCACAGCATGTGCAAACAATCCGGGCCATCATCGTGATCCGCTTCTGGCCAGTGGCGCAGTTGGTCATACAGCACGGTTTGAGAGCTGTGCAGCAATATCTCACCGTTAGTTATATAGGGCTCCAGGCTTTCAATACGCAGCTCTTTGTCTGTATTTGGCACAATGGCTCTGGTAGGTACAGCGATGCCTTTTTCTTTGCCTCGTTCTATTAGCCTGGTACGCATAAATTCCTGAAACTGCACCGCCTCTATGCCCCATACCATGCAGTTGTACTCGCGGTGGAACTTAATAATGTCCTCAATAATGAGGTTAGGAATACGCCGTTTAATGCTGGCTTCTACAACGTGTAAGTTGCCTTTTTGCCTGTCGTACCCGCCTACCAGTATGGCGCTGGGGTCGCGCTTTTTGTTCTTTTTACCCAATGAGGGATCGCACGCCCCGTAATACACCCAGCGGTCGGCCATGTGTACCCAGAATTTGATACCGGTAAAGGTGGCTTCTTCTTCGTTGGTGGGGTCGTTTTGAAACTCGCAGTCAAAGGCATGTTTGTCGTCGGCGCGTTCCATCATCAGGAATAGCAATGGCCGCTTTTCGGGCCAGCTCACTATTGCGCCTTCATCCATTGCTTTCTTGCGCTGCAGGTAGAATTGCTCTGCAGCGTCTTCGCCATCGTTGCGAAGGATTTCTTCCCATTTTTCCCACAAATCCATGTCTACGGGCCAGCGGATAATCGACTGGAATTTGGCGTGTTTAAAACTGGGGAGCTTTATTGTTCTGGCCAGTACTGAGTCATAGTGCAGCATGGTGCCGATATACATGATCTTCAATGAGCCATCAGGCGGCCCCAGCTTAAATACTGCTTTTTTAAGCCATTTAAATATCTTGTCACGCTGTTCAGGGCTTTTTACGTTTTCATCGTTTTCGATGTCGTCAAGCTTTACCCGGTCTGGCCGGTATGCCCCATGGCGAATACCCCGTATTTTTTGCCCAGCACCAAAGGCAGTTACTTTTATGTTGTTGCGAGTTACCATTACCCCTGCACGCCACACTGGCCCTTGGCCTGCTATGTCAGGATAGTCCTGGGCTAGTCTGGGGTTGGTATCCAACTCGGCTTTTATGGCCTCCAGCATGGGCGCTGCCTGCGTTTCAAACGCATCCATAATAATTACAGTGTTATGGGTTTTTTCGGTGATGATTTCCCATAGGGTATGCAGTTGGGTAGCTATAGTAGATTTAGCCTCACCACGCGGGGCTATAATGGCCTCACGTACGCCTTTTACCGTGGCTGATATCTCCGGCAGGCGCTTGAATAAATGCTTGTGTAATGCCGACTCCGTGTCATCAATATAGTGCGGAAAATAGGTTTTACAGAAGAACTTAAAGCCCGTAACCGGATCACGGGTTTTGCGGTTACGTTCGGCCCTGGCATCTTCGTCTGCGGCGAAGCCCTCCACCTCATTTTCAATCTGCAGGCGTATTTCATCCCCCAGTTGAGTAAGTACCTTTAAAAACTCATTTACCGAGGTTTTAGCCATAGGTTTTACTTACCTCACGGCCAAAGGGCTCCAGGATTTCTAAGAATACATGGGCATGCTGTGGGTAGTCGTTGCGGATAAAGGTGCTTAGCAGTTGCAGCAGCTCCATCGCAAAGCCGATTTTATCGAAGTTGTTGCTGGTACCCAGAAACTTACTCACCTTACTCATTGAGTCTGCCCACTTAGACATCAAATCCACCATGTCCTGGGGCTTTAGCTGTTCGGTTTGCTCGATGGACTCAAAGATACGCTCGCTTTGAATATAAAAGCGCTCCAGTACCTGGTTAAGCAACTCCTTCTTACCGCCCTGGGAAAGTAACAATGCATTGCGCGCGGTGTCCCAGTCGTCACCCTCTTTTTTTGCCCGGGCCTTCCAATTACGCGCCGTGCCATAGCTCACACCATGCATTGAGGCAGCAACTGTTAGGTCCTGCTGTTCATTCACATAGGAGCTACGTACCGCTAACTGGGTTTTGGATGAATGCGCCATTAACCGCTAATGCCCTTTTTAATCGCATCAATACTTATCGCCACAAATGCAGCCACCGTTGCTGATATCCCTGCACTGTGGGTTTCCTGCTTGCGCAAACGGGTGTCTAACCCCCGCTGGTGCTCCCACTGGTTTTTATTGTCTTCTTTCAGGCCATCCAGCTTGGCGTCTATTTCACCCAGTTTGGTAAATAGTGCCTGTTTTGTTACGTCATCCATTAGCGTTCTCTCTCACTGGCGTCCATTGATCCGCCAAAATAAAAACCAGTCACTTCTTTTCTTTCGTCAAACAGCGATTTAATTGCCATGCCAAGTACATTGCTAACAGCCGCAAGCAAAGCCGCATCGTGGCGAAAAAAGTGCAGCACCACGCAGTTAATGATCACCAAAGCCACAATGAACGGGAGGTTAAAGCGCATAACGCGCTCGGCTATTTTATCGGCTTGCTGGGGGTGAATACGGTAGGTTTGCCTGGCGTCTTTGCGGTCTTCATAGGCTGCTAGCTTTAGCACGTGCTCGTTTTGCAATAGCTGTCTTTTCAGTTCGCCAGCATAAACAAGATTAGTGGAAACGGTGTTTAATGCTTCGTCGGGCGTGTCTTTGCCGGTTACTTGTTTAGCCAGGTCAATTACCTTGTTGGCAACCTTACCCGTTACCGTGCCGCTGATTTTTTCTTTTAGCCAATCATCAACACCCGCCGCTTTGGCGAGAGCTAACGCAATGGTTACAGGTTCCATACGTTTTCCTCGGTGAGTTCAAAGTGGGGGTAGTCTCTGAATTTATGGTCAAGTGTGCGGCCATCGCTGTCCCAATCGCCGCCCCAAATAACCTGGTGTGTAATATCGCCAGCAATGTAAAGTCGCTTGGCCGTTACTAGTACCGCGCCTGCAAAGGCAGCAAACGCTGATAAGTCGTTCCAGTCGGTGTTTTTAAGCTCTGCAAAGTACGGCCCCATATCAATGGCCATGCTGGGGTACTGGTTATGTTTTGATAGTGGCCAGCGTAGCTCTGATTTGCCATCGGCTACCGCTTTGTTCTGTGCGTATTCGCCCCGGTGCCCTTCAAAAATACTGAAATCGATAAAGTTAATCAGCTCCAGGCAAATCACCATCCAGTCGCGGTGGCACGTCATTAGCTCCTCATAGGAATTACTGCTAAAGCTATACATTAGAGCCTCTCAGCGCGTTTTTTAAATCCTGGCAATGCTGAAGGGCCACAGAGGGTAAAACCGTTTTAGGTTTGGTTTTAAGACTTTCTGGGAGCGGGGCGAATTTATAGGTATGGTGGTAGTCAGCCGGGCGCTTTTTATTGCGGTTCATGGCTTCTTTGCGTTGCTGACTGGTGCGAACCATTGATACCGTGCTGCGCAACAAATTACGCAAGTGATGCGGGCATGTGTTGGCCAGCTCGTTCCTGCGTGCTTTGTCTTTGGCGCGGCATATTTTCACCGCTAACGAAATAAGGTCTGTGGCTTTCATAACCACAGCATGCAGCATCTATTTAGGGGCTATATCCCGAAGCTTTTTCCGTGGATATAAATGCGGGGAGGCGTTGTTATCGTGGGCTAAAAACCCGCGAATTTCAACTGTTGATTTTCTTGTGTGTCGCGGTCGACCGGATCGCCGCTGTTAATAATTTTTTGAATTTGATAGCGGGTTAGCTGGTATTTTTGAATTAGTTCACGCATGGTGAGGTTTTTAGAGTCTTCGCGTATTTCGTCGTTACGCAGGCGCTTTTCTACATAGTTGATTACCGGTAACTCAAACTCCTGGTTAGGCCACAACTGAGACAACGCGCGGTGTACCTCAATGCCTAACTTTTTACTGGCAGCGTGGGCTACTGTGGGGCTTTCGCTAATGTAAAAACTCTGACCACCATACTGCTGTAACAACTTATACGCGGCTTCCGGGCCAATAGCGCGTGCAATGATTTTGCCTGAGTTACTGAAGTGATCGAGAGTTAATTTCATTTGATTCGCCCTGTGCTGATGTTCTCCCGCGCGCACCATTGCTTAAGGGCTTCTACGATGTTTTGTAGCTGGCCCCGCTGTGCGCGGTAAAACGGTTTGCCCTGAGTAAAGCGCTTGCAGAATGTTTCCATTGCTGCCTTGCCTGGTGTTTTCAAGCAGTCTTCTTCTCCTAATCGCATCCATAAGAACTGAATGGTGCGGATCAGCTTTGCGTTTTGGTTATTGGGCTCCCAGCCCAGCCGTTTAAACTCGTTTAAAACCGCCTTAATCTCGGTTTTAGTCAGTTCGGTGCTGCTGGCTTTACCAGCAATGCGCTGCAGCAAGCCCTGGTAAGTTTCCTGATCCATATTCAGCTTAACCTGGGCAGCTTTTATCTGGCGGCGTAGTGGTTCAGTCATTGTGCTTCCATTTGTTATGAACAACCTCGGCGTTATCAATGCATGGGTTATCTTTTTCCATGCAGTTATAGCCACATAGTTGAACGTCAACCCAATCGGTAATGTCCTTATCTAATGCATGATCGGGAACTTCGACATAAAGAGTTACTTCTATTTCCTTTGCCATTACACGGCCTCCTTTTGTTCAGCGCGGTCTTTTACAAATCGATACACATCACCCAATTCATAAATATCCTGGTTACTGAATCCGGCCATCTGCAGCTCCTGGAAGTTCAGTGTGTCGAGTAAGCGAAAAAGCAAAGCGGTACCTTTGTCGGTCAGCCCAGTAGCAACAGGCAAGCCTGGTTGCACGTCTGCAGTTTTTTTTGGTTTTACAGGTACTTCTGGCTGTTTGGGAGCTGCTTTTACGCTATCGGCTTGGCGGGAGGGCTTCTTGGGTTCAGTTGGTGGCTTAGCAGTGGTCACCGGTGGTGCCATTACATTGCCTGCACCACGCTTATAGCGTTCTGCTCTTGTTTTTGCCGTTGGATGGATCTGCATTTTTTCTGCCCGGGCTTTTTCGATACCGGCTTCTGTCAGGGTGTAAACCCCGTTCTCCAATAACAGCACTAAACCTTCAGTGCGTAGTTCACGCAGCAGGTTACCCAGTTCGTACTTTTCAATACCCGTGGCCTCGTGCAGCTGCTTAGGAAAAATCAGCTTTTTGGCGCTGGCCAGTGCTGCCAATATCTGATCTTTTTTACTGATTGGTGATGTAGGTGCATCGTTAAACATGGTTTGCCTCGCAAATTTAGTTAATGTCGGAATAACTCAAGCCAAGCTCCCTGGCTAACTGCACGTCTTCCCATTTACGGCGATTCTTACACTGCTTTTTTTGATCCTCGGTCACTCGTGTGCTGGGTACCGTAGTGTTTTCGCTGTAACGGTCTTTTGCGCTTTTAATGACAAAGTGCCCTGGTTTCATGGTGTACCTCCGCTGGTTATTGCACTCGGCCAATACTGGCCGGAATGGTTTCTTTTGTTTCCAGGCGATCGGCGGTATCTCTGAGTGCTGCGATACCGCTTTCACGATGAATGTTGCTGATATAATCAGATACAGGGGTATTCTGATTAAACGGCGTTACCACCAGAAAGAACCCCATATCCTCGCCGTAGATGCGGCGCAGCTTTTTGGTTAAAAGCTTTGCCACATCCCGCAGTTCACGTTCTTGCTGCAACGTTGCCATTAATGGCCTCCACTACTTCATTACAGTGCGTTTCAACTGCTTCAGCCACATCAACGGCTGAGTTACCAACCAACACAGTCATACCGTTATCCATGACGATTTCAGTACCCACAAAATGTGAATCCCGGCCTTCGCCTTGTATGCCCTTCCAGCACGACACTTTTGAAAGGTCAACGCCTACTGATTTATCTAAGTGGCGGCCATAGCCCCGGAATAATTTGGTTTTCATGCTGCTGCTCCAGTTTGTTTGTTGCCGTGTTTGGCAATAATGTGCTCAACCTGATTTGGCATGTCGCCCACTAACAGCTCTGAGCCATCATCCATGTGTATTAAAGTGCCAACATGGCCTAAGCTCGAAATAAACTCCCAAGACACAATGCGCTCTAAAATAACGCCGGTTTTTAAGTGGGCTTTATTGCCCCAGCCAGTAAATTGATGCGGTGTCATAACTCGATCCTTGGGGGGCGCTAAGCGCCCCGGTTAAATTACGCGTTAACGCTGTCTTTTAAGGTTTTACCCGCTTTAAAAGCAGGTGATTTAGAGGCGGCAATAGTCAGTGGCTCACCAGTTTTTGGGTTACGGCCCTGGCGTTCGCCACGCTCTCTCACTTCAAAGTTGCCAAAGCCAGGCAGGCTCACTTTGCTGCCTGCTGCCAGGGTTTCGGTTACCGTGTCGGTAAACGCATCCAGGGCACGGGCAGCTGCTGCTTTAGAAAGGTCGGCTTTACCTGCGATAGCGTCGATTAATTGTGTTTTGTTCATAGTTACTCTCTTTGGTTTTAGTGGGCCTGTGCCCGGTTTAACGGCGCTGTTGCCAGTGCCAGTGGTGGCGACGGTAACGGAGTGATTTACTCTTCGTCATCGTCGGGATCTTCAATCTTTAACGGAAACTCACCGATTTGATTTTTGGCCAACATCAGGCCAATTTGCATCCCTTTAATGATGTCCGGGTTATCAATCTCGGTATCATTAAGGTGCACTACGTCAGCTTTTTTGGTGTACTGAATCAGCTGGTCGATTTGTGTTAATTTGCTTTCGTAGTGAGCCTCAACACGCAGGATCAGGTTGTACTGCTCCTGGTTTACAGAAACCTTTTCACCGTTGGAAAAATCGAGATTAAGCGGCATCGGGCTGCTCCTCTTTGGCTTCACTCTGGGGAGCAGTTGCAGCGATGCTGCTAAACTGCAGTGGCAAGGCTGTCCAAGAGTCGTCTCTGGGGTTGCGAATGTAAAACCGCAGGTAGGCTTTACTGCCGCTAATAAACAGGCTCTGCATGAGTGCAGACTTGGCACCTACGTATAACGGGTGGTCAATGTCTTTATTCAGCAGATCGATTAAGCGGGAGGTAGAGTACTTACCGTTCTTCGCCGTGGTGGCGATATCGATAAACTTAACCGCATCCGGCCCGGCCTGTTCTTTGAGTACTTCTGAGTACATCGCAAACTTTTGCATAGCTACTTCAATGCTGCTGTCGTGTTCGATGCGATCGTCAACGGCGCGCTGAATTTTGTAGTTACCGTTCACACTTACAAACTGCACGTTGCCCTTAATTTTGGTGAACTTCTTAATGCCGTGTTCTTCCACACAGCGCTTAATGGTTTCTTCAATCATGTTCATAGCAACATACTTAAACTCTGCCATGGCATCGTGCAGGGCTTTGGCTCTGGGAAATATGGCATTTACCAGGGCGTCTTCCTCGCGCTCAAGGTCGGTTAGGTTTTCCAGTTTCACCAGGTCGCCATTGGCGCGCATGGCATAGCCTGGTGGGATCTGAATTTCATCAGTCATAGGTTGTTCCTGTTTGGTTGTTGGTTTGGTTTGTGACATGTGCCCCCCTTTATATGGCTGATGCCTTGCGTGGAATTGCTGGAGGGTGTGCAATACCCATATAGGATTTGGCGATTTTGGCCATTAGCTCGCGGCTAATACCGCCATAGCTGGCGCTGTTCTCGCGGGAATGTTTATCGAGCATCAGCACCTGCTTAATTAAACTCTTGATTAGCTTTCTGGCGCTGCCACCAACCAGGTCAAAGGCATACCGGGCTACCTCGTCGAAGGTTTCGTATTTGGTGATCATGTCTTCGGTGATGTAGGGCTGCATCAGCAGCTTTACGTCTTCTGGCGATATCTTGTTGATGATCTCAGGCCAAAACACTACGCGGCTTTCAATCAGGTCGAAGCGGTTGTCGCCCATGGCAACATTGTTTCGTAGGTCAATGTTTCCGGCCAATACCACCCCGCAGCCGGTAGCATCTGAGATAGAGCGTAATGGATCGGGCGTGTCTTGCTGGCACTTGTCGGCTTCGTCGAGAATGATTAGTCGGCCCGAGTCTTTAAGCTGTTCAACAATGGCGTCGAATTTGTCTTTCTTCCGATGATTCGTTCCAGTTTTTATGCTCAAAGTTTTCAGCAGAGCATTCATAACAGATGTACTATTCATAAAACTGCTACCGCAGATATAAATAGTATTTGGATGCAACTCCCTGTAATGCATCAAGCTTTCAGTTTTACCTACGCCAGGTGAACCAGCCACAATGGAAAACCCCCCATCAACTTTAGCCATGCGGCACGCATGCTGAACAATCATCCATGTGCTGGTTTCAATAAAGTCCCCTGGGCGGTGTTCGCGCTCGGAGTCATCCATGATGGGCAGTATTTTGGCAATCAGGCCATCGGCCTTAACCGCTTGCCGTCCTGCGAGCAAAGTAGAAATATACGCATCACTTACCCCCGCGCAGCGTGCAAGCCAGCGGTTACTGCGTGACGGGCTGGCATTCATCCAGTCGATGATGTTGTGTACGTGGGTAATATCCTGCTCTGTATAGTTGTCGTTAAAGCTGGCAGGTTTTTCAATGGTTTTAGCGGCCATGTGTAGTTTCTCCTGGGTGAATAGATAAAGGGTCGAAGTCGTCGTCTTCCTCGGGTTCTGGGTCCGGTGCGTGGATAACGTTTTGCATCAGGCTGTCAAAATTCAGATCGTCATTTTGTGGGGCCTGGGCAGCCATCAGGTTGTTAAAACTTTCTTCCAACTGGTCGATATCGCTGGCCTGCTCAACATGCAGCGGAATATCGCGCCCGGCTTCCATGCGCTTTTCGTGGATCTTGTTGTTAAGGCGTTTGGTTTGCTCCAGCAGGCGCTTGCGCTGCGCGTCTTCAATACGGCTGGTAGAGATATAATCCTTTTTGGTTTTAAGTGTGGCAGTGGTAAGCCAGCGGCCGTCCATATCGAATAAACGTATGGTGCTATCGTCGTGCAGGTCGTACTCTGCAACGAGCTTTTGCCCTTCATACTGGTAAAGATACTCACTGATGTATTTACGCTTGTGCAGCGTTACCAGAGAGCGAGAAACGG
The DNA here is from genome assembly GCF_002993365.1 of Marisediminitalea alba. Taxonomy (GTDB): domain Bacteria; phylum Pseudomonadota; class Gammaproteobacteria; order Enterobacterales; family Alteromonadaceae; genus Alteromonas; species Alteromonas alba. The sequence goes on from NZ_PVNP01000030.1 coordinate 13,301, forward strand.
ATACTTCTTCGCGAGGTTTAACCAACAAGTTGTGATCAACCACTGGCACGCGTTCTAACTGCGACCATAACTCTGCTGGGGTGGTACCAGGTTCTTCCGGGTGTGGCCGGTTGTGATAGCGGTTTAGCCAGTCGGTGAAGGCTTCGCACCATTCATCAACAGTGGGAATATGGATCTTACCTTCCGCTGCGGCTTTCTCGGCTTTTACCGAGCTGCTGAACAAGCGGCTGGCGTCTGGGCTCATGTCGTAGCCGCAGTACGTATCAAAGTCTTTACCAAAATCGTCTTCCATAGTGCGGAAAAACCGCTCTACGTTTTTGGCTTTGGCGTTACCGGGTAATGCCCAGATTGGCTCAATACCAAATGAGGCATAAAACCCGGATGTTTCGCTATTCATTAGCTTTGATTTAAAGCCACTACCGTTATCGATATGGATCAGCGCCGGTACATGGTTATGGGTGCCCATAGCATGGCTGAGTGCAGCCATGGTGCTAACGCTGGATTCAGCCACGCTTATGTACCAGCCCACAATGTAGCGGCTGCGCACGTCCATAAATACGGTAAGCTCTGCCCGCCACAACTTGCCGGTACGCGGGTGGCGCAGGTATTGGTCGATAGTGTGGCCATCGCCCTGAAACAATACACCAACCGGCAGGTTTTCGGTGGTTCGGGAGATATGCTCGCGCAGGCCATCGTTATATTGTTTACGGCCCATACGCCAGGGCGAACGTTCCTGCAGGTCGGCTGGTAACGTGCTAAAGAAATACCGCACGTTATGCTCTCTGGCGCTTTTAAACCCGTACTTTTCGCGCAGGTCTCGGGCAACCTTGCGAATGCTGGGCTTTTGCGGCTTATGGTATAGCTCCAGCGCTCTGGCTTCCCAGCCATAGTCGTTACGTGCGGTACCACTGTGCTTTGGCAGTAACCCGTTTTTACCCGCATCGTCAAAGGCTTTACACCACAGGCGAATGGTGGCCGGTTTTGGGCCGTTTAATGCGGTATACGCTTTTACCAGGGTTTCGTCGGCATTGTTGTGTTCACACTGTTGTATAACGTGTGCCAGCGCGGCTTGCATGGTCATGGTGGTTGCTGCTTTTTGTACAGCAGTAACTACATGCATACGCTGGTTAGCGATAGAGCGGGCTTTTTCAGTAGCGCGAGTCCACGGATCACACTCGTGAATAACCTGCTCTATAATTTGGTTAAATTGGTGAACAGCCGGGTGCATTACTTACGCCCCCGCTTTTTACGTGGTTTGGTTGCATCGTTGTGCAGTAAAATAATGGTTTGGCGTTTGTCTTCGGCCGCTTCCCATTCTGCCTCACCATAGGTAGGTAACTCCGCATCAACGCCGGTCAGGTCGTCGCCAAAATGTTCTTCCAGGCGGTTAATGGCTACACCAATGTGCTTATAGGGTGCCGCTAAAAAATGATACAGCGCCTGTGCCGCCATTTTAGCCTGCTCATAATCCATGTTTGGGGCAATTAACCGTTCAACCAGGTTAACCGCTTGCAGGCCGTGTTCGTGAAGCTGCTGGCTTACTGATGGCGCTTCCTGGCGGATCATGGCTACCAGGGGCAAAAGGCCATAAATCTTCTCAGGTGCCTTGGTTATTTTTTCGCGATTCATTTCGTTAATCGCGTCGGCGTGCTGTATTTGCAGCTCTTCAAGCTGCTTCTTCAAATTTGCATTCTGGGCTTCAAGTTTGCTTTCGCTTTCAAAGTCCAGGTTCATTTGCTTAACCGCCGTTTTAAGGGCGCGCACGGGCATCTTGCTGAGTTCCTGCAGTTCTTCTGGCTGCAGTGATTTGATCTTCTCTTCTGGTAGGCGGGTTAACTCATTGAGTTGGCTAAAACTGAATGATTCAAGGGTGATGTTTTCATCAATTTCCAAATCGGCGGACGTCCGCCGATTTGAATTGTCATCATCCAAAAGCGAAGACGTATTCGCTTTTAGCCCTGGGCAATTTAAAACTAAATCAGCAACAGAGATTCGCTCACGCGCAGTTCGCTCAGCAATGCCCCTGGCTTTCAATTCCTTTTCAAATTCACCGTGCGGCAACTGCTCCTTCAACGCTTTATAGGCCAAACCCGCTTTAACGTGGTATAGACAGGCATAGACCTCGCTGTTTTCTACAATGGCCCAGAGTTCGCCCTGCTCGGCTGGTAGGGTAAATTCCTCTTCGCCCAGTTTGGTAATCAGCTGGTGCATAATGGTGTTAACGGGTGCTGCAGGCTTAGTCATTGCTTGCCTCCAGCCATACGTCGTACTGTTTTAATGCCGTTTCAAACTCGTTTAAAGGCATGGTAAACAGGGCTTCAATGTCAAAGATGCAAAGGGCTTCTATTCTAAAATCACGTTCACCGCATAACCGTAAAGTTCGGTAAAGGCTAATGTTCTGCCAATTACCTGCACCCTCGCCGCAAATGTTCCAGGCTGCAGATAGCGTGCTGGCGATAGCGTAGTAGCGCTCGTTCATAGCTACGCATTCACGTTTAAAGTTTTCGCTTATCACCTGGCACATTGAGTTGTGCCCGCTAATGATTAAACCGCCCAGAATCACTCTGGCGCATACCCGGCGTGCGGCTTCCAGCTCTTCGTTGTCGAACATCACAGCATGGGGCTGCAGGCAGAACTGCTTAATACAGTCCATGGTTATGCACATGCATGGGGTGTCGTCTAAACCTTGTATGGTAAACGTCATGGCTTATCTCCCTCTTATCATCATTTGCTGAAGAGCTCGCTCTATGTCTCTGGATTCCTTCTGGCGCATTTTGTTGCTCACATCCAGTTCGGCCTTTTGGCGCAGCAGGTCGGCGCGCATATCAGCCGGTTTAAAGCCCAGAGGGTTAAGCATTGCGGTCATCGGTTCTATAGACTGAAGCGCCCAGCAAATGGCTGGCATTACCCAGGCAGGTACACAGTTGTCCTGGCTTGGCGATAGCCACTTGTTTAACTGAATCTTTGTTACTTTTTGGCCGGTATCACGCAGGCATAAGTTAATGCGATCTAAAAATCGGTCCCGGCCCAGGCCGCTGTTGCGCTCGCATTGCTTAATAATTTGAATAACGTCCAGCTCTAAATCCAGGCTGGGCGCGTTTTCGGTGGTAAGCAGATCCAGATCGAGCTGGTCCAGTAAATCGCGTTGGGTCATGCATCACCTCCAACATCAGAGGAAATAAGTCTCCACGCGTTAGCGCCATGCTGGTCGTTTCCACCTATGGTTTCCCAAATCTCACCATTAGCAGTAAAGGCCAGGCAGCCAGGGCAGTAGTCTTGGGGGTGGCGCACTGCATCACGCCAGCCGGTCACATTGCCCATATACGTAATTACCGCGCCGCTTTTGTTCCAGTTGCACACGTGCGACTCGCGCCACGCATTGGCAACTTGCTTACTGCAGTTAATTTGCTCTTTAGAATTGAACATGTGTTAAACCTCCACCGGCTTACCGGTAAAAATTCGTAATGGTTTTACCGGTGACGCGGGTACCAGACTCACCTAGCATTAATGTGGTTTTTGAATCTGCGGAGAGAACTTGTGTACCAGGCTTTGGATAAACGCGTTGAGCGACCATTACTAAGCAGCGTTTTAACGCGTCAAGACATTGAGCAACTACAGGCTGAAGCGCGATCGGTTGGGGTGCGTGCACTTCTTTCACGATTGCCGCCTTTACATGCAGTGGAATGGTGCTTATCGGCGTGCCCAGGTACTCATGACACACTGCGTACAATGCCCAATCGGCGTCACTTGGTGTGGTTGGCTCTGGTGATTGCTGCGCTGCGCGCAGAACGCTTACGGGCACAACAAGGGCTTGCTGTTTCAAGAAATATAGAACATCTGGCCGCTGAGCAGCTTGCAAACCTATGTCGGTGGGTACGGGAGTCAAAATGAGAGAGCGAGTTGAGATCATCCTGGTTCCCCTTATGCGCTTAACAGCTGAGCAAGTTCTTGCTTTTTTTGCTCACGCAGCTGGGATTTTGAATGGTGGTAAGGCTTTACATCGTGAAATACATCGAGGAGATCTTTATCGATGGCTTTGCATACCGCTTCGGCAATTTCACGAGAATAGGAGGTTTTGTTGATGACCTGGCCAACAGCAGAGACGCTTTTGCCCAAAATTTCGGCCAGCATTTTGTTTGAGTAACCACGGGCTTTTAATTCCGCTTTAATTTCTTTCGGGGTCATAGTATGTTTACCTTACGTGTAGCGCTTTCAGTGAACCTTGCAGGGATATCTAAAAGCGTTTTGTTAATGTCGATGTTTATAATAGGTTCTAAATATGGAACCTGTCAACACTTTAGGTTTTAAAAATTGAACCTCTTAAAGGCTGAAAGAGAGCGGTTGGGGCTAAAACAGAGTCAAGTGTTTGAACATATTGGAGTTTCTAAAGGAACTTTTATTAGGTGGGAGCAAGATGCTCCTATACCCTCAGACAAGTTGGCTGGGTTAGCTAGTTTGGGTTTTGATATTAATTATGTGGTTACAGGTAAACGTTCGGTTAACACAAAACGAGTAGCCGAAATTGTAGAGCTTATAGAGTCATTATTAGTTGAGCATGGCAGGCATGTTAGCCCCAAAGGTAAAGCCCGAATCATTGCCGGGCTATTGGAATTAGAACAAGAATCACAGCAAGAGGTGAAGGCGTCTAACGTTCTGCCTTTTGTTACAGCAGCAGGTTTTTAGTATGTAATTTTCACGTAGTATGGAGTGAATTATGGATGATTTTGAAAGTAAGGTTACGCAACTCTTTAAAGAGAGTTTTTCGGAAAGTGAGGGAAGCTCTTCAGTCCCTCAAAACGTAACCACATCAGGCACTGGTAATATTGTGTCTATTGGTACTAACCATATCAATGTGACAAACCAGGAAGTGATCGTTAAACCTAATGTGATGCCTGGTAGCCATCACATCACAAGTGATCAGCAATATATCATCAGGCTGTTAGTCGATGACGTTGTTACAGCCGAAAAAGCTTCTAAAAAGAACCCCAGAAACCATGCTGCGGTTTGGACGGCCCTTAAGCGAAAGTTTAAATTCTCCTCATACAAATTCATCGAGCAGGAAAAGTTTCCAGAAGTCGAAAGCTACTTACGCCAGACGATAGGTAGATTAAAGCGTGCAAAATCAGCTCGCGGATTTTCATCATGGCGTAAGAGCCGCTACAGTTTCATTTATGCCCGCTTAAAAAAATTAGATCGGGTTGATGACAAAGATTGGTATCTGGAATTTAGTTTTGGTTGCAATTCGTTAACTGAATTAACCGATGACCAACTTCAACAAACTTATGACTGGGTTGCTTCGCTCAAGAAATAAGGCTCTGTAGCCAAGGAGGGCATATGAATTACAAAAAATCTATTTTCGCTTTAATCGCACTTTTAGCTTCGAATGTAATGCCATTCACTAACGGTACGAAACCCCCACCTTCGGCCAGCTACGTACACGTATGGATTACGTTATGATTAAACAAATCTTAGCTTTGGCAATTTTTTTAAATCTTGTTGGGTGCCAATCGAACAGCCAACAGCCAATAGTTCAGCCTGAAGAAAAAAAGCACATTTGGATTAAATATAAAGAACTAGAGAAAGCATGCAGAGAAAGTACATCGGCTCAATTTACGCTTCTTAAGCGAGAACTTAAAGGTAAATACGTTACCTGGAAAGGTACTATTCAAAATGTTGATCTCAGTTATGACGATACCATTTCGATCTTCATTGACATGGGAACCACGTCTAGTTACGGGTTTATTGATTTCAGTCGAGTAGTCTATCTATACAACCAAACCTACGATGACTATGTGCTTGGTTTTAGGAAGGGACAGCTAGTTGAGTATACAGGGAAAATCGAACTCATAAGTAACTATGACAGAATTTATGGAATGCAGTGCGATGTTCACTTGTCAGACTGGGATATCCTCTGGTCGGAAACATTAAAATAGCAACGGAGCGAGTCAAACATGAATAACGATAACCAAAATAGCATTCTTGAACAGATCGTCTATTCAACTTACGCAGTTCTACAGGACAAAGGGCTCCACCTGAATCAAATCAGGGATGAAGTGATCGAAAACGTTATGGCGAATGCGCCTTATACCTTCCTGGCCAGTGAGCTAAAAACAGAAATGATAGCGGCATTAACAGAAATTGTTGCTCAAATTGAAAAGGACTAATCATGCTTGTTAGGTTTGTAGGCTTCTCTATCGAAGTGCCTGATTCACTGCCACTATCTGAACTAATGGCATCATTAGCTGAGGAAAAAGCCAATTTTGAGCACGTTGATGATATTGGCCGCTTTATGTACGTCGACGATACCAGCAACAGCAAGTATTACCTTGGTTTAATGTTAACGGTTAAAAATCAACGTACTTTCTGTGAGCTTAAGGAAAACGGCGGGGCTCCTAAGATTCAAGTAAACAGTTTGGATGATGATTCCAGGATTACCGAATTCAATTTTTTTGTAATCAATAAGGCTTCGGGTATTGGCTTATATCAGTATTACCATCAGTCCTGTAGTATTAGCCAGGCAATGAAAAGCATGAAAAAGAAATTTTTACGCCTTAAAGACGTAAAAAAGGAAGTAGCGAAAACTACAGCGCAGGATGAAGGCAAATCGGAAGGTGCAGCCAAAAAAGTCGCTGGCAAGAAGTATAATGGTACTTTCAAATGGCAGGTGTTGATTAATAAATCGAGCTTACCCGTTTTATTGGCCGAGATGAAAAGAATTAAAGCGCTTGAGCTGGACTTTGCTTACCTTAAGCCAGAACAAAAAATGTTCAGACCTTTAACAGGTTTCGTGAATAAGCATCGCCGTAAATTTAGCTTTAGCTCTCAAGCGCCACTGCAAGGGTTGATAGATGCCGTTTCCAGTTCGGTAGATGAAGCAGACAGCGAAAGTGGCAGAGTATTTGCGGTTGACGAGAGTGGTATTGACCGTGTTATACGCATTCAGGACCAGCCAGATAGTTTTGGCGAATATGATTACGATGAACTTGCAGCTCAAATTAGCGATCTTACTGTTACCGATTTTGCAAGCAGCTGGGTGACAGATAAACTGATAGAGATTTGCGATGATCATAAAACGATATTTGAGGCGAAAATAAGATGATAATCCGGTTCCTCCTTTGCGCAGTAGTTGCAACACTTACGATTGGTGTTGTGCATTGCTTCGTGACGGATGCGCCAAAATTTATAAAGTTTTATGAAGAGAACCTGCGCGGAAACTTATTTGCCGGTTTCCTGACTGTTGGCGGTTTTCTGCTTTCGTTAAAAACCTTCATCCTGATAAAGCTCAAAGAAAACGTTTACGACCGACCTCAGTATAAAAAACGCTTTGAAGAGATGAAGAAACTTGATGAAAATTTGCAGGTATACGCACCGTTAAGAAATTTAAGTGACTTTTTATTTTGGTCGGTACTGGCCACCATTGGCGCAGCCATCGCCCAGCTCTCGATTGGCCTTATCGGAATTCAGTGGTTTGTTTATGCTGCTATCTGGATTTCGGTATTTGCGCTTTGCATTTTGATTGCATCCTTACTATTGATAAAAACCAGCCTGAATGACTGGTTCAAATTTATTAATGAAGATTCTTAATCTTTCTCAAAAGCCCTCTCAGGGCTTTTTTAGTGTTCAGGCGGTAGCTGTAAGCTTATTTTGGTAAAAATTCCTAAAATCATCTAGAAGTCATTATCAGAAAGTATTTGAATGCTGGTTTGCGTCTGTAATTTAATGCGTTTTTAGAGTGCTTTTAAAACGGTTTTCAACAGCTTTTTAGTTTAAAAACCGGTTTTCCCAAACCTCGTTTTCAAAGCCTTGTAAAAAACTGTTCCGGCTCAGGAAATCCAAACTGCATTAATGCTATCGATGGGCGAATGAGATCGTAAGGGGCAATATCCCCTTTGGTCAGTTTCGTAAACGTTGTAGATGATACTTTTAATATCTCTTCCCAGTCTTTAGGGCGGTCGCTAATTTCCATCATAAAATCGTAATCAAGACGGGATTGCTCCATTGGCGCTTCGACTCGGTTTTTGTTTTTTGGGTACCAGGTTGTTCCATTTATCCATAGCTGCTCTTGCCGCCGCATTGGAATATTCATCACAATGCAAAAAATACCTTCCGCAAACACCTTTTGTTCCTGAGTGAAGTTATCCCTTCCAAGTAAGAAGGCAAATGGGCTGGTTAAATCCAGTCCGAGCTCAACAATATAGTTTGAACGTTTGCCACTGGTTGCACCAATGGCCTCTTTCATGATCTGGATAAATGATCTTAACTGTTGGTGGGTCATGGTGGATGAATCGATACATTGCACGGTCATTTTATTCACTCAAAGCTATTTTAAAGCTTTAATAAAGCATTAAATTTGAATATTGTAAAATAAGTTTTGATTAAAGTGGCTGGCATTGGCATTCGGTTGATAACACATACCGGCCATCATCCAGTTTAAAGATCGTTCTGCCTGGCGCTTCTCTGTCATCACGAACACAAATACCGGTTAATGTTTTGGTAGTGTCGTAGTTAAAGCAGATCCGAAACTTCTTACCGAGCCAGCTACCCTGTTCAGGAAAGTCAGTAAAATTAATTTTTGTATGAGTACCCATTCTGATCTCCAGTTTGATGATTTTTCGCCAATGGTGAATATTTATAAGAACGTTGGTTGTTTTGCTTATTGCTGTGATGACAAAAGGCAAAATTAAAAATACGGCTAACGCAATCAGTACTTCTAGCCCCGTTAAGAATAAGTATTGCACCGTTTACTCCTCACCCCGATTGCCGGTTGAGGTTGATTTGCCTTTGTGCTCCTCGTGAAAGCAGATATGTAGAAACCAAACCATTAAAGCAATGATGTCCATAATTAGTGGCAGTCTGTATTGATGGGAAAGGATTAAATAAATCAGTAGTGTCATTGGTTAGCCCCGGTGCGGTTTGTGAACTTTGAATATTCCCCCTGAAACAACAAATGAGCGGTCCCTGTGGGGCCGTTTCGCTGTTTGCCTATAATAATTTCTGCTTCACCCGGATGTTCTGTTTCCGGGTTGTACACTTCATCCCGGTAAATAAACAGGATCACATCTGCATCTTGCTCCAGCGAGCCCGATTCCCGGAGGTCTGAATTGATTGGTCGTTTATCCTGCCGGTTCTCCAGACTGCGGTTAAGTTGCGATAACGCCACCACCGGTATCCCGAAGTCTTTGGCCATTTCTTTTAGGCTGTTTGAGATTTCGGCGATTTCATCCGCGCGGTTTTTCCTGGTCTCGCTTACCCGCATCAGCTGCACGTAATCCACCATTAGCATGCTGGGCTTACCGTGTTTGCGTATTAGGTTACGGGTGCGGGTACGAATGTCTGAGGGCGTTAGCGCTGCGGCATCATCGATAAACAGGTTGCCCCGTTCTTTGAGTGTGCTAATTACGCTAAACACTCTGGACCACTCTTCGTCATCCATTTTGCCGTTACGTATTTTGGTTAGGTTCACCCGGGCCAGAGACGCCCAGAGGCGCATCATAATCTGCTCTGAAGGCATTTCCAGGCTGTATACCAGCACCGGAGCCTTGCTTTGCATCATGGCGTTCTCTACCAGGTTCATAGCGAAGGTGGTTTTGCCTTGTGAGGGCCGGGCCGCAACCAGTACTAAATCACCTGGGGCCAGTTCGTATATCAGCTCATCCAGTTCGTTAAAACCGGTAGTGAGCCCTTTAGCCGGACCCCGTCCTTCTGCAATGGCTTGTAGTTTGTCGGCAATACTGAGCGTCATTTGCCCGATGCTTTGCATCTTTGTGGCTTCGTGCTGGGCATGGCGCAGGTTAAACAGGGCGGTTTCGGCGCGCTCCAGTATCGATGCTGCAGTAGCGCCCTGGTTGTCGTAGCAAGCGTCTTTAATTTTATTGCTGGCCAGTATCACCTGGCGTTGTGTGGTAAGCGTTTTAATGCGCGTTTTAGCCAGCATGGCTTGCGAATCGTTAATGCGGTTGCGCGCCAGCTGCAGGAGGTAGTCGGTATTACCCGCTTTATCGAGTAATCCTCGTTGTTCCAGGTAGTCGGCCACGGTGAGCGTATCAATGGGGCTGCTGTTTTGGTGCAGGTACCGAATAGTGGTAAATATGTAGCGGTGGGCTGAGAAATAAAAAAAATCCGGCTCTATGCCGTCCAGCAGGTCGTCGTGCTCGGTGGTTACCAGTAGCTCTCCTAATAGCATCTGCTCCGCTGCCATGTCCTGCGGCAACGTATTAGCAGGCACCATGCTAATGCATCTGGCTGTTAGGAATAGTTACCCGCCGTGCGGCCCAGCCTTCATGTTTTAAATCAAACGTGAGCAATGTATTGGCTGTTGCTTCACTTTCAAACACCAGAGCATGGCTAAGGTCGGTGGTGTAAATGGGGCGCAGTCGCTGGGTGATTTTAGCCAGGTAATGCGGCTGGGTTAGGTCAAAGTAGCGAGAGGTAAATTGCTGCAGTACCCAAACTGTTTTCATGATTGGCTCTCCGGCTGGGCTGTAAAAAAAAGCCCCTGGCTGGCCAGGGGCAAATGAGATACACATGTCCAAGGTGCCGGGTAAAAAACTCGTTGAATTTATTAACCAGCCCGGTTAGGTTATTAAAAGAAAAGGCATTTCTACCCCCGGAGTTTTCTTCGGGCGGCACGTTAAGTTTTCTCGGGCCATCATGGCTCCATGAAAACGAAAACCCCCACATTTAAAAAATTACCCATCAGCGAGGTTGTGGCAGATGCCATGGCCACGGTGACCGAGTTTCCCTGGCATGATGTTTTTTTTGCGGGGGAGCATACCGATAACACGGGTAAATCACGTAACTACAGCCGCGAAGACTTGCAGCAGGTAGTGGATAACTTTACCCCCAACAAAGCGCCGCTGGTGATTGGCCACCCCAAAACCAATGCCCCGGCATTGGGCTGGGTAACCGGTGTGCGCCTAACCGACGATGACCGCCTGGAGGTCACCGCCAACAACGTTAACGTGGACTTTGCCAAAGCCGTTGCGGCTAAGTCTTTTCCTAATCGCAGCGTAAGCCTGTATCGCACCGACAAGGGTTTAACCCTTCGCCATATTGGTTACCTGGGTGCAGTTGAACCTGCCCTGGAAGGCTTAGGCTGGCAGTTTAACGGTGCCGATGCCGACCCAACCGAAACCATTGAATTTAGCGCAGAACCGGCTGAAACCATTGAATTCAGCATGGAAATGGAACACCAGCGCACCCTGCTGGATATGTTCTCTAACATGCGTGACTTCTTCATAGAAAAGTTTTCCCAGGAAGACGCCGACCGCGTTGTGCCTAAATGGAGCCTGGACTGGATGCGGGAAGCATTAACCCGCGAAGAGGTGCGCAAAGAGACCCAGGAAGACCCGTTAACCCCCGAATTTTCTAAACCCAAAACTGAGGAGCCTGCAGTGACTAAATACACTCAGGAGCAGCTTGATGCTGCCATTCAACAGGCGAAAGATGACGCCGAGGCCAGCTTTAGCAGTCAACTGAGTGCTGAAAAGTCTCGTGCAGATAACGCCGAAAAGACCCTGGAAGAGCAAGCCTTTGCGGCGCGCGTGGCTGATTGTAAGGCCGTGGTGGACGCACAGATTGCTGCAGGCCACTTAACCCCAGCCACCGCCGCTGGCCTGGCTGAGTTTATGGCCAGCCTGCCCCAAGGCGATGATGCGCATACGTTTAGCTTCAGCAAATCTGACAGCGAAACGGTTGAGCAAAGCCAGTACGACTTTGCCAAGGCGTTTATTGGTGGTTTGGGTGCTAAGTCTCCCCTGGGCGATGATCCAGAGCTGGGCCACGACAAAGACCTGGACGCAAAAGCCGAAGAATATTCAAAGGCACATGGTGTTTGCTACGCAGATGCCGTAATTGCCGTAAGTCAAGGAGCATAACCATGGCGAATTACTTAAACAAAGCACGGGTAGCAATTTTAACTATTAGCGTACAAGCCGCTGCTGCATTGGCGCAGTGCCGTGCTGTTGGTGCAGACGGTAACTACGCCGCTGCCGGTGCTCACATGATGGGTGTGTCCTACAACCCGGCATCAGCTGGTGAACAGGCGGCGGTTGATGTATTGGGTACCGTTCCTTGTGAAGCGGGAGCTGCCATTGCTGCAGATGCTCTACTGGAAGTGGGTACCAGCGGCAAGCTAATCACTAGAACCACCGGCAAAGTGGTGGGCCGTGCGCTAACGGCAGCAAGTGGCGATGGCGCTATCTTCAACGCGTTATTAATTCCGGCTAACACATAAGGAGCAACGAAATGGATCGCGTATCAATTCGTACCGACAAAGTTTTAAGTAAAATTGCGCTGGGCTTTATGGCTCCGGGTTTAGTTGGGTTTGAGCTGTTTCCGCGTGTTTCAGTCGATGAAGCCAGCGGTAAAATCATCCAGTTTGATAAATCGGCCTTCCAGCTGATTAACACGCGCCGTGCGCCGGGTGAAAACACCAAACGCATTAAAGTGGGTTTTGAAAAAGGCAATTACAGCCTGACCAACAACGCCCTGGATGCGCAAATTCCCCGTGAGTGGTTACGTGACCAAGCGAGCACACCAGGTATTAACTTTCAGCGCCAATCGGTTGAAACCGTGATGCAGGTAGAGCAGAACAACCTGGAGTTTGAACAGTCTGGCCTGGCTCGGGATGCCACCAAATACGGCACCAATAACAAAATCACGCTGTCTGGCAGCGACCAATGGAGCGACTACGACAACTCAGACCCACTGAAAGATGTGTCTGATTACAAGGAAGCCGTCCGGGCAGCCACTGGGTCTTACCCCAACAAGATGGTTATACCGGCCTTGGTGCACAAAACGCTTAAGCACCACCCAAAGTTGTTAGCGCGTATGAGCAATAACGACCTGAAAATGCTAACACTTGAGCATTACCGGCAGCTGTTTGAAATTGAAAACATCGTGATTGCACAATCCATGGTGGTTGATGCTGATGGTAATTTTGAGGAGCTGTGGGGCCTGGACGTGATTCTGGCGTACGTGCCCACTGTTATCACCTCTCGCGCCATGCCGTCGTATGGTTACACCTACGTACTCAATGGCCAGCCGCTGGTTGAGCCTATGTGGTACGACAAAGCCACTAAGAGCTGGATTGCCGGTGTGGAATACGAACGCCAGCCGCTGCTCACTGGCATTGCCTCTGGCTTCCTAATTAAGAACGCCGTAGCGAGTTCATAAACCCTGAGAGCGAAGCAAGGACGATAACGGGCCACGGAGTTGGCCCTTTACAGGAGCCTGACATGAGCGAAACAACCCTGTTAACCGAATATGAGTGCGTAGAGCCGGTACAGCATAACCAGGAAAAGTATCTACCTGGTGCACCCATTAGCCTGAGTGGCAAGGACGCTGCGCCTTTGTTGGCCATTAACGCCATCAAAGTGCCTGCAGGCAAAGCTGAGCCTGTGGTGCCACAGCTTTCAACCCTTGAGCAATTACTGACCGTTATCCCCGGTGTTATCGAGGATAAAGCCAATTTAACCAGCAGCGGCTTACCGCTGGTTGAAGCCCTGACTGATGCGGTGGGCTTTGATGTGAGCGCGGATATGCGTAACGAAGCCTGGACGGCATTCCAGGCAAAGGACGCTGAATAGTGATCACGCCTGCAGCGGTTATCGAGCGCATTGGTACCTACGAACTGGGCAATATTCTGGCAGGCCGGGTTGAGGGTGACATTAACACCCTGGCCCTGGTTGCCCTGGCAGAAGGTGCTGATACCAGCAGCTTTACCGCTGAGGAACTTGCCGTGGCTCAAGCCGCTCTGGACCGCCTGGTGTTAGCCATTGATGCCGCTACCCGGTTGATTAACGGCTATGTGGCTAAGCGCCACCCTGCGGGGTTATCGCCAAGCGAAATTGCTAACAGCCCGTTGCCGGATATCGCGTTAGTACTGGTGAAGTACGAACTAATGGTAACAACCGACGAAGACACCCGAAACAATCACAAAGCCGCGATGGCGCAGCTGCGCGACATCAGCAGCGGCGCATTAAGCCTGGGCGCTGATGACCCAGCCAAACCCAGCGATACGCGCCTGGTGGTTGTGGGTGGTAATAGCCGTTTTGATTGGGGTGGGTTCGGCCTGTGAGCGCAACGTTTATTGAGATTAACCTGTCGGGTGATGATGTCTTATCGGTGTTTAACCAGGTAGGTACCTTTAGTCAACAACCAGCGGCCATGCTGGATGAAATAGGCAGTTACCTCGATAGCGATGTGGCAAAACGCTTCTACGAAGGCAAAGCCCCGGATGGCAGCAAATGGCTGGTATCGCAACGGGCCGAAGCCGAAAACGGTAAAACTCTGGTTGATACCTCGATACTGAGCAAAAGCGTTACCCACGAAGTGAGAGCGCAGAACCTGGTTCACGGATTAACCGAAAAATACGCCGCTATACATCAGTTTGGTGGCAAGGCCGGGCGTGGTAAGCGGGTAACAATTCCCAAACGGGAAATTATCGGCATTACGCCTGTACAGCAATCGCGCATCGATAAGATTTGTTTGCGCTGGGTAGAGAGTTGGTTTCCGAAATGAGTACACCCGTTTACAACCTGGATTTAAACGTGATTGAAACGGTGTTAAAAGCCGCTGAATTTAACGTTAAACCGGCTATGAGCATGCCCGCGCTGCTCCGTAGTGCAGTACAGCGTAATACCACCTTCGTTCTGCCATTGGACGAAGAGGCCGAAGACTTTGACGAAATCGGCGGTATTGATGTTTCGCAATACAGCATAGAGCAATTTGCCGTAGTGGGCGTGTTTCGAGCGGCCGGTAGCAACACTGGCAGCGTGGCAGGTAACGAACTGCTGATCTGGCGCGACCAGGTAAAAGCCGCGTTGATTGGCCTGATGATTGAGCCGTTTGAGCCCATCACGTTTCAGGCAGGACGCTTAATCGAGGTGAATAAAGAGACGCAGAATGTGGTGTATCAGCTGCAGTTTAAAACCACGTGCACCGTGGTAACCAATGTAAGGACGTATCCATGACCACCAAAAAACCATTTAAACACCCTGAGCTGCCAGCCGCGCTAAAAAAAGCCGTGGCGGCAGGCTTGCCAGGTGGCCAGTACAGGCTGGACGGCGACAAAGTGAGCCCGGTTGAACCCGATAACAAAGGTGCCAAAGGTACTAAGGAGAAAGCGTAATGGCTATGCGTTGGCGTGAAAAACTCATTTTAGCCGGTGTAGAAAGTACCTATGGTGCGGGCCCGGCAGCTGCACTGGACGCCTCAAATTACATCCGGCTAACAGAGCCCTCTATCGCGTTTGAGAGCGAAAACATTACCGATGAGTCGGTGCGATTTGGTGAAGGGGCGTATGAAGATATCCCGTTTGGTGAGCATATTACCCTCACGTTCCGGGTGCACTTGTTTGGCTCCGGCACCGAAGGCGTAGCCCCGCCGTATAGCGCATTACTGCGAGCCAGTCGCATGACTGAAACGGTTGATGCCGGTGTGAGCGTGGCATACACCCTGGCGTCTGATTTTGGAAGCTCCTTGGCGATGGAATTTCGCATTGGCAATAACCTGCATGCCATTAACGGTGCACGTGGTGCATTTACTATCATATTTGAAAAGGGTATTCCCATGTTGGAATTCACCTTTAAAGGGTTATGGGCCGTTCCTACGCATACCATTGACAGCTTACCTGCAGTCAATAATGCGCCGTGGTTGGGCTTTGTGCCCACAGGCCCAGGACGCACCTCAGCAGTAACGCTGTATGGCGAAACCGTGCGTCCTTACTCGCTTAATTTGAATCCGGGTAACGAAGCGGTGTACGACCAAAGCCTGGTGGATGAAACCATTATCTATTCTGATCGTGATGGCAGTGGCCAAATTCAAATTGAAGCCCCTACGCTCGATACCATTAACTTTTTTGCTCGCCACAGTAACCGCCAACATGGACCGTTAGCCATTACCCACGGTGCTACGGCAGGCAATATCTGCACCATTAGCTGCCCCCGCGTGCAGGTGCAAAAACCGTCTTACACCAACCTGGATAACAACAACGTTGGTTACGACATCGACCTTAAGCTGTTGCCGGATGCCGGTAACGACGAAATTTCACTTTTATTTACATAGGTGACATATGGCGTTTAAACGCAGCGCATTAAAAAACTGGATTATTACCCGCCCGGTAACTCTGTTTGGTGAAAACTCCGTTGAAGTGGATGTGCGGGTTATGCCCAAAACGGATGGTGAGGCCATTATCGCAAAAGGCTCAGATGTTGAGTCTGTAAAGGGCTTTGTATCGGCTATGCGCGGGTATCAGGACGAAAAAGGCAAAGAACTGGGCTTAGAGGGCTTTATTGCTGATCTGGAATCTGGCGTGCTTCCGCCAGCTGCTGCAGGCGGCGTAGCGTCTGTTGCTATTAACGCCCAGTTTGATGCGGCCATAAAAAACTAACGGAGGTTGCCGAAGCCTGGGCAACCGGAGGTAACCAGAACAGCAAGGAACTGGAAGATGACTGGGTATTCTTTGGGGGCGACCTCAAAGACCTGGTTAAACCGGATACCGACATTGAAGTTCATCCTGATAATTGGCTGGCACTACAGGCCATTCGGGTTTCACAAACTCAATGGGTATTGGACAGCAAAAATCGCAAATACGCCCTGGACTACCAGCGTGCAGAAGTCTGTTGGCAAAAACTGGGGTTAATCGTTGAAGGTGACGACTTTTTTAAAGTGCAGCACCTTGAGCAACTGTTACGAGAATCGGTGTAGATGGCAAATTATAACGTAGCATTACGGGTTGGTTATAACGGCAAGGCGGTGAGCGCAGGTGCTGCGCGTAACGCTTCCGATATAAATCGCCTGCAACAAGCTACCTACACCCAAGGGCGTGCCAGCGCCACGGCTGCCGCCCAAAATACAGCGTTAGCGGGTAGCTATCGAGCGCTTGCTGGCGCTGTCAGCTTATATGCTGCAGGCGCGGCCGGTATTAACTTTATCCGCGCCGCATCCGATGCTGAGATGCTGCAACTGAGGCTGGAAAACCTGACTACCAGCGCCTCGCAAAATGCCGAAGCACAGCGGTATTTAGAGGAAGCAGCTGATCGTCTTAATGTGCGCTATTCAGTACTGGCAGACAGCTATACCCGCCTGTTAGTGCTGGAAAAGCAGCGTACCGTTACCGCGACGGAATCCCGCGAAATTCTGGAAGGCATGACCAACGTAGCCCGCACCTTGGGTGCGAGTAATGTGCAGGTTAGCCAGGCCATGTACGGTATGACCCAGGCATTTACCCAGGGCCGCGTACAGGCGCAGGAACTTAACCAGGTAGTGGAACCTCTGCCAGGCTTATTACAAGCCCTGGATAAAGCCGCTGGGGTTGCCAGTGGCGGCTTCCGTAAAATGGTGGTGGATGGTGAAGTCACCAGCCAGATGTTTAAGCGCACGTTAATTACCGCATTGCAGGACTATGAAGGCGCAGCGGAAAATGCCGCTAACACTATGTCTGCCGCGTTTAATGACTTCTTGTCGGAATACGATAATCTGGCCAAACGCCTATCGGCACCGATTAACTCGGCCATAGTGCCACTGGTGACCACAGCAACATCGGCCCTGGAGCTGCTCGGTGATAACGTTGATGTACTGGACGATTTAGCCGTAGCAGCGGGAGTTGTAGCCGCTGTGTATGCTGGACGTTTAACGGGTTCTATTGCGGACGCGATAGCCCGGAAGATGGAATTAGTTGCCGCATCCAATGCAGAAATTGCGGCGAACCAACGCACTGCCGCCAGTACGCTCACGGCCGCTAACACCCAACTTCATTATGCACAGCAGCTGCAGCAAGGTGCTGTGCGCCAGTTGGCCGCTGCAAAAACCGATGCCACCAGGACGGCAGCGGTTAACAATCTGGCGGCTAGTAACGTGCGACTGGCAGCTGCTGAAAGAGCCGCTGCTACCGCAACAACAACCTACGCAGCTGCTGCGAGTGCCGCCACAATTAGCACACGGGCGCTAACGGCTGCTAAGGCGATTCTCGGTGGGCCAGCTGGCATAGCAATGACTGCCGCTCTGGCACTTGGTTACTATGCAACGTCTGCAAACGATGCCTCTTTTGAAACTCAAGAGTTAACGCAGGACGTTACGGACCTCATTGCTAAATACAAAGAGCTTGATCAGACAGGTCGTAAATACGAAATCCTAAATATAACGTCACAGGAACAGAAGTTTCGTAAATCCCTGATAAGTGCGCAAGCCGAACTGACAAAGCTCGAAGACCCCGTTAACCGCATTCTCAAAAAACGGATGTTTGGCGAAGGTGATCCAAACAAAGAACTGCAAGATACCGTTCGTATTAAAGAGTTGAAACTTCAAATTGAAGAGGCGGATAAGCAGCTTAATATTCTAGCGGAAACGAAATCGAAGTTATTCAACGCTACATTACCTGGGGAGTGGTTGCCTGTTGAAGAGGAGTCCAATGCGCCCGCTTCAGTAGATTACTCCAAACAAGTTTCTGACCTCGAAACCTTCCTGGATGGCCAGGAAGGCCGGATTAATGGCAGCTATGTTAAACGCCAGCAAATGCTGGACAAAGCTTATGCTGAGGGCGGTGTAAGCCAGCAAAAATACAATGACCTCTCGACCCGGTTAGAGCTGCAGCGTGATCAGGACATTGCAGAACTGCGTGAACGGGCAGCAGCTGAAGAAGCACGCCGCCAAAACGACATGTATAACGCAGAGCTTAATGCTATGCGGGTTGCACATGAGCAACAACTGGCTGAAATCCAGGGTTTCGAAGATCGCAAAGCTTTACTGCAATATCAGCTACAAAAAACCGCAGCAGACAAGCGTAATGAGCAATTAATTCTTCAGGCAGAAGGTTTTGCCAACCAAAAGGAAAAAGACGACCACGCACGGGCAGAGGCATTGCTGCAGGCTGAAACGCGCCGTACTGGCGAAATGCAGCAACTGCTATTCAGTAAAAATGAATGGGAGCGTAAAAACGAGCTGGAAAAAACCGATGCGGTGTTAGCGATTGGTGAATATGGCTTCAAGCAGGCTGCAGGCCAAAGCAAGAAAGCTTTTGCCATGTACAAAGCTTTTAGTATTGCCAAGGCTGTTGTTAACACCTATGAAATGGCAACAGCATCTTATGCCGCATTAGCCCCAATTAATCCTGTTTTGGGTTTTGCGGCTGCAGCAGCTGCTGTTGCATACGGTTTAAACCAGGTCGCGACAATTAAAAACCAGCAATACAGTGCGGCTTATCATGGTGGTGTTGATTACGTAGCTAATGAGCAAACGGCATTAATACAGCGCGGCGAACGGGTGGTTAGCCCTCGCCAGAACGTTGGGCTCACTAAAGCCATTGACCGCATAAATGGTGGCGATGCGATGCGCGGTAACACGACTAACAACTTCCACTTTTCTCCAACCTTTGAAACCGATGGTAGCCCAGGCTCTATGCAGCAAATCGAATCGCTTGCTGTGCGTTTATTTGCACAGTTTGAAACACAGCTTGCCCGCAAACTGAAATCCGGTACCGGCGAGTTTTACAATGCAGTGAGGGCCGCATAATGATTTACGACCTATTTAGCGCCAAAGCCCCCGCTGATAGCCTGTTTTACATTAAGGCTGGCAGCTCGGTAGAGGACAACCCGTTTAATCCCCGCGTTATCGTAGCCGAGGGCGACGAGTTCTGGGATGGCAAATTAACCTACCGTAACCTCTCCTATGAACAATCGGTTGCCATGCGTACGTTTATAAACAAGCTGCGTGGCCCGGTTGGCCAGTTTTGGTTTAAGGATTATGCGCATCAGCAAAGTAACGCCTGGGGCGGCAATCCGGTTGTGGACGGTAACAACCAGGACGGCACACTTTTAGGCGTTCGCAACCTCACACCCAACATCTTATTGCCGGAGGGCGATCGTTTTCAACTGGGGGATTTTCTGTACGAGCTAACCAGTGATATTGCGGTGGATAGCTCTGGCGAGGCTGAATTGGAGTTCCTGCCTGATATCCGGCTGATACCGTCTGATGGGGATGCACTCATCGTGAATGATCCTAAATGCAAGTGCATGCTCTACGGTGGGCAAACGCCACCACAGCCGTCTAGAGGTAAAGCCGTCTTAACTGATTACGAATTTACATTCCGGGAGAGTATTCGTGATTAGTAACCCTACTATCCTCAATGCCATGAATACTGATGTATCCAGACTGCTGTTTCTGGCTGATATCAACTGGCCTACTGGCCATGTGTACACACATTCCCGCGCTGGTGAAAAATACTGGGACAGCAGGAAATGGATTGGTGTAGGCCAGTTCGCCTCGATCGAGAACGCGTCCAGTGGCGTTCAGCTTGGCGACATGAACATGACACTGCAGACGACTGACTTGGCGATCGTTAATGATGCCATTAAAGACAATGCCGTTGGCCGGGATGTAAAAATCTACCTGGCGTGTACGGACGAACACCGGCGTATTATCGCCGCTGAGCTTATCATTTATCGCTTTATAGGTCGGGTACCCGTTGAAACCGGCCCGGTAAATACAATTCAGCTTAACCTGGTAGGTGCACGCGCACGGTTTAAATCAGCCAAGAAACACCTACGCTATAGCGCTAAGAGCTGGCGCAGAGCATATCCTGACGATAGCTATTGTGATGATGTAGAGGCACTTGCGAGTAGCCCATTAAATACTTATGACGGAAGCAATTCAGTAGGTAGAGGCGGTAGAGGTGATGGAAGCACCACCAATCGGAGGCATCGTTAATGAGACTGCCGGATTGGCTTGATTCCACTAATTCGTATCTGGAAACCTGCAGAACTAAACAGTTTGTTTGGGGAGAGCACGATTGCTGCTTATTTGCTGCAGAGGTAGCTAAGCGGATCACAGGGATTGACTACGCCCAGGATTTTCGTGGCCACTATAGCACCGAGAAAGGTGCTCTGCGGGCTATACGAAAATATGGGGCTGGTAACCTGCCTGACACCGTTAATAAATACCTCGGTGAGCCGGTACCGCCACTACTACTGCGCCGTGGTGATGCTGCGCTAATGAAAGTAGACGGTTTAATTGGCTATGCCATTGGCGTGTGTTGGGTTGGGGGCTTAGTTTATGTTGGTCAGAATGGGCTGGTATCCATGCCACTAAACTATGCCATATGCGGCTGGAGGGTTGGTTAATGGGTACGGTCGCTATTGGCGCAGGGATTATTGCTGCCGTAGGCACAGCTGCTGTCATAACGGTATCAGGGGGAACACTAATAGCAATCGGTGTTGCTACTGCGGCTGTAACCCAACTGGTTATCAAAGAATTAATGCCAGATGTGGCAACCAACGTTAAATCTAACCAGGATATGACTGTGGGTAAGCCAGTGCCCAGGATTGTGGTTGGTGAGACGGTGATTAGTGGTTCCATCATTAAATACGATAAACAGAAAATCGATAAGAAAGAATGGAATCTGTTTTACCTGGCATTAGTACCACACCCGTGCGAATCCGTGTTGCTTTATCAATTAGAAGGCAAGCGAACCTCGGCCATGCTTGGTGAAGGGTACTATATGGAGGCACGTCTGGGCGACCAAACCGGGCCTACAAGCCGTAGCCTGCAAACCATGACGAATGTAGACGGCACATTCATCGGTACTAACGCAACTGATGTGTATTGCGAGTTCGTGGTTGATGGGGAAATCTGGCCGAACGGCATTCAGGATCTCAAGTTTAAAGTGCGCGGCATTCGCTGCTACGACCCCCGCAAGGATGATACGGCCGGTGGAAGTGGTACACATCGCATTAACGACGAGACTACGTGGGAGTGGACGGACAATGCGGCCCTGATTAACTTCTGGTGGAAGCGCTTCAACAACTCGGTTAGTTATTCCGATGAGATGTTCGATATGGCCAATATTGCGTATGAGGCCAATATCTGTGACGAAGTGGTCACGTATACCGACAGTAATGGGGTTCAGCGGACTGAGAAACGTTATACCTGTAATGGCACATTCGACTCTACAGTTGGCCATGAAAGTATCGAGAGCGAGCTGCTAAAGAGCTGTGGCGGCCGCTGGATAGAAAACGCGGGCGGTGGGCAGTTCCGCCTGCAAGTAGCCGCGTATCGTGGTCCGGCCATATTTACCATTACTGAAGCGCACTTGGCCAGCCCGCCACGGCGAACACCTCATACCTCGCTGACCGATAAAATAAACACCATTAATGCCTCTATTGTGGACAAAAACCGCTTTTATCAGGATGCAGATATAACCCCGGTTGTATCGACAAATCTGATAGATAATCGGGACGAAGGCGTTGAATACGAAGACGATGAGCAGCTGCTATTTACCCAGACTGAAAGTATGGGCCAGCGCCTGATGGTGATTAAGCTGCTGCGTAATGCTGCTGGAGACAGCGCAGAGCTGGTATTAAAGCGCTGCTATGCCAATTTTGTTGCGGGCTCGGTTGTGTATTTAAACATGCCTGAGCACCTGCTGGTAGGTAACTATGAAATTGAAAAAAGCGACTTAAACAGCAGCAATGGCCAGGCTTCACTGACCATCAAAGAAACCAGTGCCGAAATGTATAATCAGGCGCAAACCCCGCCAGATTATGACGCGACGCCAAATTTCCAAATCGATAATACCTATGTTGATCCAGTAGAGACCCTGGCTTATACACCAACACCGGAGAGCAGCTTTAGACTGGGTGTATTAACCTGGGACCATCCTGCCTCAGAGAGCGTGGTGCGCTACGTTGTGACCATCGAGGACAACGGTACCGTAGTCAGAAGTGGCGAAACCATAGAGCTTTACTACAACATCACGAACCTACCTGTGGGCAATTACACTGCATTGGTTTATGCCGTTAATACGTTTGGCAAGCCCAGTGACGTTATTAGCCGGACATTTAGTACAGAGGTTCCGTCGACACCAACTGGCCAGATTGGTATTCAGGTTTTACCAGGGCGTGTGATCATCACCGGGCCCACGCTGCCTAACAGTTCATCAACCTACGAGTGGAAATATTACTTTTCAGACAGTTTTGAAAACGCGTTTGAAGGTGGTTTAAATAAGGTTTTAACCGTTACTAACACGCCTTCAGATGGCACATTGTACGTTTGGTACCGGATTGTTGATGGTGACCTGATTGATCCGGGTTGGGTGCCTTTTGCTGTGCCTAATTTGGTGGGGATATCGGCAGATGAGGTAACGCCTGAACTCATAGCGGATATGATCCTGCCAGAGTCCACGTTTTCTATTAAAGATACGTTTGCCAGCATTGCTGCAGACCTCCAACAAGCGAGTAATGAGTACTCAGAAAACAGCGGCAACTATACGTTATTGGCCAGCTCAGTTGTCGAATTGAATGCAGACCTGGGTTTAGTAAAGCTTGATATGCAAACCCTTACTAGCCAAATGTCTGCTTTCGATTCTGAAATAACACTAACCAACTTTTTAAATGCGGGCTTTGGTTATGAGGATGGTAACGGTAATTGGGTGGAAGGCGCAGCTTTTGTAAGGGCTTTTGATGAGAAAAGGATAGAACAACCTGGCGGCAACTATGTTTCAGTGTATGACTACTTTGAGCTGCTGGAGACCCGTACCGGCGATTTAGAAGGTTTGTACCAGTTCGGTATCGAAACCTATAACAGCTTCACCGGTATCGAAATTAAGAATGGCACCAGCAATGTCAGCTCTGTACGACTGTTCATGGATAACCTGGTGTTTGCGGGCAAGGATGGCAGCGTGGGTTATCAATACAGCGCTACGTTGAGTCGACATATCTGGTATGGCGCTAGAGTGTCGATTGGTACCAATGAAATGATTGTTGATGACTCAGAAAACCCATTCGGTCCTGATGGATTAAGCTACTGGCGTGGCACTCCGATTTTGGATTTGGGTGAGCCGGATTTAGCCTTACTCACTAAGGCAAATGCGGATGAATGGAGAACGCCTGACGGTGAATGGTTCAGGAAAGGCGCAGCCACATTGGCTGGCCCTGGACTTAAAATTGTCGATAGTAATGGTGATCCGTTAGTCGAATATGACGCCGTGAACGATACTATCAAGAATTACGGCACGTTCTATGCCGCCAATATCATTGGTGGTTTGTATGGCTCAATCAATAAGACGGTAACGCAACCCGCTAACGCCGTATCGACCACACACCAGGTCTTTTTAACGATCACTGCTACTGGGCAAATTGTCGGTGGAACGTTTGACCGTATCCTAAAATCTGAGCCGCTTAGACTTACTTGGATATCACCTAACAACCTTGACACCGCCACATTTGTGATTGATGTATTGGTCGATGGCGTGGTTGTTGATAGCGCGAGTCAATCTGCATCAGCACCGGCAGGAGCTGATATGTCTGTCACCTTTAGCATGCCAGCGTTCCTGGTTATCGTGCCGGGTAAAACTACCGATACCAGCATTCAGTTCAGAATATCCAGCACTGCGGCCACCGCAGGCCCGACAACCATCACTGGCCAAGCCGATGGCGGCATCGTCAACCTTTCAGTATTTAAAACAGACGGGAGCTTGTCATGAGCACCTACAAACTCTCAGATGTCACCGCATCTTATGGAAGCCAGGTCGTCCAAATAAACAATGCAGATTCAGTGCTAGGCGCACTAAAAGGCTCCTTAGTACAAATTGGTACACAACAGGCCGTGTTCCTTGATGCTGTAGATGTCGAAAATTCTCAATTTTCGCTTACATTCCCCTGGCCTTATCCCGATGCGGTCAATGTGGAGTGCACTATCGCGCCAATATCGAATGTTATTGCATTAATGGATGTGTACGAAAAGGCCAAAACAACACTAGATTTATTATTGGCGCAAACAAATGTTACCCCGCCCACCAGGAAAGTGGCATCTGTCTCTGAAGCTATTTCAATGGTTAACAATGGCGATCTTTCAGATGGTGACGAGTTTTCCACCACCGCATACCGTGACGGATGGGCGGCTCAAACTGAAGCGCCAAAGGGTGGAAATAGCTATCAGGTTAAAGAATCAACTAGTTCAGGGGCACGGCCCGCGCATGATGGCGGTGAAATCATCCATGTGGGCAGTACCGAGTTTTATTTGTTAGGGCTGTTCCCAACAGATCCTACACCACACCAATTTGGTGCATACGGCGATGGTGCCAACTTAGATACTGTTGCATTGCAAAATTGGTTAGCGTACAGCGTTAAAACCGGTGTAGGACATGTACCGAAGGGAGAGTTCCTGTATGACGCTGAGTTAGGTTTGATTGATAAGCCCGTGAGTATTTATGGTGCCGGTAAAACACAGTCTTTATTCAAGGCACTTCCTACTTTTACTGGGTGGACAATAAGAATTAGAGAAACCGGCTTCGTTGTTTCTGGGTGGAACAAGGACCAGACAACATATGATTTTAACGGCGAAGTGAGTGGGGTTAATTTTTCTGAATTCGCGCTGTCGGGCAATAGAGGTAATGGCTCTTCTCAGGGTGGAATTCTGTTTTTAGACAGAAATGACAACGTTAATTTTAATTCGGTCTGGATCCATCATTTTTCAGCTGGCGGGTTAATCATAGGGGTTCGAGATATTCGGGCATCAGCCTATATACGAGAATCCGAATTCTATGATCTGCAGGTTCGTATGTGCGGTGATAGAAACAACCCAGCAATGATCTTATCGTCAGACGGTACTGGGGACGCAACCAATCAGGTTAACTTTTACGGATTGAAAGTGGTTTGGTCACACGGTGAAGGTCTGGTAATCATGAATGACAATACCAATATCGCACTGCGCCGCGTTTATTTCTTTGGTTGTATGGTCCACGGCCAGGAAGGAAGCCTTCTTGAAGGCCGAAATCAAATCACAATCAAAGGGAGCGTTAACCTAGTTTCGTTTTACGGATTACGTATTAACGCAACGGAAATTAACTCGTATTCAATTAGCCTTGAGGGGCATAACGGCCTATACCCTACCGCCATTACTGCTGATATCGACATTACAACCGGTTATGGCGGCGGCATTCAGGTATTGGGTGGTCGGAATCACCGTTTCAACGTGAAAGGTTTGTTTGTTGACGGCTCAGAACTCAGTATCGGCGTTGATGTTGATGGTCCGATAGAAATGCTGGGCGCAATTAAAGAAGACTGGGAAATCGTTGGTGATGAAATCGCGATTGGTAAATGGGTTAGTAGTTACCTCAGCGAACCTGGCCTACCGGCTCGATTCGACGTGATTGCCGTAGGCTTAGAATCGGCAGTACAGCCTGAAATCCACGCGTTTCGAGGGAACCCGCACGCTAAACTGGCCTCGCCTGCTGGTTCCGTTATTTTAAACCGTACCGGTACACCAGATAAAAACTGTGACTCGATGTACTCGAAGGTGTCCGGTGATGGTAAATCTGGTTATTTCCCTGTTCAACTTTGCTTAGGTGGCACCACTGCAGAACGTCCTGTAGAGCCAACACTCGACCAGATATTTATAGATCACACATTAGGCTATGTCATTTATTGGGATGGTACAGAATGGCGACCAGCATTTAACCTGGGCGGGAGTGATTTACCAGACCTGACTATTGATGTGAACTCATTAGATTCCATCGGCTATTCATTTGCTGCGGATGCATCCACAAACCTACCAGGTTCAGGTGGCTATTTCATTCACACCTGGGGGGCAAATGGTGAAGTTAATAACTCAGTTCACTTTGCTGCCAGACAAGGGCCGGTAAATGAGGTTCACGTACAGACAATTGATGATGACACCCCAAATGGGTGGAGCCAATTACATCATACGGACAATCTGGTATTTGCACAAAATAACGGTACTTCATCGGTAGCCAATAACGGCACCACGTCGGGTGCCAATCTCAATCCGTCGAAATCAGGTAACTGGCGAAACGTTTCTGGCAACTCTCTTGCAGTGGGTGCGTATGGCCTGTGGATGCGGGTTTAATCGTAGATAACTTTAATCACTATAGGTGGCGAAATGATAGTTAAAGATTTAGTTGAAAGCATTGTCCCCGACCTGGTGCCAGACTTGGGAGACAAGCCGGTCTTACGATTATTCCCGTTAATTATTACCGATGATGAGCGTGTAATTATAACTGATAATGAAAACATCCTAGTAGTGGAGAAATAATATGGCGGCAGTACAACAAACAATTACAGTCGGCAGTGATAGCAATGTTCCTGCCACAAAAATGCAGGGTTTTACTGATGAAACGATGTTCAACGCCTTAAGCAAAGCCAGACAATTGCAAACCTCTAAGCCTGGGGCGACTGCAACCAATAGAGCGGATGCGCAAGCAAAAATTACTGGCGGGTATGTTGAAGTCGGAGACTTGGTGTATATCGAAACGCGACAGGCTAACTACCGACTAAAAGATGCAGGAAGTGCCGGGTTAAGACCTGTTGATAACGGCGGGAGCGTTCTGCATGTCGGCTCAGCGGGTCTGTACCTGGAAACTAACTTTATCTATTCACCCTCACCGGCTCAATTCGGTGATGAAGATGATAAAACCACAACACAAGCCATGCAGGCGTTGTGGGCATGGGGCTCAGCCAATTTACGGGGGATTAATCTCGAAGAAAAAGAATATGTCATTACTGCACCTATCGGTAAGTTCACCAAAGCACTGACGGTAAAAGGTGGCGGGCCAACAAAATCTGTGATCAAGTTGGCAGCAACGATGACTGGGTGGGCAGTCGATTTTAAAGAAACCGGTTTCGTTGTGTCAGATTGGACGCGCGATGATGACACGATAACTTACAATGACGAAGTTAGCGGCGTTACGTTTAAAGATTTTTCAATCGTCGGCGATAGAAGCCAAGGCTCTGCGCAGGGTGGTGTTAGGTTTTTCGACAGAAACGATAACATTCACACAAACGGTTTCTGGGTACAGCACTGCTCATTAGGTGGATTTGCATGTGGCTTTTTAGAAGACAGAACAGTTGGTTATATTCGTGAATCTGAATTCTATGACTTGCAAATTAGAATGTGTGGGGACCGGACAAACCCCGCAATGTACATCGGTTCGGCAGGTACCGGCGATGCAACCAACCAACTTGATTTCTATGGATTAAAAGTCGTTTGGCCATTTGGGACCGGATTGTTAATGGAGAACCTGGCAACGAATAATAATATGCGCAGAGTCTATTTCCATGGGTTTATGCTGCATGGCCAAGAGGCCCCCGTGGGTACCGGCAAAGATTTATTGGCTATAGTCGGTAACATCACAAACGTTCGATTTAATAGTTTTCGGACAAACGCCGCTGAGTCAGGCGGTTTTGGCATGGCAATACGCGGTGATGGTAACGGCAACTACCCAACCGGTGTGAAAGCGCAAATATGCACCACGAACGCTCACGGCGGCGGCATTAAAATAGAAGGTGGCCGTAACCATGTTATTGAAGTGGATAGCATGTTCACGAATGAAAATGAACTGGAAGTCGATGCGGCAGTAGATGGTTTTATCTCGATTACTGGCATTAAAGACGGTTGGAATATGGTCATTGACCCTGTTGTCGAGCGAAAGTGGCTATCAACCTACTACAGTGAAAGCCAGATCCCTGCCCGCTTTGAGCGTATCAAATTAGGCTCAAGTTCTGAATATCAGCCTGAGTTCATTCCTGGTGTTGGCTCTCCGGAAGGTAGTGTTATTGCACCAGTTGGTAGTATTTTTCTCAATCGGCAAGGTAGTGCAGAAAAAAACTCTGATCAACTGTGGATGAAATTTTCCGGAAGTGGAGCATCAGGATGGTTTCCCGCACAGGCAATTGTTAGCTCAACAACAGCTGAACGCCCAGCCAGCCCTACTGATGGGCAAATGCTAATCGATAAGACGCTAGAAATGCCTATTTGGTATATAAATGGTGCGTGGCGAGATTCTCAAAGTAATTTAGTTTAGACAAAAAAAGAGATTCAACATGACTTATTCAACTACAACACACCAGGGTGTCGTAGTCGAAGAATACGTAACTGGCCGCATTCTTCGGATTACCCATGAAGGGCAAAGTTTTAAGTTCTTTGCACAATCAGAGGGGACATCCGGAGTGGCCATTTACATAGGTCATGGAGCATTAACAGCGGCCATAAAACGTGCCATTAGGGCATGGGCCGCCGAACGCGGAGTTACTATAGGTAGCTGGGGCCGAGACAAAGACTTAAATACAGCAATAAAGTTATAGGAGCACGATATGCAGAATTTAATCAATCAACAAGAACTACCAGATGACGGCGGTGTGAAATTAGTGAACATTGACCCGAAGAACGGAACATTCAATATCTATAAACGTAATCCAGATGGCAGCTACCCTTCCGCACCGTATAAGACGGTTGATAACACGTCTGAACCGAAAGATACGATCTTCTATGCTCCCACCCCAAAGGGACTTATTTGGAAGGTTGAGCTGCTGAGTGGAGCTGAGGCTAGTTTCACACGGCATGCAACTCGAAACGCGTAAACAAGCAGGATTTAAAACCTATTGTAATACTTTTTAAATCCTGCCGCCGCACTACACCAGCTCGCCATCCATGCCTCGCGTTCATCACTTGTCGAATGCCACCGGCATTCGCCATGCTTCTACGAAGCACCGTTCTTCACCCCCATGTGAGAGCTTTCTTATACCATTCCATCTTAATATTTGGTCAGTAATGCCCAGTCTCTCGAACACATATTCATGATTCGCTTAGTGTCATCGACGAAATCGTTCCAAGCTGTGGTACATGCATCAACGATATCTTCGTATCCCTGGAAGCATCTGTTCGCTAAATGATGTTGCCGTATCCAACTCCACACCTGCTCTATGGGATTCAGTTCAGGAGAATAGGGTGGCAGTTTCATAATTGTCAGGTTTTCAAAGTCATCGGCTATATCATCGGTATGCCAACCAGCACCATCCATCACCACCACGGCATGGCGCCCCGGTTTTGTTTTCTGTGAGATTTGCATCAGGTGTTGACGCATGATGTCTTTGCTCACATAGGGCGAAATGAACGCTTCGGTGTCGCCAGTAGCTGGACATACCGCGCCAAACAAATGTGCATATTCAAATTGCTGTTGCTTCACAACTCGTGGGCGACTTCCCGTTGGGGCCCAAATGCGCGTTGTCGTGTTTTGCTGGCCAAAACGAGCTTCGTCCTGGAACCAAACATCTATGCGATCCAAGGCGAGATGCCCCGGAGTGTTAAGGATCGTTTCCAGTAGGAAGTTTTTTATATGCATCCTGGACGCCTGTTTGTTGTTTAGGATGTCGAGAACGACTCGTTATCCAACTAAACCCCAACGATTTTAACAGCTTATAGATTGCATTATGATGGTAGGTAACGCCAAATGTTTGCTCAATATAGGCTAAAATACTTTCCCCGGTAAGCCTACCTCCTTCATGTTTATCCTGGCTATGCTCTTCGATGTATGAACAGAGCGTTTGCTTTTGCCGTTCTGTGAGGTAGCAAGTTCGACCTTTTGCCTTTTTGGATTCCAGACCTTCAAGGCCATTGGTAAGGTAATTGGATACCCACAGATTCACACTTGTCCTACTGACTTTGAGTATTTCAGCGATATAAGTGCGGCTCTTGCCGTCAAGAAAATGAGAAAGGGCTAAGAAGCGTATACGCTTCCGACTATCTTTTTCAGATTTTGAAAGGGCGAGCAATTGCTCTGATGTATATTTCAAACTAAATGGACTCAGGAATGTAATGTGGCAATTAGATCACAAATCTAGATGGAATGGTAT
>NZ_PVNP01000031.1 GCF_002993365.1 Marisediminitalea alba
AATTAGGAGCCTGGCGGTGTTCTACTCTCACATGGGGAGACCCCACACTACCATCGACGCTAACGTGTTTCACTTCTGAGTTCGGAATGGATTCAGGTGGGACCACGTCGCTATTGCCGCCAGGCAAAGTCGTGCAAAATCGAGTGCTTTTCTCGACTTTTGCGCAAGGAGGACAAACAGTACTCTCAGGTGCCTGTTCATCAGCCTTATTTAAACTTTTAATTGTATTAACAATTCTGGAAAATCTGATACGTATTCAATCACTTGAGTAACATCACTACTCTCTTTGACTTAATTAGTCAGCCATTCCATCAACTTCTAAATGTAAAGCCATTTAGGCGTTGTATGGTTAAGCCTCTCGGGCAATTAGTACAGGTTAGCTTAACGCCTTGCAACGCTTCCACACCCTGCCTATCAACGTCATAGTCTATAACAACCCTTCCAGCACTTACGTGCAGGGATGACTCATCTTGGGGCTCGCTTCCCGCTTAGATGCTTTCAGCGGTTATCGATTCCGAACTTGGCTACCGGGCAATGCCTTTGGCAAAACAACCCGAACACCAGCGGTTCGTCCACTCCGGTCCTCTCGTACTAGGAGCAGCTCCCCTCAATCATCCAACGCCCACACCAGATAGGGACCGAACTGTCTCACGACGTTCTAAACCCAGCTCGCGTACCACTTTAAATGGCGAACAGCCATACCCTTGGGACCGACTTCAGCCCCAGGATGTGATGAGCCGACATCGAGGTGCCAAACACCGCCGTCGATATGAACTCTTGGGCGGTATCAGCCTGTTATCCCCGGAGTACCTTTTATCCGTTGAGCGATGGCCCTTCCATACAGAACCACCGGATCACTATGACCTACTTTCGTACCTGCTCGACGTGTCTGTCTCGCAGTTAAGCTAGCTTATGCCATTGCACTAACCTCACGATGTCCGACCGTGATTAGCTAACCTTCGTGCTCCTCCGTTACTATTTGGGAGGAGACCGCCCCAGTCAAACTACCCACCAGACACTGTCCGCAATCCCGATAAGGGACCTACGTTAGAACATCAAACATACCAGGGTGGTATTTCAAGGACGGCTCCACAGAAACTAGCGTCTCTGCTTCGAAGCCTCCCACCTATCCTACACAAGTAGGTTCAATGTTCAGTGCCAAGCTGTAGTAAAGGTTCACGGGGTCTTTCCGTCTAGGTGCGGGTACACAGCATCTTCACTGCGATTTCAATTTCACTGAGTCTCGGGTAGAGACAGCGTGGCCATGGTTACACCATTCGTGCAGGTCGGAACTTACCCGACAAGGAATTTCGCTACCTTAGGACCGTTATAGTTACGGCCGCCGTTTACCGGGGCTTCGATCAAGAGCTTCGCTTACGCTAACCCCATCAATTAACCTTCCGGCACCGGGCAGGTGTCACACCCTATACGTCCTCTTTCGAGTTTGCAGAGTGCTGTGTTTTTAATAAACAGTCCCAGCCACCTGGTCACTGCGACCCCCGAC
>NZ_PVNP01000032.1 GCF_002993365.1 Marisediminitalea alba
GGGGATCCCATCAGTACGGGATAGAGTCGTTCAACAAAGTTTGACTGATATCCTGAGTCCCATTTTCGAAGAGCAGTTCCATCCATCAAGCTTTGGTTACCGACCGGGGCGGAGCTGTCATGATGCCATCAATAAAGCCACAATGTTCATCCGTCGATATGAGCGACGACACGTGGTGGATATGGATCTGTCGAAGTGCTTCGATAAGCTGGACCATAGGCTTATCCTGAAAAGCATCAAAAGACGGGTACGAGATGGTAGCGTGCTGAACTTAATCAGTCAGTTCTTAACAAGTGGGGTAATGGTTGATGGGCATTGGCAGCAGACAGAGGCAGGTAGTCCGCAAGGTGGGGTAATCAGCCCATTGATAGCGAACATCTATCTGGATGCGTTTGATGAGGAGATGAAACAGCGTGGCCACCGCATAGTGCGATACGCTGATGACATTCTTATCTTGTGTCGGAGTCGTTCAGCGGCAGAGAATGCGCAGCGACAAGCGACACAAATCCTTGAAGGTAAACTGAAGCTGACAGTGAACACAGAGAAAACCCATATCACGCACAGTGATGCGGGAGTCAGGTTCCTTGGCGTGGAAATCGGGACAAAACATACCCGAATTCAAGCGAAGAAACTGGCGGCGTTCAGAAGGAAGCTAAAGCAGATGACAAAACGCAATGGAGGAAAACCGTTGCAAAGTGTCATCAAAGGACTGAACCCATTGCTAAGAGGGTTTAGCCAGTACTTCAGGATTGCCGATGCCGGCAGGGCATTCAGACAAATTGCGAGTTGGCTAAGACGCAGACTGCGAAGCGTTCAACTTAAGTTATGGAAGAAGACGAGCCGCCTGCATCGCTGGCTACGACAGCGAGGATACAAAGGCAAGTTCGTCTGCATGAACATGACGAGTTGGCGAAGCGCAAGAAGCCCGTTAGCAAGCTACGCGATGCCAAACAGCTGGTTCAACGAACTAGGACTGGTGAATCTGGAAGATGTTAGAACGGGGAATGTGCCCAGCATTTACGCTGGATAAATCAGTACATGAGCCGTATACGAGGTCCGTACGTACGGTTCTGTGAGAGGGATGAGGCGGAGACGCCTCACCCTACTCGATATTGGTCGAAAAACTTCGCTCACTCATTCTCAATCCGATTCCTATAAGCATCCGGACATAAGTTCTGCAATGTAAGTCAATCTAACATCGCCAGACGCTTGGTAGCGCGCCTAACCAAAGCCTCGTCATTTGCATGTGCTATCGCCTGATTCAGGCGCTGAACGGCTAACTGGCTATTTTCTTGTTGCGCAATATCCAGTAATAACACGGCGATTTCGACATTCTGACTGGTGGGCAACTTATAGGTTGCAAGTAATCGGTTAAGGGCTTGCTCACCCGGTTTTACAGCCAATCCGTGTTCCTGACTAAACAACGCTACCTGATAACAAGCATTGATCCATTTCACTTCCCGGTACCAGCTTTGCACCGGAGGGTACTCACAGGCCTGCGCAAACGTTTGTTGTGCCTGGGCCAGATTATCTATTGTCCAGTAATACTGCGCCACACGTTCGAGCACGACAAAGTCGTCGTGAAATTCTTCCACAGCCGCTTTAGCTGCGACAACGCCACTTTGCTGATCATCAGTATTTTGTGCGTAGTTCAGTTTGGCGATATAGCCCCACTTTTGATCCAGAGCGATGGCTTTGTCGGTTAAGGTTTTTTGTAAGGACGCATCGGCACCATAACTACTTCCGTGCGCAGAGGCCCCGGCTCGTAGGGCTACATATTCAGCATTGTCAGGACCGACTTCTCCGGCGCGTAACTTAGCCTGCACACCTTTCTTATAAAACCCGAACTTAGAGAAAATTCCCGCCTGATGGCCAAGGTCGCGCCAGGCATCGGAGGCAAATGCGAAGGTATCGGGATTATCCGCAAAACGAGATTCAAAACTAAGCAACAGCCTCTCCGCTGCATCGTTATTCTCCAGTTCGATTTGTAGCATGATAGCCAGTTTGCTTAACTGATGATTGTCATCTTTTATCCCTTCCTGTTCGGCTAGCAGCTTTGTGGCAGGGCTGGTATCCCCTTGTACTAAATGGTGAAATGCGGCATTAATTTGTTCATTTAATCCCTTATTCCGCTCAGCGTTGTTGGCATAACTGGCTACACAAAATACTAGTCCACTTACTAATAATAGCGTTCTTTTCACTGTTCTGATGCTACCCACATGAGCTCCACATATTGCCTGGTTCCGGAGCGCAGAACATAATGCGCGGTTAGAAAATTGTCAGGCAATACATGATGAAGCCTGTGTATTTGATGATGAACGGATAAATAACGAAGAGTTAAATTACTTAAAAGCTAACCTTGTTTCACTGCGAGAGACAGCCTTAAACTTTGCCAAGGTAACGGCCAGGTTAACTTGTAAGTTTTATCGCTCTGAATACACGGATGCAAAAGGTTTACGCTTAAAATGGGGTCTTGTATAGTGTCGTTCGAAATCGAGTAGATGAAGTAGCCCCAGAGCGTATTATTTAGTGCTGCTTCATTAATTACTAATGCCTTATCAGGCTTCCAATTGTGTTGTAGCACCATTATGAAATACAGTCCTTTACTGGCAGAGTTAATCGATAGCCTGACCTGCTTACCGGGTGTGGGAAATAAAACCGCCCAACGCATGGCGTTTCAGTTGCTTGAGCGCAACCGTGAAGGCGGCAGAACACTCAGCGCTGCCTTGCACAACGCCATGGAGCATATCGGTCATTGCAAACAGTGCCGTAATTTTTCTGAGAATGAGTTGTGTGAAATCTGTCAGCATCCCCAACGTAGCGACAGTCATCAACTTTGCGTAGTAGAGAGCCCACAAGACGTAATGGCCATCGAGCAAACCATGGCGTACAAGGGCACTTACTTTGTATTAATGGGTCACCTGTCGCCCATTGATGGTATCGGTCCTGCTGAAATTGGTCTGGATATTCTCGAAAAACAAATTACTGAAGGACAATATGCCGAAGTCATTCTGGCCACCAACCCCACAGTGGAAGGCGAGGCCACTGCCCATTATATTGGTCAGCTTTGTCAGAAGCACAATGTTTCGGCTAGCCGGATTGCGCATGGTGTGCCGATTGGCGGCGAGCTTGAATACATAGACGGCAATACACTCACCCATGCATTTTCAGGTCGACGGTCACTCTGATTACCGTCGAAACTCATTCCGGCAAGCCATTTTATAGTCAGCACTTAGCTACCCAATCAACAATTTTTTATTTTTTACCGTTGAATTTTCTGTCCTGAGACCTCACTTGTCTTGTTGAAAAATAATTAAACTGACTAGGAGACTCTGGTTTATGGCTGAAGTGGCCCATCAAGAAACTCATGGCTTTCAAACAGAAGTAAAACAACTTCTGCATTTGATGATCCATTCTCTGTATTCAAACAAGGAAATCTTTTTACGCGAGTTAGTATCCAACGCAGCCGATGCCGCTGATAAACTTCGTTTTAAGGCGCTGGAAAACGATAGCCTGTACGAAAATGATGGTGATCTGTGCGTTAAACTGAGCGTTGATAAAGAAGCGGGTACCATCACCATTAGCGATAACGGTATCGGTATGAGCCGCGACGACGTAATTGCCAACCTCGGTACTATTGCGAAGTCGGGCACCGCAGACTTTTTCAGCAAACTGTCTGGCGATAAAGCCAAGGATTCCCAGCTGATTGGTCAGTTTGGTGTTGGTTTTTACTCCGCGTTTATCGTTGCCGACAAAGTCGTTGTTCGTACCCGCGCTGCAGGCGAGTCTGCTGATCAGGGCGTGGAATGGATTTCTGAGGGCGAAGGCGAATTCACCGTAGGTGATATCGAAAAGGCCGATCGCGGTACAGAGATTACCCTTTATCTGCGCGACGACGAAAAAGAATTCGCCGATGACTGGCGTTTGCGTTCGATCATCAGCAAATACTCCGATCATATCAGTATTCCGGTGCGCATGTGGAAAGCGCCGGTAGAAGAGCAGGAAGGACCAGACGGCGAGAAGATCCCAGCCCAGCCTGGCGAGTGGGAAACCGTTAACAAAGCTACCGCATTGTGGACCCGTGATAAGTCAGAAATTAGCGATGAAGAATACATTGAGTTCTACCGCCATGTTTCTCATGACTTTGCCGAGCCGATGAGCTGGGCACATAACAAGGTGGAAGGTAAAACCGAATACACCAGCTTGTTATATATCCCAAGCAAAGCCCCATTTGACCTATGGAACCGTGAGCAAACCCACGGCCTGAAGCTGTATGTACAACGCGTGTTCATTATGGATGACGCTGAACAGTTTATGCCTACCTATCTGCGCTTTGTAAAAGGCTTGCTCGATTCCAACGATCTGCCGCTTAACGTGTCCCGAGAAATTCTGCAGGACAACAAAATCACTCAGTCACTGCGTACTGGTTGCACCAAGCGTGTACTGCAAATGCTGGAGCGTATGGCGAAAAACGACGCCGAAAAATACCAGTCGTTCTGGAACGAGTTTGGTAACGTGCTGAAAGAAGGTCCGGCAGAAGACTTCTCCAATAAAGAGAAAGTAGCAGGCCTGTTGCGTTTTGCCTCCACTCACAACGACAGCAGTGACCAAACGGTATCTCTGGCTGACTATATTTCTCGTATGAAAGAAGGTCAGGACAAGATTTACTAT
Organism: Marisediminitalea alba; assembly: GCF_002993365.1. GTDB lineage: Bacteria > Pseudomonadota > Gammaproteobacteria > Enterobacterales > Alteromonadaceae > Alteromonas > Alteromonas alba. The sequence goes on from NZ_PVNP01000032.1 coordinate 4,672, forward strand.
GTGACTGCCGACAGTTACCAGGCGGCCAAAAACAGTCCTCACCTGGAAATCTTTAAGAAGAAAGGCATTGAAGTACTGTTGATGGGCGAGCGCATCGACGAGTGGTTAATGCAGCATCTTACCGAGTTTGATGGTAAGCAGCTGAAGTCGATTGCCCGTGGCGATCTGGATTTAGATGATCTGGAAGACGAAGAAAGCAAAAAAGCTCACGAAGAAGCCGAAAAGCAGGTAGAAGGTGTGCTTGAGCGTGCCAAAACCGCGTTGGGCGACAAAGTTATCGACGTTAAATTTACCCACCGTTTAACCGACTCACCAGCGGTAATCGTGGCTGACGATAATGGCATGACTACGCAAATGATGAAGCTGATGGAAGCGGCTGGTCAGCCTGTTCCTGAAGTGAAATATCACTTTGAACTCAACCCTGAACATCAGTTAGTGAAGTTACTGGCCGACGTACAGGACGAAACGGTATTTAAGAGCTGGACAGAAGTATTGTTTGATCAGGCGGCACTATCTGAGCAGGGCAGTCTGAAAGATCCTGCCACGTTCGTTAAAAACTTAAACGGCTTATTGATGAGCTTGTCAAAGTAAGTCAGCAGCTAAGCACGGCATAAAACGGGCAGGTTTTTACCTGCCCGTTTTTTTTGCGTGTACCTGTGATGTCGACAACATTAATCCACTATTCGACAGACTTGCAGGTAACAAATTATCAGCGTGGTTTATATTGGTTTTAATTCTGGTTGATGATGCAAAGCGGAACAAGCTGGGTTGCTTACCCATGCAGACACTTACAGGTTACGGTCAACGCCTGTAATGCTTATAGCTACCGCATAAATTAGCATTGCTGTTAAGGATTTGTGTCGACATTGTTCAATAGTTCAATTTACATACGCTATTAGTCGTAAGACAGCAGACAAGACCTGCTGAGCACTTGTCACGCCGAATGGTAGTGTGTAAAGTGCCTCACAGTTATGAATAAATAAGCGGAGAGCGCAAATATGCGAATTATACTTCTCGGTGCACCGGGCGCCGGCAAGGGAACACAAGCGCAATTTTTAATGGGCAAATATGGTATCCCGCAAATTTCTACAGGTGACATGCTTCGTAGTGCAATTAAGGCTGGCACAGAAATGGGCCTGGCTGCCAAGAAAGTTATGGACGAAGGGAAATTAGTGTCCGACGATATCATTATTGGTCTGGTAAAAGAGCGTATTGCTCAGGATGACTGTAAAGATGGTTTCCTGCTCGATGGTTTCCCACGCACTATCCCTCAGGCAGATGCCATGAAGGAAGCAGGTGTGGCAGTTGACCATGTTATCGAATTTGATGTGCCGGACGACGTTATCGTTGATCGAATGGGCGGCCGCCGTGTTCACCCTGCGTCAGGTCGTGTTTACCACGTTGTCTACAATCCACCCAAAGAGGAAGGTAAAGACGACGTGACCGGCGAAGAGTTGATCATTCGTGATGACGACAAAGAAGAAACCGTTCGCGCACGCTTAGGTATTTACCATGAGCAAACACAGCCACTGGTTGATTACTACAGTGCTGAAGCCGAAGCAGGTAACTGTGCTTACCACAAACTCGACGGCACTCAACCGGTAGAAACGGTCAGTCAGCAATTAGGCGAGCTGCTGGGTTAATCCGGCCTCTTGCAGAAATTAAAAAGCCGCTGACTCACAGCGGCTTTTTTGTTTTCCGTTTTTGCTTACCAACGAACCGCGCAATCATTGCTTTACCCTTCACCCATTTCACTGTCACAATAACCGCTTCTGACGTGAAGATAGTAGTGAAAAGATGATCGTACTTCCGGTGACTGCTTTTTATGCCAGTATTCTGGCATTTATCTATTTGTATATTACCGCGTTGGTGATTATTCACCGGCGTAGCAATCGAATTGGCGTGGGTGACGGCGGCGACGAAGTACTGCAGCGTCTCGTTCGGGTTCACGGTAACTTTGCTGAATATGTGCCGCTCACGTTACTGCTGCTGGCCATCCTGGAAATCAGTACGGAAATTCCCTGGCTGATTCATCTATTCGGCGCATCCCTGGTCATTGGCCGCGTATTGCATGCATACGGTTTGCGTCACTCTGTGGGCGCAACCTGGCAACGAGTCGCAGGCATGATGTTAACCGTGATGTCGCTGTTCGGCCTGGCCAGCGCAAACCTGACACTGATTTACTGGTTGCCGTTTTTATGAATTCATTAGCACAACTTATCACGCCAGCGTGCCTGCTCGACCTGAATAAGTTCCGCCGCAATTGCCAGCGAATGCAGGCCGTCGCGGATAGTGAACAACTTACGCTTCGCCCGCACGTTAAAACCCTTAAATCACTGCAGGCGGCAGAATATTACGCGCCAGCCTCAGGCCCCATCACGGTGTCAACATTGGCTGAAGCGGCTACTTTTGCCAGCGCCGGTTATACCGATATTCTCTACGCAGTGGGCCTGTCTCCCAACAAGTTCGGCCAGTTAGCCGCCATTCAACGACTGGCGCGGGATTTCACGGTGATAGCTGACAGTCTGGCCGCGGTGAATGCATTAGCCGATTACGCCGGTGAGTTAGAGCTACCTTTATCGGTGATGCTGGAAGTGGATGTGGACGACCATCGCGCCGGGTTATTACCTCAGTCCGACGAGTTGATTATTTGCGCCAGAGCTTTATCAGCAGCTCCGAATATTCACTTTCGAGGCATCATGACTCATGCCGGGGCCTCCTACGATTGTGACACCAAAGCTTCGCAACAGGCGATGGGGCAACAAGAGTGTGAACGTATTGCCAACGCTGCAGCTAACCTGTTGGCAGCGGGAATACCCTGTGAGCTGGTTTCGGCAGGTTCAACCCCCACGGCTTTAGCCGGCATAAAGCACACCGGTATCAATGAACTTCGGGCTGGTGTTTATGCCACATTTGATTGTGTCATGGCCGGTCTTGGGGTGTGTGAAACTGATGATATTGCCCTGTCTGTACTGACATCCGTTATCGGCCACCAGGTCGATAAAAACTGGGTGATTGTTGATGCTGGCTGGATGGCCTTATCGCGGGACCAGGGCACTGCATTACAGCAGCAGGACTGCGGCTATGGGCTGGTGTGCGATGAGCACGGTAAGCTATTGGATGGCTGGTATGTGAGTGCCACTAATCAGGAACACGGCATTATCAGCCATCGCGATAATCTCACGCCGCCTGAGTCTGTGTTTGGTTATGGCCGTTTACTGCGTATTTTACCGATTCATGCTTGTGCCACAGCAGCTCAGTATTCTAAATACCATGTCATCGGTGATGACGGCAACATATCGGCTATCTGGTCGCGGGTAAATGGCTGGTAGGATGCTGGTCTGTTGAGCAGACTTCTTCATGCTGTGAACTGGGCAAATAGGCCACATCGGTTTACACTTATACGATGTAGTTTATGAGTCGCTGTCCTCAATGAAGTTTCGCCAGCTAGTCAGTGTTTTTTGTTTATTTGCACTCAGTATAACAGAGGCGTTCGCCAATACGCCCTCGCTGGTGGTGTTTACCGAAGTGTCACCACCTTATCAGTATCAGGCGGGCGATCAGGTTAGTGGTATTGCTACTGAGCGGGTTCGCAACATTATTTCCCATGCCGGGCTTACCGCTGAGTTTAAGATATATCCCTGGGCCAGGGCGATGCTAAACGTCGAACGCTCCAGTCGTGCTTTGATTTACTCCATTGCAAAAACGCCTCAGCGGGAAGGTCGTTTTCACTGGATTGCTCCGGTTGCCAGGTTTAACCTGAGCATTCTGACGCTTGCCAGACGAGAGGATATCCAGCTCGATAACCAGCTTGATCTGAATGGCTTGTCGGCAGCCGCTCAGCGAGGTGATATTGCTGAGTCATGGCTGGTTAGCAAAGGCCTGGTGGAAGGTCGGGATCTGCTGGTATGCGCCGATATTCTATGTTCGTGGCAGCAGTTAAAACTTGGCACTGTCGATATCATTATCGAAGATCCAAACCTTATTGAAAGCACCGCGGAGCTGGCAGGTTTACAGGCCGGGGATATCAAGGTTGTGCAGCCCGTACCGGCACTTTCTGTTGTGGCTTATCTGGCGGCTAATGGTGATATGGAGCCGGAGATAGTGGAACGCTTGCAGGTTGCCGCCCGGGAACTCGGTTATCAGTGACGCATAAAAAAGGCCACCATCAGGTAGCCTTTGTTCAGGTTGTGCTGACTAGCCTTTATGGCGTTCTCTGAGCACGTTAACGGCATCCGATACCGACATATCACAGGCCTGCAGCAGCACTGTTAAATGATAAAGTAAGTCAGCTGCTTCATTACGCAGTTCTTCTTTATCCATTACGGTGGCCGCCAGCGCAGTTTCAACGCCTTCTTCACCTACTTTCTGCGCGATGCGCTTTACGCCTTTACTGTACAGTTTGGCAGTGTAGCTCGACTCCGGATCAGCCGATTTACGTGCTGCCAGTACCCGCTCCAAATCGCCTACAAAGGTGTAATCGGCAACGTCGCCATCAAACCAGCAGCTTTCTGCGCCGGTGTGGCAGGTTGGGCCATTAGGGTTGGCCAGCACCAGTAAAGAGTCGTCATCGCAATCACTGCTGACACTGACTAAATCCAGCGTGTTACCGGAGGTTTCGCCTTTTTGCCATAAGCGCTGCTTAGAGCGGCTGAAAAAGGTGACTTTACCGGTACTCAGGGTAACCTCGAGTGCTTCCGGGTTCATGTAACCCTGCATCAGTACTTTACCAGTTACCGCATCTTGCACAATGGCGGGTAGCAGGTTATCCATTTTTTCCCAGGCTAACTGGCCCTGGGTCTCTTGAGTAATTTTCATAGTTGTTTCCTTATGCCCCAACCGTATAACGCTGGCGCATGGGGACACCGGCAGCTACCAGAGTCGCTTTTAATTCGTCGATGTTAATAATGGCTTTATGAAACACTGAAGCTGCCAGCGCGCCGTCGACATCGGCTTGCTTAAATACATCGGTAAAGTGTTCTATGGCACCAGCACCGCCTGAGGCAATCAGTGGGATGTTACAAACTTCTCTTACTGCTGCCAGCTGCGCAATGTCATAGCCCTTGCGCACGCCATCCTGATTCATACAGTTAAGCACTATCTCACCGGCACCACGTGACTGCACTTCTTTGATCCAGTCCAGGGTTTGCCAGGCAGTTTGCTGAGTGCGGCTTTCGTCACCGGTAAATTTGTACACTTCGTACTGGTTGTTGGCTTCGTTATAAAAACTGTCGATACCAATTACCACGCACTGCTGACCATACACATCGTGCAGTTCATTGATCAGTTCAGGATTGGTCAGGGCCGGGGAGTTAATCGAAATTTTATCCGCGCCCATTTCAAGAATGCGCCCGGCGTCTTCTACTGACTTAATCCCGCCCGCTACGCAGAAAGGAATATCAATGACCTGAGCGATGCGGCTCACCCAGCTTTTATCTACTACGCGCTGATCGGAGCTGGCGGTAATATCATAAAAGACCAGTTCGTCAGCACCTGCTTTGGCGTATTGTTCCGCCAGCGGTACGATGTCGCCAATGATTTCGTGATTACGAAATTGTACGCCTTTAACCACCTTACCGTCGCGTACGTCCAGACAGGGGATTATCCGTTTTGCCAGCATGCGATAGCCTCCTCAACGGTGAATTTACCTTCCAGTAGTGCCCGGCCTAAAATAACACCGCCTACACCGGTAGGGCGTAACGCGCGAATATCATCGAGCCCGCCTATACCGCCAGAGGCCTGCCAGAATACGTTAGGGAACTGTTTGCTCACTTCGGTATACAGTTGAACGTTTGAACCCTGCAGTGTGCCGTCACGGCTTATGTCGGTGCACAGTACGTGTTTAGCTTCCACTTCGGCAAAGGCTTCGAGGATTTGCTCCAGTGATACGCCGGAATTTTCCTGCCAGCCGTGGGTTGCAATAAACTTATTGCCGTCATCGTCGATGTTAATATCCAGCGCCAGTACTATGTGCTCAGGCCCGTATTGCTTTACCCAGCTTTTTACCAGCTCGGTTTGTTTTACGGCTAGTGAGCCAATGACCACCCGGCTTACACCAGATTCAAGCAGTTGTGCTACTTCGCGCTCTTCACGAATGCCACCGCCAGACTGGAATTTCATACGCTTGGTATCTACCATGGCGCGGATCAGTTCTAACTGACGTTTGTCTGTGTCTTTGGCACCGGTAAGGTCTACAATGTGCAACCACTCGGCACCCTGATCAGCATAGCTGTGCACAACCTCAACCGGGTCAAGGGTATACTGGGTTTTTTGGTTATAGTCGCCCTGGTACAGTCGCACCACGGCGCCGTCGATTAAATCGATAGCAGGTATAATCATGATTATAGGTTCACAAAGTTGGTTAGCAGTTGCGCGCCGGCTTCACCTGAACGCTCAGGGTGGAATTGCACCCCGAAGAAATTATTGTGCCGGATAGCAGCCGAAAAGGTCTGGCCGTACTCGCAACTCGCCAGAGTATGTTCATAAACCGGCACGGCAAAGCTGTGCACAAAATAAAAATAGGTGCCTTCGCCTAACCCTTTAAACAGCGGAGAGTCGCCGACCGGGCTAATGGTATTCCAGCCCATGTGGGGTAAGCGTAGTTCACCCGCCTGCATACGTTTAACATGGCCGGGTAACAATTTTAAGCAATCGATGGTGCCAGTAGTGGCTTCATCAGATTGCTCAACCATAAGCTGCATGCCCAGGCATACTCCCAGGACCGGCTGGGTTAATCCTTGCAGGGTAGGGATAAGCTGTTTGGCAGTAATGCTGGTCATGGCCGCGCCAGCCGCCCCGACGCCGGGTAAAAATACCTTATCGGCACTTTTAATGACCGCCGGATCGTCTGATACCGTTACGCTGACACCCAAACGCTCAAGGGCAAATTTAACCGAAGAAATATTGGCGCAACCGGTGTTAACAATAACAATGGTTTGCTGGGTCATTACAGGGCTCCTTTACTGCTTGGCAGGGCATCACCCGAACGGGTAATTGCCTGACGTAAGGCCCGGCCAAATACCTTAAACAGGCTCTCTACCTGATGGTGAGCATTACCTTCGCTGGTGGATAAGTGCAGCGACAGTCCCATGCTTTGGGCTAGTGAATAAAAGAAGTGCTCAACCATCTCGGTGGCCATTTCGCCAACCTGATCACGACTGAATTTGGCATCAAATTTCAGGTATGGGCGATTGGAAATATCCATAATACACTCGGCGCGACACTCATCCATCGGTAGAGCAAATCCAAAGCGGCCAATGCCGCGTTTGTTACCCAGTGCTTTCTTAAGGGCTTCACCTAACGCCAATGCGGTATCTTCCACACTGTGGTGATCGTCGATGTGCAGATCGCCATCGGTTTTAAGCTGTAGCTCAAAGCCACCGTGGGTGGCAATCTGGTCGAGCATGTGGTCGAAAAAGCCCATGCCGGTGGCAATGCTTGACTTTGCAGCCGAGTCTAAATCTACCCGCACATGAATGTCGGTTTCAGAGGTCGTTCGGGTGACTTCAGCAATGCGGGAAGACGCCAGTAACTGCTTCTCGATAGCCGGCCAGTTAATGTCGTCACGGCTGTACTGAATACCTTTGATCCCCATATTTTCGGCCAACTGCATATCCGTCATGCGATCGCCAATCACGTAAGAGCGGGTAAAGTCGACTTTACCCTGTTGCAGGTAGTCTTTGACCAGGCCAAGTTTTGGCTTACGGCATGAGCAGTTGTCTTCATCAAAGTGCGGGCAAATCAGCACGTCGTCAAAGGTTACGCCCTGACTTTCAAACACCGCCATCATGGCATTGTGGGGCAGGTCAAAATCGGCCTGCGGAAAGCTGTCGGTACCCAGACCATCCTGATTGGTTACCATTACCAGTTTAAAACCGGCGGCTTTCAGTTTTAATAAAACCGGGATCACCTGAGGTTCGAATACCAGCTTTTCGAGGCTGTCGAGTTGCTTGTCGATAGGTGGCTCTTCTACCAGAGTGCCGTCACGGTCGATAAATAAAATAGCTTGCTGGCTCACAGTGATGCTCCCGCTTGCTCAAAATAAGCGTCTAATAAGGAAAGTAAACGCTGATTCTGTTCAGCGCTGCCAATAGTTACCCGCAGGCAGTCTTGCAGGTTAAGTTGTTTGGACTGATCGCGTATAAGCATGCCCTGACTTACCAGGTATTGCATGATCTGCGCGCAGTGACTGTGGCGGAACAAAATATAGTTGGCTTTCACATCGCCAACCAGTGCTACGCCGGGCCGTTTGGCCAGCTCTGCCTGCAGCGTGGTGCGCTGTTCATTTAAAAACGCCACTTGTTGCTGCATTCGCTCAATATTCTCGGCCGTTAGTGCCTGCGCCACAATTTGCGCCACCGGCTCCGGAATGGGGTAGGGCGCAATCACTTTTAACAGCGACTGAATAATCGCTTCGCTGGCAATAGTAAATCCACAGCGTAAGCCGGCCAGGGCAAAGGCTTTGGAAAGCGTACGTAGTACCACCAGGTTAGGATACGCTGCCAGCTGCGTTGCCCAGGTGTTGTCGATATCAAACTCGATGTAGGCTTCGTCTACCACTACCAGTGCGGTGTTGGCAAAGTGTTCCAGCACGGCGGTTAAATCAGCCTGACTCACCTGAGTGCCGGTGGGGTTGTTGGGCGCACAAATAAACACCAGGTTAACGCTTTCTGTCGCGCAAATCCCGTCGACATCCAGGCTGAAATCGTCGTTTAAGGGAACGCGTTTAATGCCTACATCACAGGTTTCCGCGCTGATGGCATACATGCCATAGGTTGGCGGACAAATCAGAATATTATCTTCGCCCGGGGTACAGAAGGTGCGGATTAACAGCTCAATGCCTTCATCGGCGCCGCGGGTGACAATCAGTTGTGATTTATCGACACCGGCATAGTCGGCATAGCCGTTGATTACGCTGTGGGGCTGACAGGAGGGGTAACGGTTAAAGTTACCCGAATCAATATCGTAAGGATTGGCAAAAGGCGACTCGTTGGCGTTTAGCCAGTCCTGACCACCGGAAAATAACCGGCGCGCTGATTCATAGGGTTTCAGCGGCACCAGATTGGCGTTGATTAAAGTATCAACCAGTTTGCTCGTCATAGCGGTCTCTGTAAGTTAATCGTTTTGCTTGTTCAATTTGTCCAGCCGATAGCCAACCGCATTGCGGTGAGCATCGAGCCCTTCGGCATCAGCCAGTTGCATAATGGCCGGGCCTAAATTGCGCATGCCGTCTTCACTGAGTTCCTGAATTGTGTAGCGGCGCATAAAGTCCAGCAGTCCCAGGCTGGAGTAATTTCTGGCGTAGCCATAAGTCGGCAACACGTGGTTGGTGCCAGAGGCGTAATCGCCGGCACTCTCCGGTGACCACGGGCCTAAAAATATTGAGCCGGCATGTTTTATCAGCGGCAGTAACCCCCGTGAATTATCACATTGCACAATTAAGTGCTCAGGCGCGTACTGATTGCTCACGGCAATGGCTTCGTTCACTGAGCTGGTCAGAATATAACGGGCGTTTTCCATGGCCTTGCTGGCAATACTGTTGCGTGATAGCTGTGCCAGTTGTTTGGCTACCGCTGCTTCTACTGCCTCAATCAGCTCAGCACTGTTAGTGACCAGAATAGCCTGTGAATCCGGGCCGTGTTCGGCCTGGGAAAGCAAGTCAGAGGCAACAAAGTCGGCATCGGCGCTTTCATCAGCCAGCACCAGTACTTCTGATGGTCCGGCAGGCATATCAATGGCGGCACCGTCGGCGCGCTGACTCACCTGCTGTTTGGCTTCGGTAACAAAGCTATTACCGGGGCCGAAGATTTTATCGACTTTGGTGATGGTGTCGGTACCAAAGGCCATCGCGGCAATCGCCTGCGCGCCGCCACACAGATAAATCTCACCAATACCGCAGCATTTGGCGGCAAAAGCAATCTCAGGGGCAATTTCCTGCCCGGCATTAGGCGGGGTACAAAGTACCTTGCGCTCGCAGCCAGCTACCATCGCCGGTACACCCAGCATCATAACGGTAGAGGGCAGTGGCGCACTGCCTCCCGGGATGTATAAACCTACCGCTTCCAGCGCAGTAAAACGTTGCTCGCAGACGACGCCTGGCGTAGTGGTAAGCCGGATGTCCTGTGGGTACTGAGCTTCGTGGAATTGTTTTACATTGGCAAACGCCGTTTGAATGGCATCCTGTACTTCAGGCGTCACACGAGCAGCCAGCTCATCACGTTTTTCAATACTGAGTTTCAGGCTGGTAAGCTCAGGCGAGTCGAAACGGCGGGTAAATTCCAGTACCGCCTCATCACCGCGCGTAAGCACTTCTGCAAGGATGTCTGCCACGGTTGCCCTGAGTTTGGCGCTGTCGGCCATTGCCGGACGAGCCAGCGCGTCAACTTGTTGTGCAGAAGTCAGAGTAGACCAGTTAATCATAGGATTAGCCTCGCTTTTTAACCCATCATCTTTTCAATTGGCATAACCAGAATAGAGCTGCAACCTAATGCTTTGAGCTTTTCCATGGTTTCCCAGAACAGGTTCTCAGGGCTGACAACATGGATAGCTACGGTGTCGTCGCTGCCAGCCAGTGGCAGCACGGTTGGGTTCTCAGCGCCCGGGAGTAAGCTTTTTACCTGCTCCAGATACGCTTTTGGCGCGTGCAGCATAATGTATTTGCTTTCTTTGGCCTGAATAACGCCATCAATGCGCGGCACCAGACGGTTGATCAACGCTTGTTTTTCGGCACTCAGTTCACCATCGGCACGTTGAATCAGCACGGCTTTTGAGCGGAAGATCACTTCTTCTTCCTGCAGGCCGTTGGCTTCAAGGGTGGCACCAGTTGATACCAAATCACAGATGGCGTCGGCTACACCGGCGCGAGGCGCTACTTCTACCGAGCCTGTCAGCATGACCGCTTTGGCGTTAATGCCTTGCTCTTTGAAGTAACGTTCAAGTAAATAAGGGTAGGTAGTGGCGACTTTTTTACCGCCCAGAGAGGCTGCGCCGTTGTAGTCCATCTCAGTAGGAACAGCGAGAGATAAACGACAACCGCCGTAATCAAGACGACGCAGCACTTCGAAATCGGCTGCTTTACCAGCGGCCTGACGCTCGAGCATTTTCTCTTCTAACTCGTTTTCACCAATAAAGCCCATGTCAACAACACCGTCCATAACCAGGCCCGGAATGTCATCATCGCGAACACGCAGCAGGTCGATATTCTCATTGGTAGAATGGGCAATCAGCAGGCGATCGCGAATGTTGAGTTTAATGCCTATAGCTTTAAGAAGTGCAATGCTGTCGTCGCTTAAACGACCGGATTTTTGAATTGCAATTCGCAGTCTGCTGTTATCACTCATGGTGATGGTCCTCTAATTAGTCCTGAATTTGGTGCGCCATTAACGAAAAACCCCCGGAAGTTTCCTTCCGGGGGTCGATATTCTTTATCTGCGCCACTGGAAGGAAAACAACAACCTTCCAGCACAAACCTGAAAGGTTATGCTTTATGATGGTGGTGATGAATGGCGGCGCGTTTAATCATGTATTAAATTTTGTTCATTAATTTAGACGCGCAAACAATAGCCAAGACGCGCAGCCATTGCAAGTGTTTTGCAACTTTTGCGGGTAAATATACTCTAATTAATGGTTATAAGACCTGTCAGATTGGAATGAATACCCTAAGCTGGTGAATAATTATACATAAAGGCGTATAGTTGAGGCAAAGGTTGGGAGGTGGTTGTTATGAGTAACGATCTATTGTTTTCGGTTTTGCCACGGGAAGGCAAAGTGCCGGTGGTAGTCGACGAAAAGGTCAAGCGGGTCAGTAAAGAAGCCCGGGCTAAGCACCTGTCTGAAGATGAGAAAGAAACCCATGATGAAGAACGCCTGATCAGTGAGCAGGAGCAATATAAGGTGCATGAAAAAGCACCCCGCCAGGAGCAGGAGTCATCCCGGCAGCAGCATCAAAAGCAGGCTGATGAACAATCTGCTGCACCAGCGCCGGAAGATGAGGAAGAACTGCTCTACGACAGTCATGGCGAAACACCAGAACATCATCATGATCCTGATGCTCCGCACATTGATATCTACGAGTGAGTTTTAGCCGTTCGCTCGGTATCCAGCCAGAGTAAAAACGCAGGCAGAAACAGTAAGTCGATCACCAGCGCACCCACCAGGATAATGGCGGTCAGCAGGCCCATATCTGAATTGAGCGCAAAACTGGACAGGCTAAGAATACCAAAGCCCACGGTCAGCACTGTGGTAGTTACAATAAGCGCCTGACCAATGGTTTTGTAAGCATATCGCACGGCTTCTTCGGCACTTTTACCTTGTTCCCGGGCTTTTTTGTATTTCGATAAAAAATGCACCGTGTCATCCACAATGATCCCCAGTGTCATACTGAGCACCACCGAAAGCGCCATATTGATTTCACCCGAGAGCATGGCCCAGATGCCGAACCCTAACCCGGCTGGCAGTAAATTGGGCACCAGGCTGATCGCTCCCAGTTTCAGGGATTTTAAGGCAAAGACCAGCAGCCCTGATATGATCACCAGCGCCGTAAGCGAGCCCTTCAGCATACTTTGCATATTGGTCTCACCAATGTGAGCAAACATCAGAGCAGGGCTTGCCGCGGTTAACCTAAGCTCAGGCGCCAGTTTATTGAAGAAGTCCTTGGCGCGCTGTTCAAAGGCCGTGAGCTCTTTACTGCCAAGGTTATCCAGCGTCACGCTAATTCGGGTTGCGGCTTTGTCGACATCAATCTGGTTATTTAAGTCGAGGCCATAGGGGAGAGACATCTCAAACAGCAACAGATACTGGGCAGCCAGTTCCACATCAAGCGGCAACCGGTAAAAACTCTCATTATCATAATTCATGTTTTTGTTGAGCTTTTTATAGGTGTCACTAATGGAAGAAACATGATCAACCTCTGGCTGCGCCCTCAACCATTCGGTCAGTGCCTGCACCGAGGTTAATACTTCCGGTTTGTTAATACCGGAGATCTCATCGGTGTAAATGGCAAAATCAATGGTGGCGAGACCGCTTAGGTGTTCTGACTGATAATCGGCCGCCTGACGGAAGGTGTTATCCTGACTGAAGTATTTTATAGCAATGTCATTTAACTGGTTGGTGGAAGCCAGAATCAATGCGGTTACAAAAACGATTGCACTGTAAGGTAAAACCCGGCGGTGATAGGTGATCACCCATTCACCCAACCCGGTGAGCCAGGGCAGCGGTTTAGTGCTGGTTTGCTGCGGTGGTTTAATTGGCAGAATTTTAAGCATTGCCGGTAACAGTGTGAGAGCCAGTACACAAGCGAGCATGACGCCCATCGCTGTAAGATTCCCCAGGTCGACCAGAATCGGCACATCGGAAAAATTTAGGGTTAAGAACCCAATTGAAGTGGTAACTGAAGTAATAACCACCGGCATAAAGTTTAATGCCAGGGCATTGTGCAGGGCTTCATCGCGACTTTCGCCTTCACGCATATGTTGAAACCAGGAAGCTATCACGTGGACGCAGTCAGCTACTGCCAGGGTCATCACCATGGTGGGTACATTGACCGTTGAAACACTTAAAAAGAAACCGCTCCAGCCTGCGAATCCCATCGTTGCGGCAATGGTAGTTGCCACTATTACCAAAGTAGTCACGGCGGCAAAAAAGGATCGCATCAGCACGCCAATCATCACAATAATAGCGGCAAACATGGCCGGTACTAAGGTGGCTGCATCGTCGTTAGCGGCAATCTGGAAGGCATCATTGAGCATTACCACGCCGGTTAAATACAGCTTATGATCAGGGTGCTCTGAAGCGATCCGGTTTTTAATATCTTTTACAAAGTCGCCAATTTCCGCCACTTCCGGTGTTTGGTCACCATCGCTCATGCGTACGGTTATACTGATAACTGCCACCTGACCATCTGGTGAAACCAGCCTGTTCACCACATCAGGTTCACTCAGAGCGACTTGTTCGATATTGTCGATGACTTCTGGGGTGAGGGTTTGCCAGTCCGGATAGAGCTTATCGACGATTAAATCATCACCTTCAGCATAGGTATGCTGGAAATTGGTAACAGAGTTAATGCGAATAGAGTAGGGAGTTTGCCAGGCTTCTTCAGTGAGGGCTTTAATCAGATTCAGCGTCGTGGCGTTAAATACGTTGCCTGAATCCGGCACAACCAGAATATTTACCGACTCCGTTTTATTAAACATATCCTGCATTTCTTCAAATGCTACCCGTTGCGGATTATCCTCGCGAAAAAAGGTCTTATAGTCGCCGCGGAAATAGAGGTTCTGAGCGCCCGCTGCCAGTGCGAGAATCAGTATACTACTGAACAGAATAATCAGATAAGGATGGTTGAGGAGTCGCGTATAAAGGCGAATGGTCATTTGACGTCCTTCGAATTGTTATATTGTCATTGACTTTATAAACTACTATTACACGGTAATGTGGAGATTTCCACTGATGAAACAGAGTCTTTAGGCCGTTTGTTGTCGCCAGTCACGGAGCAGTATGAAATGAGTATACCCAGTGTTATGACCCGCCGCATAGTGACCGTTCAAATGGACGATTCACTGACTGTGGTCAGAGAGATATTCGAAGCCAGTGGCTTTCATCATTTGCTGGTGGTTGAAGATGAAAAGTTGGTGGGCGTCCTGTCAGACCGCGATTACCTCAAGGCTATCAGCCCTTTCATTGATAGTATTAGTGAGCGAATCCGCGACCGTGCCACGCTGGAGCGCAAGGTGCATCAGATTATGAGCCGGGACGTTATTTCTCTTAAAGTTACCGACACCATGGTGCGCGCCATCGGTTTATTTAATCAACATAAGATTTCTTGTTTACCGGTTATCGACGAGTTTGATAAGCCGGTTGGGATTGTTAGCTGGCGGGATATTTTTCGTTATTTTGGCGCCTCGGTAGAGAAACGCCGTTAGTCGTTAGCTTTTTGGTATCAACTATTGGCTCAGGCCTGGCTACCTAATGCTTTAAGCGCATCACCGTCTAACCGGTAGCGGATCCATTCGCCCTGGGGCTTAGCGCCCAGTGATTCATAAAAATCAATGGCTGGCTGATTCCAGTCGAGCACGCTCCACTCAAATCTTCCACAGTCTTTTTCCACGGCAATACCTGCAAGATGGGTTAGCAGTTGTTTACCTGCGCCGAGTCCTCTGCTTTGTGGTGAAACATACAGATCTTCAAGGTAAATACCGTACTGGCCCTGCCAGGTAGAGTAACTGAAGAAGTAAATTGCGAAACCGATGGGCTGGCCATCATGTTCGCAAATGAGCCCATGGGCATGGGGTGTTTCGCAAAACAGGGTATTGTGAATATGCTCAGGAGTGGCTTTGGCTTCATGCTCAGCCTTTTCGTAAATAGCCAGCTCTTTGATGAAGTGTAAGATAGTTTCGGTATCTGTTGTCTGAGCGGGGCGAATAGTGATGGCCATAGGGTCTCCTCGGTCGAGCCATGCCAGAGGCAGGTTGTTACTACATTTTGTTGTTAATGATGGGAAAGTTTAACTGAAAAGCATGCGGGGAGCACGGTTTGGCAACCGGCCTCCCCGAAGTTAATTGTGTTAAGAAAGCTGGGGAGATTTACCTGTTAGTTTATTTTTCATCAGTGGAAACAAGCCAAAGAATTTACCGAACAGGGTAGTCAGGTCCTGCAAAATCAAATACAGGCAGGGCACCAGTAGCAAGGTAACCAAAGTCGCGTACAACACTGCAGAACCCAGCGCAGCGGCCATTGGAATGACAAATTTGGCCTGCAGGCTGGTTTCAAACAGGATTGGCATAACCCCAGCAAAGGTCGTTATCGACGTTAAGGTTATTGCTCTGAAACGGGCGCAGCCAGCTTCCTGAACAGCTTGCAGTATGGAGTGGCCCTCCAGACGCTTCTGGTTTATGTAATCGGTCATTACCAGGGAGTCATTGATAACTACCCCGGCCGCCGCAATCAGACCAAAGGTCGACATCATACTCAGATCAAGGCCCAGCAGGTAGTGAGCCCAGATGGCACCGGTCAGGCTGAAGGGAATTACCGACATGATGATTAACGGCTGACCGTAACTCTTCAGCGGCACTGCCAGCAGGATGTACACCATGATCATCGCAGCCACAAAGAACATGATTTGTTCGTCTTGTTGCGCCTGTTGCTCTTCAATGTCGCCACCCAGTTGGGTTTGTACATTGGGGAATTCCTCGAACAGCTGTGGCAGCAGTTTTTGATCAATACTGGCTACCACCTCGTTAGGTTCAACCTGTTCTTCGTCGATAGCGCCATAGACATACACGGAGCGATAGCCCTCTTCACGACGAATGTAGCTGATTCCGGGTTCTTCGCTCAGAGTGACCACGTCACCCAACATGACTTCCTCACCCTCTGGTGTGGTAATCACTGTGTATTTCAGGTCAGAAAAACGCTCCCGGGTTAATCGAGGATAGCGCACCATCACCCGGACTTCCTCGCCGTCACGGATCACTCGCTGGGCTTCACCGCCGTAAAAGCTCAGGCCAACCTGGTTTGCAATGCTACGCAGATTCAGGCCAAGCTCGTAGGCTGCCGGTAACAGTTCCATGCGCACTTCTTTACTGGCCGGGTCAATGGTGGAGCTCACATCATAGAGGCCCTTTTCCTGTTGCAACATCTGAATAAAGCGCAGCCCCGCTTCGTTCAGTGACTTAATGTCGGCACCATACAGCAGGTAGCCAAATTCACCGTTGTCGCCACCACCGTTCACATCGTCTTCAATACTGAAGCTCTTCATACCGGCGATTTCAGGGATCTTTTCGCGCCACTTACGGGCCAGTTCAAAGGTATTAAAGTGACGTGCGTCCTCATCGACCAGAGGAATAACCAACCGCGCTTCGGTACGGGATTCATTAAATGCCAGCAGATCACGGATCATGCCAGAGCCATATTCCTTGATAGTTTCTTCTTCAATTTGCCAAATCACTGATTCGACGGTTTTTAATGCTTCGATGGTCGCCATATCCGACACATTTTCGTTCATCTCAATGCCGATGCTGGGGAAGTCATGAGGCACCTTGGGCTGAGGTATCATGCGCACATGATTACCGGCAACCAGGCCCCAGCTCAGCATTAGCATGGCAACAAAACCAGCTAGAACGGCCCAGCGCCACTGCACGGCTTTTTCGACGGTGCCACGGTACGGGCCATGAATAAACTGATTAAACCGCGCATTGAAGCGAGAGCGCCAGCCGTCAGGTTTTACTTTGCTGAATTTTATATGGGCAATGTGCGCAGGCAGGATAAGCTTGGATTCAATCAGACTAAAGGTCAGGCACAAGATCACAACAATGGCGATATTGTAAAAGAATTCCCCCTCGGGACCGCTACTAAGGGTAAATGGCGCAAACACGGCTATGGTGGTAAGTACACCAAAGGTCGCTGGCGTTGCTACACGCTTGGCCCCGCGGATAACGTTTTCTACCCCGGGCCCTCGTTGTTCTATTTCGGTGTAGGCACTTTCTCCTATTACAATGGCATCATCCACCACAATACCCAGTACCATGATAAAGGCGAACAACGACAGGATATTTACACTTACGCCAAACACTGGCATTAGCATAACTGCGCCTAAGAAGCACAGCGGTAGCCCCACCATAACCCAGAAAGCCAGGCGGAAGCGCAGGAAGATCGTCAACATCAGAGCAACCAGTAACGAGCCCTGAAACAGGTTGTTGAGCATCATGTTCAGGCGGGCATTTAAGTAGTAGGTCATGTCGACCAGCTCTTTAAGCTCTAAACCGGCTGGCAACTCTGTGTTCTTAAATGCCATGAAATCTTTTACCGTTTCAGCAATCGGCACAATGCTCTGCGATTTAGTTGCGTTTACTGCAATCAATACCGCATTTTGCCCGGTATAGCGGAAGTAGCGCTCGCCTTCAGTAAAGCCATCTTTAATGTCGGCGATATCAGAGAGCACGACCTTCGCGCCATCCGGGCCAATCTTGACCGGGATGCTGGCAAACTCATCGCCATCATAAAACTGACTTTCAATCCGCACCGAGACCAGGCCTGCGTCAGTACGTAATTGACCGGCTGAAATGTTGGCAGAGTACTGATTGATGGCATTGGTGACGTCTGAAATTGTCAGGTTATACATGCGCAGCAGTTCAGGCTTAATTTCGATGGCAATTTCATCGGTTGGTACCCGGGCATTGGCCAGGGAAACATTACTTAACTGGAGTAAGTCATCCTCAATTTCCTTGGCGATAGGCTTTAATTCCTCCAATGGAATATCACCCACCAGGGCCATTTCGTACACCTGCTGCTGAAACTCAGCCTGAGAAATGGTGACCGGCTCCATATCGGCCGGGAAGGTGGCAATACTGTCGACGCGCAGCTTTACCTTATCGAGCACATCGGTCAGCTCTTCATCTTTATCGATTTCCAGCGACACCCGGCCGCTGTTTCTGAAAGCGCGGGATACTGTGCGTTTAATTTCGCTAACGTCTTTCAGGCTCTCTTCTATCTTGATCAGGATACTTTCTTCAATTTCCTGGGGAGACGCACCGCGGTATTGCGCCGAAATATTAATATAGTTTCTCTCAATATTCGGAAACATCTGGCGCTGAATGGTTTTGTAGCCAAAGGCACCCATAATAAGGATGAATATCATCAGCAGGTTGGCGGCAACCGAATTACGGGCAAACCACGAAATAAGCCCGGTTTGAGGGTTTAATGGATCTGACATTACGCTGATTTCCGTTGATTAAGGTTGTTTTGCGACGAGTTTATCGGCACCTTCAATGACCTTTACGGCCATTCCATTCTGCGGATACTCAGGCAGTGTCATAACAATGCGATCATCAGCGGCAATATCTACCCGAATTAAAAACTCACTGTCAACTTCACGCACTACCTCAACCGGTTTGGCGACCAGTTTGTCGGCTTCATCGAGGATCCACAGTTGACGTCGGGTAATCAGTTCCTGCGGGATTCGGTAAACATTATCGATGGTCTTACCGGTAAACGACACTTTAGTGTAAGCACCAAACCGCAGCACAGGCTGTTGCGTAGTTAAACCGTAAGGGTCGTTAACTCTGGCTACCAGGTGGGTCATTCGAGTCGCGCTGTCGTAAATGCCTGAGTCGCGAACGATGGTGGCAGAGC
Source organism: Marisediminitalea alba (assembly GCF_002993365.1). Lineage (GTDB taxonomy): Bacteria > Pseudomonadota > Gammaproteobacteria > Enterobacterales > Alteromonadaceae > Alteromonas > Alteromonas alba. The sequence goes on from NZ_PVNP01000032.1 coordinate 23,791, forward strand.
GTTTAATTTCGTCGGTTGTGCCGTTAAGCAAGGAGACTGTTGCTTCAATACCATTGAGGGCTTCAGGCAGGAAGGCCTGGTCGAAACGTGCCAGAGGGAAAGTCACTTCGCCTACTTCCACATTGTACAAGGTGGCCGCAGAGGTTCCCACGGTAAGAAAATCCCCTTTACCAATAGAGCGACTAACAATTAAAGCATCGTAGGGCGCAACCACCTCAGTGTTGGCGAGGTCACGCTTAGCAATTTTCATTTGTGCCTGGGCGGCCTTAACCGCTGCTTCAGCAGATAAAATCTGTGGCTTACGCAGGTATAAATCGGTTACTCTTGAATTGGGTAAGGTGGCGGCTTCACGCTCGGCAACATTGGCCAGGGCTTTTTCTTCTATCAGCGCTGCCTGAGCATTGGCGAGCGCTGATTCTGCTTGTAACAGGGCTGCGGTGTACGCATCTTTTTCAATTGAGAACAGCATCTCGCCACGCTTAACAATGCCGCCGGCAACGAATGTCGGATTCCATTCTACCACTTCTCCGCTCACCTGGGCCGCCAGGCGGGTGCTTTCTAATGGCGCAAGTTCGCCGAAAGCTTCAATATTTATGGCAAAGGATTCTGGCTTTAACTGGGTAACCCGCACGGTCGGACGGGTGTCGACCGACTCGTTTTCTTCTGTGGTGTCACCTAGCGCGGTAACAGTCTTCATTGCTCCAATCCCCAGAACAATGATGGCTATTGGTAAGATCACTCTTATCAACTTCATATTTTGTACTTCCTTTGACCCTGGATACGCTTTTCTTTAGATTTATATTATGAGCGATGACAGCCATCGGATCGCTTTATAATTGTAACGAACTATTAAAAAGTGATACTGCGAAAGCCTATCGTTTTAAGGTGTTAATGATGACGCACTTAGGACCTTATTGCGACCCTTTTCTTTGGCCCGGTAAAGTGCCTTGTCTGCCAGTGAAAGGGCATTGTTAAGACCATTTTCCAGGTGAATTTGCGCCACACCAAAGCTGGCGGTAATTGTCAGTGAGGTGTTTTTGATTTGTACCGGCGTTGCTTGAATTGTTTCGCGGATTTTCTCAGCCAGTACCACGCCATTGCTCTCATTGGTGGTAGGCAGAACAAACAGAAATTCTTCGCCGCCCCAGCGTGCCACGCCATCCTGTTCCCTGATGACCTCCTTAAACAGGTCAGCAACATGCTTAAGCGCAATGTCCCCACCATCATGGCCGTAGTTATCATTGACCTGTTTAAACCGATCAATATCACACAGAATAAGGGTTAGTTGTTCCTGCTGCCGTTTAGCGCGGTTTATCTCGTGATCGATAAACTTCTGAATGCCGCGCCGGTTAGGCAGGTTGGTCAGCGCGTCATATAATGCCTGTCGTTCAAATTTTTCACTGATATCGCGAATGATGATAAAGCTGGTTTGCCGGCTGTGCTCGTAAAAGGCCGATAAAAAGGTCACGGTGGCGAAAGACAACAACAAACGCACTTTAAATTCGTGCGTATAACTGGCGATCAGCAGCGCATCACCGGGGGTGAACAGAATGACCGCGCACAGCGCGATAAACAGGCCAACGGTAATAATCCCCCAGAATACCCCGGCAAAAAACATGGCGACCGGGGGCAGCACAAAAATCCATAGCGGGCCGGTGCCAGCCACGCCACCGAATATGACCAGATACAGCATCAGACTAAGCAGGCAGAGTACCAGCAGGGTAGGGGCAATAATATGATTGTTTTTTAACTTACTGTGCAGCAACACCCCTTTACACAGGCCAAACAGGGTCGCCGATGACAGCAACACAATGCCAAGAGTAAGCTGTTCGTTGAAAAGGGCTTTGATTCCCAGTACCAGCGTGATGGACATGCCCACTATCGCGAACAGGTTGATAACGACTATCTTGCGATTAGTGTCTTCGTCATGGCCGGGGCGGCAGCCACTGGTGATAAGGCTATCGAATAGCTTAGTAAAAATGATGTAAGGGTTATCTGCCTGCTTCAACTCTGGTTACAACATCGTTGGTTAATTTATCGATCAGCAGTCGCATCTGCGATACTGAAAACGCAAAACCATCCTTGTTGAGTGGCAGCCAGTAATTAAACCGGACAATCTGCGGTGGCGCTCCGTCTGTTTCCAGCCTGAATTTTCCTTTCAGAACCAGTCTGCCATCATAGGTTGGAATAAAGTCGTCCAGCTGTATATCTAAAATGTACTCCGGTTGGGCAGGATTTGTCCACTTGCTTTGCACTCGAAGACGCATTTTATGCTTCACAGACAAGGATTCGCTAAACGCCATCTTAAAGTCACGGTCAAAGGGCTCTGCCCAAACGTGCTTTGGCGCGAAATGTATTTCGCTGTCGCTGAGCTGTAAACTGAGGTTACGTTGCTTTAAATAATCCGGTGCACTCAGCGAGCGTAAAAAAATCGTGGGCTGGTTGCTGATATCGGTACTCGACTCCGCGGCCACCAGCGTTGGCTCGTGCAGCATATAATAATTTAAACCGATTGGCTTACTGCTGCAGCCTGCTAACCACAGCACTGCAATGCCTGCTATCCACTTTTTCATTGGTCTTGCTCCTGCGCCTGAGGCTGAATATCTATCTCGGCATTATCTGAGAAAATCAGGCCATTCGGGGTTTTATTAAGTTGCATCAGCAGTGGTTGAATGGCCCTGAGCGTTTCTTGTAATGAGTCTACGGTATTGGCGATTTCCGCTTTACTTAACCCGCCCTCTGAATAGTGCTGCAGGAGACCCTCAAAGGCTTTTAAACTGTGCTGGATCTGATCGTTCAGTGCTTCCGTGTCGAGCGCCGCGATGGTTTCGTCGAAATTGTCACTGGTCTCATTCACCGATTCGGCGGCAGCGTTGAGGGTTTCTATTACGGCGGTAATATCTGCAATCAGGGTTTCCAGCGGTAATGCGTTGATTTTATCTAAAATGGCGTCGGCTTTTTGGGTCAGCTGAGTAAACTCACTGGAGACGGTGGGAATAACGTCTATGTCATTCACTGATAGCAGTGATGCCGTTTCTGGCTGGTCTACATGCTGTAAATCAACAAATAAGCCACCGGTTATAAAGTTACCCATGCGTAACGTGGCTCTGAGATCTTTACGGATCCAGCGGCCCAGGCGGTCGCGTAAAAAGGCCAGTCCTTCTTCGCTGTCTTCCAGGCGCGCTTTACCCGGATAAATATTAATTAATACCGGAATAGGATACTCATCATCCAGTAAGCTGCCGATGTCCATGTTATTGGAGTTAATCGCGGCGACTTTACCGATTTGCAGGCCACGGTATTCCACTGGCGCACCCACGGTAAGCCCGCGCACGCTTTCGTCGATGAGCAGCACGTATTGTGCAGCATAACGAAAGCGTTCATCTGCGGCAGCGTTATAGTCGCCATAAATTACAAATTCAGCGTTATCATCGATAGGTTGGCCTTTGGTATCGCCCTGGGGGTTACCAAAAGTCACACCGTTGGCCAGTAAAGTTTCCAGACTACCGGTCTGGATTGTGAGGCCGTTAGAAGCCAGCTGCAATTTTACCCCACTAACGTTCCAGAACCGTGTGTTTTCATCGATTAACTTGTGATAGGGGGCATGAATAAATGCCCGGTAGGTTATACGGCCTTGCTCAACATCAAAATGGACTTCCTCGAACTCGCCAACCTTAAAGCCTTTGTAAATGATGGTATCGCCGGGCTTATAAGTTAAATCGTCGGTATCGCTGCGTAACTCTACGTGTAAACCAGGTGTACCCGGTGGCGTAACCGGCGGGCGTTCCAGCGCGGTAAAATGATCCTGTTCGGTTTGCCCGGCTTCGGCGGTCATTGCGATAAAGCTGCCGGAAAGTAACGTGTTGAGACCAGACACCTCAGAAAAAGATACCCGCGGTGCTACTACCCAGAAACGGGTATTTTCATTGAGCAGCCGGGCTGCGCTTTTTTCCAGTCGGGCAGTTACGGTGACCCCATCAAGCTCGGGCTTGAGTTCGATTTTTTTTACCTGGCCAACATCCAGATCGCGGATTTTAATTGGTGTTTTGTTGACCTCGATGCCACTGGCGGAACTCATATCGATGGTGATCAGTGGGCCCTGATTTTGCCACTGGTAATACACCATCCAGGCGCCAATCAATAACGCAATAATCGGAATTACCCAGACTTTGGATATTCGCGTTGTGGGTTTTACTGCTGCATCATCGGTCATAAATCTGAGTCTTTCCTTTGCTGCCAGATTAAGCGGGAGTCAAATGTCATCGCGGCCAGCATGGTAATAAAAACCAGTGCACAAAATGCCAGCGCTGCAGGGCCAGGGTGAATCGCCAGGGTACTGCCAAGCTGGATAAGTGCTACAAGTATAGCCACCACGAATACGTCTATCATCGACCAGCGGCCAATAAATTCGATAAACCGGTAGTAGCGGATTTGCCTGCCGGGATTCGTCAGTTCTTTAAATTGTACGGCGTAAGTTAATCTGGCGAGTACCACCAGTTTGGCCACCGGAATAACAATACTGGCGACAAATATCACCATGGCGACCGGGTAAGAACCCGACTCCCATAACGATATCACGCCGCCCATAATGGTATTGGGCTCTGAACTGCCAAAAAGCTCTGTGCTCATTATGGGCAGTGCATTAGCTGGAATATACAGGATTAACGCCGTAAACAGCAATGCCCAGGTTCGCTGAATACTCAGGCTCGCCACATGCGGTGTAAGGGGGGTTACTTGTGGTAATTCACCATTGTGCAGCCATAGCTTGAGGCGGGTATCGTCAAAATAAAACAGCGCTGCACTCATACAAACACTGAACAGCACAAAGGCATAAAAGGACAGGCCGATAGCGATATCAGCCAATGAAGTTATTTTGATCAGACTCACCAGAGTACCGAGCAGAAAAATTTCCGCCATGCTCCAGGGCATCAGCCATTCTACCCAGCGCAGCAGGGTTTTCATCCAGGGGCTTGGTGTGGTCAGTAAACGGCAACTGAGCAGGATAATTAAGCCCGTCAGCACCAGCCCTGGCAGTACCAGAGTAGCCATGCCGGTGATCACCGCCAGAGTGACATAATCCTGCTCCACCAGCACATTCAGACCACCTGGTAAATCGATACTGTTTTGCTGCCCGTTGGCTCTGAAAGAGAGAAAGTTAAAAGGTAACGACAGCACTAAAAAAATCATCGCTGACAGCGATAAGGCCAGCGACGCGGGCATATCATTGCGGTGGTAAATACTCAGTGTATAACCGCAGCGCGGGCATACAGCACGCTGTTTATTCTGCAAAGCCGGTACGTTAACATTGGCTTCGCACTGAGGGCAGGTGATATTACATAGAGGAGGCGCTGACATCACGGGCGTCGAAAAGTGTTTTAGTTAGCTTAACCTAAACACTGGCGACTTAAAATAGAACGGGGCGCTTAAAGCGCCCCGTGAGTATTCAAATAACCGGTAGGAACCAGTCACTTAGTAGCTGGCGTTACCCGGAGTACGTGGGAACGGAATAACGTCGCGCACGTTTTGCATGCCGGTCACATAGGCTACCAGGCGTTCAAAACCTAAGCCAAAACCAGAGTGGGGTACGGTACCGTAGCGACGCAGGTCGCGATACCAGCCATAGTCTTCCTTGCTCAGGCCCATTTCTTCCAGGCGGTTATCGAACACATCAAGACGCTCTTCACGCTGTGAACCACCAATGATTTCACCGATACCCGGGGCCAGGACGTCCATCGCCGCCACGGTTTTACCGTCGTCATTTAAGCGCATGTAAAAGGCTTTAATGTCTTTCGGGTAGTTTTGCATGATAATTGGCGCACCAACATGCTCTTCAGCCAGATAGCGCTCGTGTTCACTGGATAAGTCAATACCCCAGCTCACCGGGAACTCGAAGTCTTTGCCACAGTTCTCTAAAATGGTAATCGCATCGGTATAATCCATGCGTACGAAGTCGCTGCTGATGAGTTTTTCCAGACGGGTGATAGCATCTTTGTTAATGCGCTGGGCAAAAAATGCCATATCATCGGCACGTTCTTCCAGAACCGCTTTGCATACATATTTCAGCATGTCTTCTGATAACTGGGCGATATCGTTCAGGTCGGCAAAGGCCACTTCCGGCTCTATCATCCAGAACTCAGCCAGGTGACGGGACGTGTTGCTGTTCTCTGCCCTGAACGTTGGTCCGAAGGTATAGATTTTAGACATGGCACAGGCGTAGGTTTCACCGTTCAACTGGCCGGATACGGTCAGGTAAGCTTCGCGCCCGAAAAAGTCTTCGCTGTAGTCCACATCGCCTTTGTCGGTTTTTGGGATGTTCATCATATCCAGCGTTGAAACGCGGAATAATTCGCCCGCACCTTCAGTATCGCTGGCAGTAATAATTGGCGTGCTGATCCAGAAATAGCCCTGTTCATGGAAAAAGCGGTGAATCGCCTGTGACAAACAGTTACGAATACGCGTTACAGCACCAATAACGTTGGTGCGGGCGCGTAAGTGGGCGTGTTCGCGCAGATATTCGATGGAATGGCGCTTAGCAGCCATAGGATACGTATCCGGGTTCTCCACCCAGCCAACAATTTCCACTGCCGTGGCGTCCAGTTCCAGTGCCTGGCCCTTGCCTTCTGAGGCTTTTACATTCGCGGTAACCACCAGTGAACAGCCTGCCGTTAAACGTTGAATATCGGCATAATTGGGTAAGGTATTGAGTGCAATGACCTGTACTGGGTCGAAACAACTGCCATCATGCAAAGCAATAAATGAAAGGCCTGCTTTTGAATCGCGACGGGTACGAACCCAGCCTTTTACCGTTACCGATTCGCCAACCGCGTACTTACCAGCCAGTACGTCAACTACGGGGGCGTGTGTCATGGTTACTTTCTCCAATCAAAGTGTGTCTTTATTTAATCGCAAATCATCGCATAGGCTAAGCGTGATTGCATCCAGATTCATTAAACAAAATGGCGTGTTGGCCGATATTAAGTACAAGAGCGGTAAAAATGCCGTTTTTCATCCGTTGCCTGCTTGAATAATAAGCAGTGTGGTAGTCTCTTTAGCCAAACAGGCGCTAGTATACTCAATCGCTTTGAGGATACTAGCGATACAGATGTAAATGACAACGAAACAAGTGCAAAAATTTGGTCAGGAACGCAGGAAGAAATCCCGCGAGCAGGATACTTATTACAAGGTGGTTGTTACCTTAAATTCTCTCGCCTGGTTATCGCTGCTTATTTGCTTAATTTTATTTCATTTCGCCCGGCCGGAAATGGTTTCCGGTGTGCAACAGTTCTGGGGAATTGAAGGGCGCACCAACTGGTCTGCTGAATATATAGATGCGCTGGTAATGTTACTGCAGGCTTGTCTGGTAACCAGCTTAGTCACCATGTTTTTGCGTTCGCGCCGCAATCGCCGCAAAAGCGACCGTTATGGGGTTAATTTATTTATTCTGGCCGGGATCAGCTCAGTGAGCCTGGTTACCCTTAATGCTGCAGCGCTGTCATAAGTCAGCGCTGCCCGCAATTATTACTAGCCGCCGATAAAACTACTGTTAATTAAATACCAGGTGTAACCTGCGTAGGCGGCTACAAACACACCACCTTCCAGCCTGTTCAGGCGACCAGGCCCTTTAAGGCCAATACAGAAAATAAACAGAGCAACCGACGCCACCAGCATAAACAGAACATCGCGATAGAGGAAGTCAGAGCTGACTTCCATGGGGTGAATGACCCCGGCAATGCCGACAACCGCCAGGGTATTAAACATGTTGGAGCCAATCACGTTGCCAAGCGCAAGGTCGTGTTCGCCTTTTTTCACCGCAACCAGTGAAGAAGCCAGTTCCGGTAAGGACGTGCCAATGGCAATAATGGTTAAACCAATAACTACATCACTAACACCAAAGTAGGTCGCAACTTCTACCGCGCCCCATACTAATAATCTGGAGCTGGCTACCAGAATGATAAGCCCTATTACCAGCCACAGAGTCTCCTTCTTAAGATTAGTATCGGCAAGATTAAGCTCTTCATCGTATTCTGCGGCGAGGGCGTCTTTGTCGCCGCTCATACCTGTCCAGATACTCCAGGAGATCAATAGAATAAACAGGCCGAGCAGGGAAAAAGCGTCATCTTTTGACACTTGTAAATCGAGCACCTGCCAGGCTGCAAAGAAGGTCAGGCCCAGCATGATAGGCAGTTCTTTACGGATAATTTGAGAGCGAACCGCTATCGGGCTGATAAGCGCCGTAATACCAAGAATAAGTGCGATGTTAGCGATGTTGGAGCCGTAGGCGTTACCCAGTGCGATGCCTGAACTTTGTTCCATTGCGGCAATAATCGAAACGATGATCTCTGGCGCTGAGGTGCCAAAGCCAATGATCAGCATCCCGATAAGAATTGGCGACAGGCCAAAATGTTTGGCAACAACCGCAGCGCCGCCAACAAACTTATCTGCACTCCACAATAATAAGGGTAACCCGACGAGAATAGCGACACTCGCTAACAACATATAATCTCCTTGAACAACCTATGCACCAACCAATGGTGCCGGGGTAGGCGCAGAATAGAGCATAACCCTTTCACATTGCAAATACATCAGTCGCAGCAGAAACAAAACAGGTCGTAACGATAAAAATAATCCGTTATTCGCGCGACTCGCTTACCAGTACTATAGCGCAATAAATCAACGCTGGCAGCGATCTGGCAATAGGGCCGATTGTCTGCGAACGTTCGTGTAAGGACATTCAACTTTTCATGCATCACACTCTGATTGTGGCAAATCAACACATCATGCTGGACGTACCCTCATTAACCGTTTTGAGTTTTGAGCAATACCTGGCGGATTATCCAAAATGGAACGAACCGAAAACGCGGGTTATTAACCTCTGTGACACAGATCAATACCTGAGTAACGGTTATTACTGTTCATTGCTTGCAGAAGCCCGGCAGCACCGGGTGATCCCCAGTGTAAATACCATTAATGATTTACGCCTGGTTAAAGCCGGACAGGAAGGTCAGTCGCTGGTCATTAAACCTCAGGAAAAGGCCATTATCGAAAGCCTTGGCGGTGAGTTTTTTGTGTGCTTTGGAAAAACGGAAGACAGCCGCCTGAAACGTATTGCCGCCTCTGCTTTTAATCGTTATCCAAGCCCGCTGCTGAAGCTCACTGTTCGACAGGAGCAGGCCTCGGTTGCCTGTGAATCGGTAGGTTTTAATGCGATCCCTGATGCGCTGCATAGCAGTTTTGTTGAGCGACTGAGTCAGTATACTCAGCAGCAATGGCGCACCTCGGCAAAAAGCAAACAATCCCGCTGGGACATGGCTATCCTGGTCGACCCAGAGGAATCAACGCCACCCAGTGACAAAAAAGCCATTGCCCAGTTTGTTAAAGCGGCCGGTAAAGCGGGCTTTCACGCCGAGGTAGTCACTGCAGAAACCATTGGTGACGTTGCGCAGTACGATGCACTGTTTATTCGCGAAACCACTGCGATTGACCATCAGACTTATCGTCTGGCTCGCGCTGCGGAGCGTGAAGGCGTGGTGGTAATGGACGACAGTCAGTCCATACTGCGTTGTTGCAATAAGATTTTTCTGCAGGATGCTTTTAGTTATCACAAGGTGCCTGCACCGAAGAGCCAGTTTGTGACCGATGCAGAGTTAACTACGTGTGAGGCTTTAATAGATGCATTGCAGTTGCCAATTATTTTAAAGCTACCGGAGAGCTCCTTTTCCAAAGGCGTATATAAAGTGGAAACCCTGGCTGCCTTGCACGACAAACTCGCTATGATGCTTGAAGCCTCCGCGTTAGTGCTGGCCCAGGAGTACATTTTTACTGAGTTTGACTGGCGCATAGGCATGCTTGGTGGCCGGCCAATATATGCCTGTAAGTATTTTATGGCGCGTAATCACTGGCAGATTTATAACCACGCAGACGGTAAATCAGACTCAGGTGACTTCGTTACCATGCCAACCTTCGAAGTGCCTAAACAGGTACTCAAGGCGGCGATTGCAGCGGCTGATGTAGCGGGGAAAGGGCTGTACGGCGTGGACATAAAACAACGGGGCAATAAAGTTTATGTGATTGAAGTGAACGACAACCCCAATATCGATGCCGGCATTGAAGATAAATACCTGGGCAACGAATTATACTTGCTGATCATGCAGGAGTTCGTCAGCCGCCTTGAACGCCGGGGGCGCCAGGCATGAACGCCGAACATTCGCCCTGGTTGTTAAGGCCAGCGCATAACAGCGATCTGGCTGCGCTGCTGGCGCTGGAAAATACCTGTTTCAGTGCTGACAGGCTTAGCCGTCGCAGCTTCCGGCATTACCTGCACAGCAGCAATGCTGAGATGGTGGTGGCCGATGCCGAAGGTGAGCTGGTGGGTTATGGATTACTTTTAGTCCGGCGCGGTACGTTGCTGACCCGCTTATATTCGCTGGCTGTTGCGCCACAAGCGCGGGGGCAGGGGATGGCAGAAGCTATTATCGGGTATCTGGAAAAACGTGCCAGTAAACGCGGCAAGCGTTATATGCGGCTGGAAGTGGCTGAGCACAATGCGTCGGCCATCAGTCTCTATACACGGTTGGGGTTTGAGTCGTTCGCGGTGACTCCCCATTACTATGAGGATGATGCCACCGCCATCCGCATGCAAAAAGCATTGCCGCTGGATACACCGGATATTCAGCACAGGTTATGCCCGTGGTATCAGCAATCCACCGCATTTACCTGTGGGCCAGCCAGTCTGATGATGGCCATGGGGATGTTGGATCCTGCCATCCGCTTGTCACAAACAGAAGAATTCGCGATCTGGCGTGAATCGAATACCGTGTACATGACCAGCGGTCCCGCTGGTACCCACCCATTGGGTCTGGCAATGTCTGCAATGGAGCGTGGGTTTGATGTGAAGGTGTATTTAAGTCACGAAGGCCCGCTATTTGTTGACGGCGTGCGCAATGAGCATAAACGCCAGACACTGGCCAGCGTGGAGAAACAATTTTTGGCCGACGCAGAGGCCCGTCAAGTACCGGTATTCTACAGTAACTGGCTGGAAATTCTGGATAAGGAAGCCAATGCGCCAAGTAGTGCCCTGATGTGCCTTATCAGTACTTATCGGTTGGATCGCTCAAAAGCCCCGCATTGGGTAGTGATCACCGGAACCGATGAACACTGTGTATATATTCACGATCCGGACCCTGATACCGACACGGCCGTATCACGGATCCTTGACTACCAGCACGTGCCGGTTGCCCGGGAAGACTTCCAGCGCATGACCAGCTATGGCAAGCGCCGGGTTCAGGCGGCGATTGTGATACGGCGGCGGCTCCCGGAGCTGGGCAGCGGCGAACTAATGTGCAGTGATTTTGATCTGGCGGTTTAAGTTCCGCATAGCTTCAACTAACTGCAGTAAATCATTAACTGTGCCTTTGAAAGCCGAACGCTTGGTGACCATCTGATTACCTGCGTGGCTTAACTGACCCTGGTTGGCCGGATCGAACATTTCGGTTTTCTCGGCCAGAGAATCCCACTCTGCCTGGAATGAGGCAGGGATAAGGTGACGCTTGGCCATCAGTTTGTCTCTGATTTGCAACAGTTGGCCAGTAATTAATGTCTGATTTTTCGGTGTATCTGTCATGGTTATTTTCCTCACTTCAATCGCATGGCCCTTGAAAGTGGGGCGTTTCGCGATACTGGATAAATATTAATCGATAAATTGTAAATAAAAGGTGTATACCATGATGATCAGGTAGCAATTTTGATACCTGAATAAGCACTCAGGTATAAAAAAGTTAATGGCTGAAGACCTGACGGTGCTTTTTGCGTCGATGGCGAAGCCAGGCTACCGGTAGCCAAAGCAGTAAATACAGGCTAAGAGAGGTAATCAGTGCAGAGCCAACGGCCTGCGGTTTGAGTGGCAAAGATGGCTGGTAGAGGTTTAACACCTGACCGAGTCGCTGGTACTGGGCAGGTTGAGCAAAATACCAGGCTTGCTCAAAATAGTTGCTGGTGCGCAGGTTATTCAGGGCTTGCTGAGCCTCTTTATGTGCCAGCAACACGGTTTGTTTGTGCCTTGCATCGTCACGCACCAGCGCGTCCTGATTGGCCTGCAGGGCAGTGAGCATAGCGTTGATATCGGTGTAACCGTAGGTGTCGGCCAATTGCTGATAATGATCTACCTCGGCCTGGGTGGCATCCACATAGCCGTTGAGATATTGCACATAATGGTCGGTGACAATCGGCACCTGTAGCATCAGGATGAGTAGCGCGGCAAACACTATCTTGTCGATTAATCGCAGGATAATCATTGATTGCGCGCTCCTTAATGTCTTAACCGTAAGTGTGGCTCAGGCAGTGATAGATGGCATCACTTAAGCGGCTGAGCTGCTCAGATGAAATGACGTAGGGGGGCATAATATACACCAGCTTGCCAAATGGTCGGATCCACACGCCATTTTTTACAAACAAAGGCTGTAAACGTTTCATATCTACCGGGTGTTTGGTTTCCACTACGCCAATAGCACCTAATATTCTGACATCCTGCACGCAGGCAAGTTCATTACAGCGGGAAAGCTCGGCTTTAAGCTGGGTTTCTATGCCTTGTACCTGAACCTGCCAGTCACCCTGATTAATCAGTGATAAGCTCGCACCGGCCACCGCGCATGCCAGCGGGTTACCCATGAAGGTGGGACCGTGCATAAATACGCCGGGATTACCTTCACAAACACCGCGTGCCACATCCTCGGTACACAGCGTGGCCGCCAGCGTCATGTAACCGCCGGTCAGAGCCTTGCCAACACACATAATGTCCGGGCTAATCTCGGCATGATCGCAGCCAAACAGCTTACCGGTGCGACCGAATCCGGTGGCAATTTCATCGCAAATCAGTAACACATCGTAAGTATCGCAAAGCTGACGACATCGGCGTAAATATTCGGGATGATAAAACCGCATTCCGCCAGCACCCTGCACAACAGGCTCGAGGATCAGCGCCGCCAGCTCTTCGTGGTGGCGGGCAAAAAGCTCTTCCAGCGGCAGAATGTCGTCTTCACTGAAAGCCTGACCAAAGCGGGTCTGTGGCGCTGGAGCAAAAACGTGCTTGGTTAGGCTGTTGGTAAACAGGCTGTGCATGCCATTAACCGGATCACAAACCGACATAGCGGCAAAGGTGTCGCCGTGATAGCCATTGCGGGGCGCAATAAGCCGCGATTTTTCCGGTCGGCCCTGACACGCCCAGTACTGTACGGCCATTTTAATGGCCACTTCCACTGATACTGAGCCGGAGTCAGCCAGAAATACCCGCTCAAGGCCCGCCGGTGCCATGCTTAGCAGCTGCCGGCACAGATTAACGGCTGGTTCGTGGGTCAGGCCGCCAAACATGACATGGCTAAACTTATCAACTTGCTGGTGGGCGGCGGCATTGAGTGCCGGGTGATTGTATCCGTGGATAGCGGCCCACCAACTGGACATACCGTCAACCAGGGTTTCTCCCGAGGCCAGGCTAATCTCGGCACCACTGGCGCCACTGACCTCAAAACAAGGCAAGGGATCGATGGCTGAAGTATAAGGATGCCAGATATGTTGTTGGTCAAATTCTTTATTGGTTAAATTATGCACAATAGTAAAGTTTAAAAAGTTAATTTGGTTGACAAGTCTTTGCTGCCGCATAGACTAAGCGACCAGACAATAAGAGTAAAGGATAGGCGATGCTGGCATCACAATATAATAGCACTGAAGCGGTCGTTCGACATGACTGGACCCGGGATGAAGTGGAGGCATTGTATGCAATGCCCTTCAACGATTTGTTATTTAAAGCCCAGGTGGTTCATCGTCAGCATTTCGACCCTAATCAGGTGCAGGTGAGCACACTGTTATCAATCAAAACCGGTGCGTGCCCGGAAGATTGCAAATACTGCCCACAAAGCGCCCGCTATGATACCGGCCTTGAAAAAGAACGTCTGCTGGAAATCGAAAAGGTCATTGAACGCGCCAAAGAAGCTAAACAAACCGGCTCTACTCGTTTTTGTATGGGCGCGGCCTGGCGTAACCCTAAAGAGCGCGATATGCCTTACCTTACCCAAATGGTCGCCGAGGTGAAGGCGATGGGGCTGGAAACCTGCATGACGCTCGGTATGTTAACCCGCGACCAGGCGGTTGCCCTCAAACAAGCTGGTTTGGATTACTATAACCATAATCTGGATACCTCGCCGGAATTTTATGGCGATATTATTACCACCCGTACCTACCAGGATCGCCTCGATACCCTGCAAAATGTCCGCGAGGCGGGGATGAATGTGTGCTCGGGTGGCATTGTCGGCATGGGCGAAACACTGTCCGACCGCGCATCGCTGCTTATTCAGCTGGCCAATTTGCCGGAGCAGCCTCAGAGTGTGCCGATTAACATGCTGGTTAAGGTTGATGGCACGCCGCTGGACAAACTGGATGATATGGAACCCTTTGATTTTATCCGTACTATTGCGGTAGCGCGTATCATGATGCCCAAGTCCCATGTTCGCCTGTCGGCGGGTCGTGAACAAATGAATGAGCAAATGCAGGCGCTGTGTTTTATGGCCGGTGCCAATTCCATTTTTTATGGTTGTAAGCTGCTCACCACTTCAAATCCGGATACGCACGAGGACGTGGTGTTATTTAAGAAGCTGGGCATTAATTCTGAGCGTACCCGGGAATATTCTGACGAAGCCCATCAATTGGCGCTCGAGGAAGCTATCGAACAACAAAATGCTCCGCAGTCAGAACTATTTTATGACGCCACCGAAAAAGGTCAAACCGAGTCTGCATAATGGCCTTTGATTTTATAGATGTGCAGTTAACAGAGCGCCAGCAGCAGGGCTATTACCGCCAGCGCACCGCCATCGACTATGAGCGGGATGGCGTTATTGCGATTGATGGTAAGCATTATCTTAACTTCGGCAGCAATGATTATTTAGGACTGCGTCACGACCAGGGCGTATTGCAGGCCTGGGTTGAAGGACTGGCGCAATTTGGTGCTGGCAGCGGTGCTTCACCGCTGGTAACAGGTTACAGCGTGGCTCACCGTGAGCTGGAACTTATGCTGGCTGACGCGTTGGGCTATGATGCGGTGCTGTTGTTTAACTCCGGCTTTGCCGCCAATCAGGCCGTATGTCAGGCGTTATTTGCCTCGTCCGGCGAGATTATTGCTGATAAATTTATGCACGCGTCGTTTATTGAAGGGGCGCTTGCCAGTCAGGGCAACCTGCGCCGCTTTGCCCATAATGATACAATCCACCTCGAAACCCTGTTGGGTAAGTGCGAAGGGACAAACCGACTGATTGCCTCGGAAGGGGTGTTCAGCATGGATGGTGATAGCCCTGATATGAATGCGTTGGTCAGTTGCGCCAGTCAAACAGGCAGCTGGCTGATGCTGGATGATGCCCATGCTTTTGGTGTGACCGGCGAAAACGGGCTGGGCTCGGTAGAAAACTTTGGCCTTAAGCCAACGGATTGCCAGATCCTTATGGGTACCTTCGGTAAAGCTGTGGGCACTGCCGGTGCCTTTGTGGCCGGGAGTCACAGCCTGATTGATTACCTGGTGAATTATGCGCGTCACTATATCTATTCTACGGCCTTTCCGCCGGCTCAGGCGGTGGCTACCATTTACGCGCTGAACTGCGTGACCACCGGCTCCCAGCGCGAGCAGCTGCACGGCAATATTGCCTATTTTAAACAACGCGCCAGGCAGGAAGGTCTGACACTGCTCGACTCCGAAAGCGCTATTCAACCGTTAATTGTGGGCGAACCAGAGCTGGCCCGCCAGTATTCCAAAGCATTGTCGGAAAGAGGGCTATGGGTGCCGGCCATGCGTCACCCAACGGTACCGAAAGGCTCAGATCGGCTGCGCATTACACTCAGTGCCGTGCACACAAGCCAGGACATAGACGCTCTGATAGACGGGCTGACTCTGGTGCGTCAGGAGTTACAACATGGCCCTGATTGAACCGCGCAAAACTGTGCAGCAGGCAACTAAAAAAGACGACGTTGCCAAACGTTTCAGTGGCGCAGCCAGACAGTATGATGACATTGCCAATATTCAGGCGCAGATAGCCACAGCAGCACTTGCCCGTTTACCTGCTGCGATGTTCAACAACGCGCTGGATATTGGCTGTGGCACCGGCCGTCATACTGAGCGCCTGAGCCGGATAGCCACTACGACAACCGGGCTCGACTTAGCCGCTGGCATGGTCGCGCAGGCTAAGCGAAATTACCCAGCTCTTCATTTTGTGCAGGGCGATGCCGAGCAACTCCCCTGGCAGAATGCCGCTATTGATATGGTTTTTTCTTCCATGGCGCTACAGTGGTGTCGTGGTCCGCAAGTCGCTCTTGCTGAAATATCCCGGGTTTTACACCCTGGTGGTCGTGCTGAACTGGCCATTATGGTGAATGGATCTTTTACTGAATTACGCCAGGCAAGTTGCGCTGCCGGAGTATCGCTACGTATCAACGAGCTGTTCGCCGCCAGCGATTGGCTTAATGCGCTGAGCCAGACCGGTTTGAACTATGGCACACATGAACTTGTTGAATACCGCGATGAATTTGATGATATTTTGAAGCTGCTGCGCTCAATCAAAGGCGTTGGCGCTGGCAGTAGCGCGCTGGGCGCCAAGCGCCAGGGGCTAACCCGTAAAGCGCTAAACCAACTTGAAGCAGCGATGCCACGCAACGAGCAGGGGCCGTTAACCAACACCTACACCGTATTACACCTGACGCTGGAGAAACCATTTTGACCCAGGCTTTTTTCGTTACCGGCACTGATACCGAAGTAGGCAAGACCTACGTAAGCGCAATGTTCCTTAAAGCCGCGGTAATGGCCGGCAAGCGTGCCATAGGCTACAAGCCTGTGGCAGCGGGCTGTGAATGGCAGACCGGCCAGTGGCAAAACGAGGATGCACTGGCCTTACAGCAGGCATCCAATGTTGAGTTAACGCTTAAAGAGGTAAATCCTGTGGCGTTGGAGCCAGCAATAGCACCGCATATTGCCGCCGAGCTTGCCGGTGAGTCAATCAGTGAAGGTGTGATTAAAGGTGGCTTTGATAATCTGCTTAGCAGGCAAGCTGATGTGTTGCTGATGGAAGGTGCTGGTGGCTGGCGTTTACCCATTGGCAATCAACGCTTTTTAAGTGACGTGGTGAAAGCCCTTCAGCTTGATGTCATCATCGTAGTAGGCATGCGTCTTGGCTGCCTGAATCACGCGTTACTGACTGCCGAAGCCGTAAAGGCTGACGGCCTTAATATCAAAGGCTGGGTGGCCAATACACTGACACCCGATATGCCTTATTTTAATGAAAATCTGGCGACGCTCGAGCAGCTAATGCCAGCGCCGCGTCTGGCAACTATTCCCTATAAGTCAGTGCCGGATTTTGCCGCACTGGGCGAGCTCTTCAACTAATATAGTTGGTCAAGTCCTGGCCTGGCGCGATAGGGGTTTTATCATCGCCGCTAAAACAAAAACCTTCCAGCTCACCCAACAAAGTAAGCCGTCCTTCAGTATATTGCAGGGCAGTGCCTTCCCGGATAGCCAGTACAGGCGTTTCCGGGTTGAGGCGCGTGAACTCAAACAACCGGTCATCCCGGGTTTCACCATTATGTCCGGGCCGCTGATAATCAGTATAGTGGGGATTTAACTGGCAGTGCACAACGTTAAGCGCAGCAAAAGAGGGCGGTTCAATAATCGGCATATCATTGGTTGTGCGGATACTGTTGCCGCAAATATTACTGCCCGCGCTCCAGCCAATGTAAGGCATGCCCTGGCTGACCTGGCGCTGCAGAGGTTCAATTAGTGACTGCTTATACAGCTCATTGAGTAAATTAAAGGTGTTTCCACCCCCAACCAATACAGCCTTAGCAGAGGCGATTGCGTCCTGCGGATCGTCGCAGCTATGGATACCGGTAATATTGAGCTGTGGAAGGGCCTCGCGGACTTTTTCTAAATAGTCATCCCAGCCCAGCGTGACCCCGGCAAATGGAATGAACAAGACGTCCAGCTCCTCGCTGAGGTGGTGTAAAATCATCTCGCGGGCATGGGCCAGATACTCTTCGTCGCCCATTCGGGAACTGGAGAGCATTAGCACGTGTGGTTTAGTTTCTGTCGGCATTAATCTTTCTCTTTGTTTTTTTCGTGGGTTTTAGCATAGTGTTCAACGCTAATGATAAGTACAATACCACGCTCGAACCGGTGGGGTAAGTCGCATTGCCAGCAGGCCGGGAAAGTTGCAGGCTAAGCATACTGACGTAAAGATAGGAATTACCATGACATCACCCAAAGCTGTTTTATTTGTCTGTCTTGGCAATATTTGCCGCTCGCCCACGGCTGAGGCGGTATTCCGCCACAAGGCTGATGAGGCAGGACTTAAATTGACCATAGATTCAGCCGGTACTCATGGTTACCACACTGGTAGCCCGCCAGACAAACGCTCGCAAGCCGCCGGGCAGGAGCGTGGCTACAGTTTTAAAGGGCTGAAGTGTCGACGGGTGAGTGACACCGATTTTGAAACTTTTGACCTGATCCTGGCCATGGATCAGAGCAACCTTGAAAACCTGCGCGAGATGAGCGACCCGGAACATCATCACAAAATTCGCCTGATGCTGGATTTTGCCGGTTATGAGAATGAAGAAGTACCGGATCCGTATTACGGTGGCAAAAAAGGCTTTGAACTGGTGCTTGGCTTAATAGAGGAAGCTTCAGACGGCTTGATTAAGGCGCTCAGAAGTTAATGTCGTCCCCTGCCTCCAAATGGACTCTTGGTGCACTGGGTATTGTATTGCTGTTGTGTTTTTCTGCATTGCTCGCCAGTGTCTGGTGGCAGGCTGATACTACCGCAGAGACACGCTGGTACATTCTGGTTAATTTACAATTGCCATTGGCAATCACGGCCACCGTTGTAGGCGCAGCACTTTGTGTAAGTGGCGCGGCCTTGCAGGTGGTGTTACGTAATCCACTGGCCGACCCGGGGATCATTGGTATTGCCAGCGGCGCCAGCCTGATGGCGGCATTAGTGTTGATCCTGATGCCAGAGTGGATGGTCAGTACCCTGCATTACAGCATGCCACTGGCCTGTTTTGCCGGCGCGTTGCTATCGACCGCGGTTATCTATCGCCTCTCTACGCGCTTGCGAGGGCTTAACACAGCGGTGATCCTCGCTGGTATCGCAATTACCACCTTAACCAGCGCTGTAATGGGCTGGCTTTATTTGTTCGCCGATGCGCAGTCGATGCGTAATCTTACGTTCTGGGTGATGGGCAGTCTGCATCAGGCCGACGGCTGGATTTTGTTGTGGAGCGCGCCACTGATAGCGGGCAGTTGTGTGCTTATTATCTCAAAAGGTAAGACGCTGAATTACCTCTATAACGGCGAACTGACGGCGCGCAGTGCAGGCATCGACCCGACTCACGAGAGTAAGGTTGTGCTTATAGCCTGCGCCCTGGCGGTGGGGGCGGCGGTTGCTATTGCCGGCTCTATTGCCTTTTTAGGGTTGCTGGTGCCTCATTACGTTCGTTTACTGATGGGGTTTGATAACCGGTTGGTACTGCCTGCCAGTGCTTTTTGTGGCGCGGTTTTGTTATTGCTGGTGGCATTGTTCTCGGATTTGTTGCCTTATGCGTCCTTGCCGGTCTCCATGGTTACAGCGTCTCTGGGTGGCCCGCTGCTGCTCTATGCATTACTCAAAGGGCAGTTTAAATGAACCTGCCGATTGCGCTTGAGAACATCTCTCTTGACCAGCGTCTGAATAATATCTCGGTCACTATCAGGCAACCGGGCATTACCTGTCTGCTGGGAGCCAATGGTGCAGGAAAATCAACCTTGTTACTGGTGCTGGCTGGCCTGATAGAGCCGGAGCAGGGCAAAGTACACTGGGGGCAAACCGATGTTTATGCAACGCCGCTGGCGGTGCTATCGGTACATCGCTGTTTTGTTGCTCAGCAACACAGTATTCAGTTCGAACTTAGCGGTCGCGAATGCCTGCAATTTTTAAGTCCCTGCCAGAGCAGCGACATTCCCGGTGAGCTGATCCGGAAGCTGGATATTGCTGATTTGCTGGATAAACCGGTTAGCCGCATGTCTGGTGGTGAGTTACAACGTATCATGATTAGCCGCGCGTTGTTACAGGTGTGGCCAGCTATTAAATCCGGTAATGCTATTATAGTGCTGGACGAGCCACTCCAGGGAGTGGATATTCGTCACCAGACAGTGTTGATGCAGTGGCTCAGTGCGCTGGCGAAGGTCGGTAATCAAATAATTATGAGCTGTCATGATATCAATATTGCTAACACCTTTGCCGATACGGTATTGTTAGTAAAGGCGGGGCAAATGCTTGCATACGGACCTACCAGAGATGTACTCAACCTGTCTAACCTGTGGTTAACCTTTGATTGTCAGTTTGAATGCCTGTTTAAGGATGAGCAGCGGCATTTTATTCCCGTACGACATGCAACTGGCTTTTAAAGGATTAGTCGTTTTCTGAAATTTCCCATTTGAAAGAGGTGCTAAGTGAATAACTGGCAACCAGATAGCTGGCGGGCAAAGCCAATTTTGCAACAGCCAGAATACGAGGATAAAGCTGAACTGGACCGGGTAGAGCAGACCCTCGGTTCGTATCCTCCTTTAGTGTTTGCCGCTGAAGCCCGAGAGCTGCGTCGCCAGCTTGGTCAGGTATGCGAAGGTAAAGGATTCTTACTTCAGGGCGGTGACTGCGCGGAATCGTTTAGTGAGTTTAATGCACCGAAGATCCGCGATACCTTTAAAGTACTGTTGCAAATGGCGATTGTGCTGACTTTCGCCGGTCGTTGCCCGGTAACCAAAGTCGCGCGCATGGCCGGTCAGTACGCCAAACCACGTTCGTCGGACTTTGAAACCATCAATGGTATAACCCTGCCCAGTTATCGAGGCGATATTATTAACAGCTTTGAGTTTACCGAAGCAGCGCGTCGCCCTGATCCACAGCGTCTGGTTGAAGCCTATCACCGTAGTTCTGCCACGTTAAATCTGTTGCGTGCTTTTGCTCAGGGCGGACTTGCTGACCTGCACGAAGTGAACCGCTGGAATATGGCGTTTCTGGAAAACAACCCGCAAAAAGATAAGTATCTGGACTTATCCCGCCGCATTCAGGATACCCTGGAGTTTATGGATGTCATTGGCATTAACTCCACCAATACGCCATCGTTACACGAAACGTCATTGTTTACCTCGCACGAGGCGTTGTTGCTTAATTATGAGCAGGCTTTAACGCGTATTGATACGCTAACGGGTAAGCCTTATGACTGTTCTGCGCATATGGTATGGATTGGTGAGCGTACACGTCAGCTCGACCATGCGCATATTGAGTTCTTCCGCGGTATCAATAACCCTGTGGGTGTGAAAGTTGGCCCGTCAATGGAAGAAGACGAACTTATTCGTCTGATTGATGCGCTTAATCCGAATAACGATCCGGGCAGACTCACTCTGATCACCCGTATGGGGGCAGACAAGCTGGAAGCGAATTTACCGCGTCTGTTGCGCCGGGTGAAAGCCGAAGGGCGCAACGTGGTGTGGAGTTCCGACCCCATGCACGGCAATACTTTCTCGGCCTCCAGTGGCTATAAAACCCGTAACTTTGATGCCATCCTGAGCGAGATTAAGCAGTTCTTCCAGGCCCATGAAGCTGAAGGCACTTACGCGGGCGGTATCCACCTGGAGATGACGGGGCAGCACGTTACCGAATGTACTGGTGGGGCTTACCAAATCAGTGACGAAGATCTTAAGGAAGCCTATAAAACTCAGTGTGATCCGCGCTTAAATGCTGATCAGGTACTGGAAATGGCGTTTCTGGTAGCAGACCACTTACGTAGTAAGTAGCCTGTTGGCTGTAGTCTTTATCGGATATCAGAGCGCAGCGAGGCAATCGCTGCGCTCTTTTTCGTTAAGGACGCCGGTAAAGATGGATTTACGACGTAGCGCTGTGGTGGTTTTATCGGTGGCGGTTATCGCTTTAATGAAGCTTTGAGGCGTGTTTACCTGGGCAAGAATTGCCTGCCAGTTCAGATAGGCACCATAGCTGAGCAGTTTTTGCTCGTAGCGCTGTTGTAATGTGCTTGTGGCCTGGCTTAACAGTGCCGGCTCAGCCAGCACTTTGCGGGCTATACAGCCATGTAAGCACAGGCTGCGCTTATCTGCTTCGAGTTGCTGGTACTTTTTTTGATGGTAAACCATGGCGCTAGTCTTCAATTAACGGCGTAAGCATACCTTCCATGCCGTTCAGTTTGATTTCGTACATCAGCGCCAGTTGCTCACCGAGCTTTCCGACCGGAAAACCTTGCTTGGCAAACCATACCAGGTAGGGTTCGGGCAACTGGATGAGCTTACGCCCGGCATATTTGCCAAAGGGCATAGTCTGATTAATGGCCTGTTTAAGGGCCGCCGCGTCGGGCATTGTGTTTGTCATGGTTAAGTCGCCTGCTTTTGCTGTGCCTGCCAGAGGCCGGCATAAACGCCTTGTTGACTGAGCAGTGCATCGTGATTGCCATGTTCGATGAGCCGGCCCTGACTCATAACCAGAATTTTATCGGCATCCACAATGGTTGACAAACGGTGGGCTATTACCAGACTGGTGTGGCCTTTGGCGACTTCCCGCAGCGCACGGAGTATGGCTTGTTCAGACTGACTATCCAGCGACGAGGTGGCCTCATCGAAGACCATGATTGCCGGACGTTTTAATATCGCCCGGGCGATAGCAACCCGCTGCTTTTCACCGCCAGATAGCTTAAGGCCTCGCTCGCCTACTTTGGTTTGGGCACCTTCGGGCAATTGACTGATAAACTGATCAAGATGGGCCAGACGAATGGCTTCATGCACATCTTCCTCACTGGCATCGGGCCGACCGTAGCGGATGTTCTCGAAAATAGAGTCGTTAAATAACACGGTATCCTGGGGAACGATGCCAATATGCTGACGTAAACTGTGCTGAGTGACGTCTGCAATATTCTGGCCGTCGATAGTGATCCTGCCGGATGCCGGGTCGTAGAAACGAAACAGTAATTTAACCAGGGTGGACTTTCCGGCACCACTTTCGCCCACTACAGCCACCTTGCTGCCGGGTTCAACCGTAAAGCTAACATCGCTGAGGATCGGGCGGTCGTCGTGATAAGCAAAGCTTACCTGCTCAAACTCAATGCGCCCCTCACGGGTAACCAGCGTTGTTGCATCCTGACTATCATCTACCTGCGGGGTTCTGTCGAGCAGTTTAAATAAGTTTTCAATATTGGCCAGTGAACCTCGAATTTCGCGGTAAACAAACCCCAGAAAGTTGAGTGGCATAAAGATTTGCATGGTGAAGGCGTTGATTAGCACAAAGTCGCCAATGGTCATATTGCCTTCGCTGACCTCAAGGGCCGCCAGCAATAGCATGCTGGTCATGGCGGTAGCAATAATAAAAGCCTGGCCACCGTTTAAGGCAAATAAGGATAAACGGTTTTTGCGGCGCGCGGTTTCCCATTGGGCCAGGTTACTGTCGTACAGATTGGCTTCGTATTGCTCATTATTGAAATACTTCACGGTTTCGTAATTTAGCAGGCTGTCGATGGCGCGGGTATTGGTGCTGGAGTCAGCCTGATTAACCTGGCGGACATATTCAGTGCGCCAATCGGTGGCTTTCATTGAAAACCATACATAGGCAATCACCGAGCAGAGGATAATCAACGCAAATAATACGCCGTACTGAGTCAGTAATATGCCCACCACCAGCGCTATTTCCAGCAAGGTAGGGCCGATGTTAAACACCATAAACCGCATCAGAAAACTAATGCCACTGGTGCCCCGCTCAATGTCCCTCGACAATCCGCCGGTTTGTCTTGAAAGGTGGAAGCCCAGATCCAGCCGGTGTAAGTGTTCAAACACCTGCAGGCCGAGGCGGCGCATGGCACGCTCAGTTACGCGGCCAAACAGTGTGTCGCGTACCTCGCCCAACAACACATTGGACAGTCGTAATACGCCATAAGCGAACACTAGTGATAGTGGGACGGCCAGGGCTTTTATGGTGTCGTCGTTGAGACTGTCGACGGTATGTTTAAGAATAAAAGGCAGGCCAATGCTGGCCAGTTTAGCCGCTACAAGGCATAACAGGGCTAGAAAAACCCGCTGTTTAAATTCCAGCAGGTAGGGCCATAACTGCCGAAATACCTGCCATTGCATAGGAGTGTTGGGATCAACCGGTTGGCGATGTGGGCGCATGTATCTTCTTTTATACCCTTAAAATAACAATGGTTATGTTTTGTGCCGACATAAGGTAGAATGGCCATACAGCACAATGTGCGATGCTGATAGCTGACATTAACCCTAAAGGCATTGATTTGTTACAAGATTCGTTTGGTCGCCGATTTTATTATCTGCGTTTGTCCATTACTGATGTATGCAACTTTCGTTGTCAGTATTGCCTGCCCGATGGTTACCAGGGCCAGGCCCAGCAGTTTCTGAGCCTAAATGAAATTGACACCCTGGTAAATGCTTTTGCGCAAATGGGCACCTCGAAAATTCGGGTGACCGGCGGTGAGCCCACCCTGCGACGAGATATTGTTGATGTGGTTGCCAGCTGTGCGCAAACCGAAGGGATCAGTAAAGTGGCTATGACCACCCATGCGGGCAAACTGTCTTCACTGGCAACGCCACTGGCCCGGGCCGGGTTGAAACAGGTCAATATCAGTCTGGATAGTCTGGACCCGGCACAGTTTGCACTGCTTAGTGGTCAGGACAAACTGAATGCCGTACTCGATGGCGTGGAGTCAGCCATCGTTGAGGGCATGAATGTTAAGGTTAATGCAGTATTGCTGCGCCCCTGGGCTGATGCGCAGTTACGCGATTTTACCACCTGGCTGAAAGACATGCCGGTAACAGTTCGATTTATTGAGCTGATGGAAACCGGCCAGCACAAGGCCTTTTTTAAATCTCATCATGTCAGTGCCGAACCCCATCTGGCAGCGCTTAAAGCTCAGGGCTGGCAGCCGTTGCCGCGTGATAAGGATGCTGGCCCGGCCATTGAACTGGCGCATCCTGATTATGTTGGCCGGATTGGCTTTATTATGCCTTATAGCAGTGATTTCTGTGACAGCTGCAACCGCTTGCGCATTACTGCGCTGGGCAAACTGCATTTATGTTTATTCAGTGAACAGGGGCTCGATTTACGTGAGTCATTAGAGTCGGGCAATGTGCAGGCGGTTAAGGACTTTGTGGCGTCGAGTCTGGCCGACAAAAAAGTGTCTCATTACCTGCAGGAAGGCATCACCGGGATCACTAAAAATCTTTCCATGCTGGGCGGATAATACCATGCTCACTGTTAATCCGTCCGAGCGTTTAACCTATCGTCGTATTACCGCACAAGACCGGGATTTCCTGTTTGACATTGATCAGGATGAAGAGGTTATGCGCTACTTAACCGGTGGCAGAAAAACCACGCGCAAAGAAGTCGACGAAGTATTTATTCCCCGCATCGAGTCTTTCAATAATGAAGAAAAAGGTTGGGGATTATGGCAGGCCAGCTTAAGCACCGGTAATCGCGCAGCGATTGGCTGGATTCTGGCTCGGCCGTTGGGCTTTTTTACCGGAAACCCGCAGCCGGATAACCTTGAGCTTGGCTGGCGCTTTCGTCGTCAGAGCTGGGGGAAAGGGTATGCAACGGAAGCTGCTAAAGCTGTGCTGGACTCGCTGCGCCAGGCAGGATGCCCACAGTTCTCTGCTATAGCGCTGGAGGATAATCATGGTTCTATCAATATAATGCAGAAACTAGGCATGCAGTATCAGCGTACGGAGCGCTATACCGATGCGATTTTTGACGAAGACGTGGTAGTGTATAGTACCCACCCGGTTAATGCGTAACCGCTGCCACCTGCTGATCATTATCCGCTGGCTGAGTATGCATCTGATGATGCCAGAAATAGCGGTTTTTACCCTGTCGTTTGGCCTCGTATAATGCATCGTCCGCTTCTTTCATGGCCGAATCAAAAAACATGGTTGCCGACTGTGTACTACGGCAAACCAGAGTTGCTCCAACACTGATACTGATATTATTCAGCACGCCTTTTTCTGTGTCGATCCTGATAGCTCTGATGCTGGCCATGATGGTATCGAGGATTTGACTGCACTGTTGTTCCTCTCCTGAGTCCAGAAACAGACCAAATTCCTCGCCGCCCAACCGGGCAACCAGGTCTGAGCTTCTTACTGAGTGCTCCAGTACGCGAGCTACTTCTTTCAGTACGCTGTCTCCGATGGGATGACCGTAGCTGTCGTTAAGCTTTTTAAAGTTATCTATGTCGATAATGCAAATACACAGGTTAGCTTGTTCACCATCGGTTAAAGACTGTATGCGGTTAAAATACGCACGTCTGTTCATCAAGCCCGTAAGCGCATCGGTAGAGGCCAGGTACTCCAGGCGTTGCTCGGCCTCGAAACGCGCCTGTTCAACCTCAACGGCTCTGAACAAATTAGCCAGTGTATCGGTAAGCGGGGTCAGAAAGTCCACATCACTTTGCGAGTAATCTTCAGCTTTATTGGCTAGCCCAATCACACCTACCGCTTTGCCCGCTTGTTTAATGGGCAAGCCAAGAAAACGATGAAGTACAGGGTGGCCGTGAGGCGTGCCTTTTGACGCCAGGTGTTTTCTTGGCGCGTTGGCGATGACTGGCGAATTTGAGGTAATCACATGGCCAAACAGATTATTCAGGTTGGTAAATCTTAATTTACCTTGTTTGAACAACTCATATTGTTTTTTGGTTTCTTCACTCCAGCTTACATCTGAAATCGCGTAAATATGCAGGCAGGGATTATCTTCCTCGTAATGCACTTTACCTATAAAGCCGTATTCACTTTCTGCCAGGTCGATGAGTTTTGGAAAAATCTGTTCACAGGCGAGCTGCAAGTCTTTTTGCGCAACAAACAGGTTTTGGGCGTGATTAATAAAGCCCAGTAACCGACGCTGGTTTTCTGCCTCAAGATCGGATAGTTTCTTTTCGGTGATATCACGGTGGGTCATGGCAAACCGTTCAGCGCGGCCGTTCTCATCCCGGGTAACAACCTTGCCGTAGGTTTCTATCCAGCGGTACCCACCGGCCGCTGATTGCAGTCGGTATTCAATATCCAGCGGGGTTTGTGGGTTAATCAGACTGTCTACTATGGCATCGCGCATGCGTTCCTTATCAGCCGGATGCACCAGTTGCGCCCAATACATCATGCTGGTGTCTACACTATCCGGGTGCATACTGACTATGTCACACATCCGGTTGTTCACGCGCATGTTGTCGTTTCGCAAATCCCAATCTGAAGTGCCTAGGCCGGAAGCCTCAAGAAGAAGGCGCATGCGTTCGTTAGTTTCCAGAATACGCTGCTCCAGGTATTTCTGTTCTGTGTTATTGAGCAATAAGCCTTGTACGGCTGTCAGTTGGCCTGCTTCGAAGATACCGCGGGAAACCAGTTTGTACCAGATTGGGTTGTGGCCTTTATTAACGACTCTGAAGTCACATTCACAAAATGAAGCGCCTTGTTGGTGATTACGCATGGCAAACATAAAGCCGTCGAGGTCCTCAGGGTAAATGTAGCTTTCCAACTGAAAAAGTGAGACATCTTCGGGGATCTCAACGCGCAGTAATTTGCTGAAATTCTGTGACAGATAAGAGGTAGACACTGAGGGTTTGGCCTGCCAGCGGATAAGGGCTGCTGGAGAATTATTTAATAACTGGTGTTCGTCCTCGGTGCGTAAATTGGCGTAAATTAATTCGATGCACTGGGCCAGATGCTGGCTGAATTTGGTCAACAGCTCAACGTCCTGAGAGGTTAAGACACGTGGCCGGCTGTCCATAACACAAACCGAGCCAAGCGTTATGCCCTGGAGCTGAAAGGGCACGCCAGCATAAAAGCGAATAAATGGCTCACCGGTAACACAAAGTTTATCTTTGGAGCGTTCATCCTGCAGCGTATCTTCTATGTAAATAACGCTGTCGGTTTCTGTTACCAGCCTACAGATTGAATCATTAACCGGGATCTCTGTTGCTTTGATACCAAACTTGGCTTTAAACCACAGAGTTTCACTTTCCACTACTGCTAAAAAAGCAATGGGCATATCAAACATTTCAGCAGTTGACTGAATAAACTGACCCAGAATGTCGTTATATTCATCGTCACGAAGGCGATACTTCTCGATAAGAGCCTTTATAGTCATGTAGGGGATTTTGCTTAGTTAGAGTGATACCGAATTATTTTTTACTTGTAATATATAGTCTCGAACCAGTAAATCAGCAAAGTTTCAATGCAAAATAATCAGGCTGTAAGCCATGTTGAGAGCGGGGTATAGAGCTTAAGTCAGGTCTTTTAATACCTTTTTGACACGCTGATAACGTTGTTCCTGTTCTTCGGTGAGCTTGCCTGATTCAATGGCTTTCAGGCAATTATGGATTAACTGTGTACTAAGGGTATCTTTTGCCGCCTCGCTATTCGCTTCCCGAAGATTAATTGCCGCGGCCTGTAGTAAATTAAGCGCGATGGATGGGTTCTTAGGCATGATGGTAAATGCCTGACGGAAAGTTTGCAGGGCTTTTTCCAGATCGCCGCGCTGGTACTGATTAACGGCACTGTTATTAAGCTCTTTTGGACTGAGACTGATTTCTGCTTTCTCAGTTTTTTCCTGCTGGACATACTGGAAAAACAAATTACTTTGTGCTGGATCGTTGTGACAGCGGCGTTCGATAAGGTCGAGGATATTGAGCGCATGCTCCTGAAAACCCACCTCATGGAAAGCTTTCGCTTTATCGAGGAGTCCTTCAATGCTTTCGGTTTCCCAGGCATCATCACTCAATTGGTCAAGCAGCGCTTTGGCGTTATCCACTTCGTCTTCCAGGTACAGCAAACGGGCATCAATGACTTTTAACTGATCATCAATGTCGGCTTTCGGAAAATTATTCTTAAGCTGCTTTAAATACTCGGTGGATTGTTTGATTAAGCGTTTGGTATGGTCTTCATCGGCGGTCATGGCAAAATCGATCCCCGCCCGGGCCACATTGAGATAAATTTCCGGCTTGTCGTGAATGGAATTCTTAGCAATTTTGACAATTTTCTTAGCTGCTTCAAACTGCGATTCGTAATCGTGGGTCAGTCTCGATAAATCCAGGGCCTTGGCGTGGCGGTGGATGTTACGGGGAGAAATTTCACTGGCAACCTCAACACTTTCCAGCGCATCCTCGAATTCTTGATGCTTAATTTGCAGCGCAGCGAGTAAGTCATACGCGGCTATCATAGAGTCTTGCTTGAGTGCCAGCTCGATAACCAGCTTTTCAGCTTCTTCATCCTGATCCAGCGAAATAAAACTGCGTATCAGGCCGAGTTGGGCCCAGGTGAAGTTTTGCACATTGATAATGGCCTGGTAAAATTCCCTGGCTTCATCGTAATGGCCACAGGCTAACAGCAGTTCGCCTTTTAATTTTAAGGCAAGAGGGAAAAATTCAGAGTTGCGTGGTTCGGTTAAAAAATTTTCCAGCTCCAGAAGTGCCTTATCCAGAGAGCCCTGTTCAATAAACTGATAGACCGGTTTCAGCACTTGTTTGCGGGTTAACAACCGGCCAAGACGGCGGTCGAGTTCCCGCACCGTAAAAGGCTTGGCCAGAAAGTCATCTGGTTGCAGTTCAACAATACTGTGCACAATATCCGCGGTCGTATCGGCACTAATAAAAACAAATGCCGTACTTGGTGGCAATTCGTTGTGTTCTTTTAGCTGGTCGTAAAGAAAGTAGCCGTCCTGTTCATTTTTCAGATCATAGGAACAGACAATAAGATCGTAATGGTTACGGCGAATGTAGGTTAGCGCAGTGCTTACCCGATCGGCATATTCGATATTCTGAAAGCCCAGCTCTTCCAGTGAGTATTTCAGATAGCCTTTGGCAAGGACCTGATCGTCAATGACTAACACACGAGTCTGTCTGGCTAACTTTAAATTCATTACCGCTATTTCCGTTTGGCTTCTGAATGCTTTATCGGCAACTTGCTAATAAATCTTATTAAAACCTGAATACTGAGCACTGTCACGAAAAACAATGGGTCATGACATTTGGCTATTTAGGAGGGCATGGCTTTCACTCTACTTGCGTTTTTGGCTTTCCGGATAGTAGAAGGTGGATAGACATGCTAAGAAACCAGAGTAAATTTAGCGTGACGTAAAAGACTACCAGAGCGTAGCGCGGGTAAAAAAGAATAAGAATCCCCAGCGAACCATTGGCTACACCAGCCCCTGTAATAACGCGATTGACCCTCTTTTTACTGAATAGCCAAAGGTTTAGCAGAATAAGCCAGATGTCACCGGAAAATTCCGTGCTTCCACGCAATTTTTGTAATAATGCTGTAAATGCCTTGAACTGAAGGTGTTTTTCTTTTTCACTGAGACTTATCTGGGTCAGGACCGCTAATATTTCAGTGAGACCCACTGCAATGCAATACGCTGCGAAGGAAATACTCGCCAGATTGATTAGCAGAAGTTTTAAACTAAAGTGCTTCGAAAATAAATCCGTTACCGCAAAGCTAAAGAGGGCAGCTGCAATACCGAATATCACCCAATCGAGCAAATACCATAACAGCAACGCGGTGGGATATTCGGTGATAACCTGTTCTTTCACGTTTGTGTCGGTAAGAAAGGCGGGGTTTATCCAAAACACAATAACCCAACTAACCGCGATAGAAAAAGCACAAATCAAGCCCCAGCCCGATGCCGTGTTTATTTTTGCCAATTTAACACCCGTGTCTAGTGAAGGTGCGCTATTGTGCGATAGCTAGCCCTAAAAATATATAACGGGTATTGTGCCAACTGGATTAGATTGTAAAATAAAATTTCAGCCTGTCAGTGACGGTCAGATTACGTCTGCGCGACTCGCAACGAAGACATTGAACCAGTGAACGGTACTAGTGCTTTTTTGAATGATTATTTTTTTGAAATTGAAAAGAGGGATGGTGGACGTCTGCTGCGACTCGCAACGAAGGTGTTGAACCAGTGAACGGTACTAGTGCTTTTTTTTGGATAGTTATTTTTTTGAAATTGAAAGGATAGATGGTGGACGTCTGCTGTGACTCGCAACGAAGGTGTTGAACCAGTGAACGGTACTATAGGTTTTTTGTATGATTATTTTTTTGAATTTAAAAAGAGAGGTGGTGGACGCTACTGGACTTGAACCAGTGACCCTCGCCTTGTAAGGGCGATGCTCTCCCAACTGAGCTAAGCGTCCTAATTTTTTGATTTTTGCTAAGAAAGAAGTGGTGGACGTCTGCTGTGGCTCGCAACGAAGTTGTTGAACCAGTGACCCTTGCCATCTAAAACTTCAAAATAAGTGGTGGACGCTACTGGACTTGAACCAGTGACCCTCGCCTTGTAAGGGCGATGCTCTCCCAACTGAGCTAAGCGTCCTCTTTCTTTGCTACCTGCCGTGCTTGGCAAGTGGGGCGTATTATAGAGAGGGTAATGAAACTGTCAACAACAAAAATAGAAAAAATTACACAACCGTGTCTGTTTGATGACAAAGTAACCGAAAAGGCTGTTTTGCGATGATTTTGCGAACAATTCACTTAGTCTGCAAGAAAAATAGCATCGCCGCTTTGTGGCATTGCCCAATGGCTGGTAAAATGCGCCAACTTTGAAAAACACCTTTAACAGTAGAGATTATTCATGTCGGTTGTTACCAGATTTGCACCCAGTCCAACGGGTTATCTTCATGTCGGTGGTGCGCGCACCGCATTATATTCCTGGCTATATGCTAAGAGTCAGGGCGGAGCGTTTGTATTACGTATCGAAGATACCGATATCGAACGCTCAACCGAAGAAGCCAAACAAGCAATTCTGGATGGCATGGAATGGTTAGGTTTAACCTGGGATAAAGGGCCGTACTATCAAACAGAGCGTTTCGACCGCTACAAAGCCATCATTCAGACTATGCTGGAAGAGGGTAAAGCGTATAAGTGCTTTATGCCGGCAGAAGAGCTCGACGCTATTCGCGAACAGCAAAAAGAAAACGGTGAAAAACCCCGTTACCCGGGGACCTGGCGGGATCGTACCGATCATCCGGAAGGTCAGCCCTACGTTATTCGTTTTAAAAACCCGCTGGAGGGGAGTGTGGTATTTGACGACCACGTTCGTGGCCGTATCGAAATCAGCAACACCGAACTGGATGATTTGATTATCCAGCGTTCCGACGGCACGCCTACTTATAACTTCTGTGTGGTGGTGGATGACTGGGATATGGGTATTTCCCACGTTGTTCGTGGCGAAGATCATATTAATAACACGCCACGCCAGATAAATATCTTAAAAGCGCTGGGCGCGCCGGTACCAGAATACGCGCATGTTTCGATGATTCTGGGTGATGACGGTAAAAAGCTTTCAAAACGCCACGGTGCGGTTAGCGTAATGCAATATCGCGATGACGGTTACCTGCCACAAGCGGTTAAGAATTATTTGGTGCGTCTTGGCTGGGCCCATGGTGACCAGGAAATCTTTTCTGAACAGGAAATGATTGAGTTATTCAGTCTTGATGCCATTGGGCAGTCGGCCTCAGCATTTAACACCGAAAAATTGGTGTGGTTAAACCAACACTACATTAAAAGTTTGCCAGCAGAAGAAGTTGCCAGTCACGCAAGCTGGCATTTTGAGCAGCAGGGGATTTCTTTAGAAAACGGCCCGGCACTTACCGATGTAATCGCCATTCAGGCCGACCGCGTTAAAACCTTAAAAGAACTGGCGCAAATTAGTGCGTACTTCTATCAGGACTATGAAGAGTTTGACGCTAACGCCGCGAAAAAGCACTTGCGTCCGGTAGCGAAAGAAGCGCTGGAACTGGTTCAGCAAAAACTTGCTGCCATTAGTGATTGGAATCCGCAAACGATTCAGGCGGCCATTAACGATACGGCTGAAGAATTGGGTGTGGGTATGGGTAAAGTGGGTATGCCACTGCGCGTAGCGGCCACCGGAAGCGGTAATTCACCGTCGCTGGATGTGACGCTAAATCTGTTATCTCAGGACAAAATTGTCGAGAGAATAAACAAGGCGCTCACTTTTATAGCAAACAGAGAAAATTCCTAAAAAAAGCGTTGACATGATGGGGCGTGCTATCTAGAATGCGCCCCGCTGTCACGGAACAGTCATCGACAAAGTCAACGACATCCGTAACGCAATTTGGGGCCATAGCTCAGCTGGGAGAGCGCTTGCATGGCATGCAAGAGGTCGGCGGTTCGATCCCGCCTGGCTCCACCAAATTTCTTTTCATGATGTATGTCGTGGAATAGGCCGAAAGCAGAAATGCTTTCAGGACCGAAATATTCTGTGAGGAATGATAATAAGGTCGCTCGGTTACGCAGAGCTTACCTCGCCTTACAGAAATTTAGTGAAGCAACGCTTCACTAACAAAAAGTTCTAGGATGAGGTCGCTCAGATACTAAAGTATCTTTCGCCTTACAAAATTTTATCGTCGCAGTGCGACGATAGACAAAAATTTTGTCCCCTTCGTCTAGAGGCCTAGGACACCGCCCTTTCACGGCGGTAACAGGGGTTCGAATCCCCTAGGGGACGCCAT
>NZ_PVNP01000033.1 GCF_002993365.1 Marisediminitalea alba
GGGGATCCCATCAGTACGGGATAGAGTCGTTCAACAAAGTTTGACTGATATCCTGAGTCCCATTTTCGAAGAGCAGTTCCATCCATCAAGCTTTGGTTACCGACCGGGGCGGAGCTGTCATGATGCCATCAATAAAGCCACAATGTTCATCCGTCGATATGAGCGACGACACGTGGTGGATATGGATCTGTCGAAGTGCTTCGATAAGCTGGACCATAGGCTTATCCTGAAAAGCATCAAAAGACGGGTACGAGATGGTAGCGTGCTGAACTTAATCAGTCAGTTCTTAACAAGTGGGGTAATGGTTGATGGGCATTGGCAGCAGACAGAGGCAGGTAGTCCGCAAGGTGGGGTAATCAGCCCATTGATAGCGAACATCTATCTGGATGCGTTTGATGAGGAGATGAAACAGCGTGGCCACCGCATAGTGCGATACGCTGATGACATTCTTATCTTGTGTCGGAGTCGTTCAGCGGCAGAGAATGCGCAGCGACAAGCGACACAAATCCTTGAAGGTAAACTGAAGCTGACAGTGAACACAGAGAAAACCCATATCACGCACAGTGATGCGGGAGTCAGGTTCCTTGGCGTGGAAATCGGGACAAAACATACCCGAATTCAAGCGAAGAAACTGGCGGCGTTCAGAAGGAAGCTAAAGCAGATGACAAAACGCAATGGAGGAAAACCGTTGCAAAGTGTCATCAAAGGACTGAACCCATTGCTAAGAGGGTTTAGCCAGTACTTCAGGATTGCCGATGCCGGCAGGGCATTCAGACAAATTGCGAGTTGGCTAAGACGCAGACTGCGAAGCGTTCAACTTAAGTTATGGAAGAAGACGAGCCGCCTGCATCGCTGGCTACGACAGCGAGGATACAAAGGCAAGTTCGTCTGCATGAACATGACGAGTTGGCGAAGCGCAAGAAGCCCGTTAGCAAGCTACGCGATGCCAAACAGCTGGTTCAACGAACTAGGACTGGTGAATCTGGAAGATGTTAGAACGGGGAATGTGCCCAGCATTTACGCTGGATAAATCAGTACATGAGCCGTATACGAGGTCCGTACGTACGGTTCTGTGAGAGGGATGAGGCGGAGACGCCTCACCCTACTCGATGTATTTATCTTACCTTTTACACCTCTTTTCTTCTGCCTTTTACTTATTGGCATTGCCTTTGCAATGATCCTTATATCTATTCTTTGAGCGTCAAAAGGCAGTCATGGACAAATTACTCTATATCTCCAGCAGTGGTGCGTCGCAGGACCTGTTAGGCACGTCAATACGGGCTAACAACCTGGCGAATGCTCAAACCAATGGCTTTAAAGCACAGCTTGAACAGGCAAGGTCGATGCCGGTATACGGCGAAGGTTTGCCGTCCCGGGTATTTGCCATGACGGAAAGCCCTGCCAACAACTATGAAGACGGCCCGCTGATTCAAACGGGTCGGGATCTTGACGTAGCCATTCAGGGGGACGGCTGGTTTGCGGTACAGGATGAGCAGGGTAACGAAGCCTATTCCCGTGATGGTAATTTTCAGTTAGGGCCGGATGGAGTCCTGGAAGATGTGCACGGCAACCCAGTGATGGGCGATGCCGGCCCAATATTTTTGCCGGTGCCACTGGACAATCTAACCATTGCCGCAGACGGCACAATTTCCGTTCGCCCACAAGGCGCGCCAGCTGCGGTTAACGAAGAAGTAGGCCGGTTAAAACTGGTTAAACCTGAATACAGTGATTTGCAACGCGGCAATGACGGATTGTTCCGTCAGAAAGATGGCACTATCGCTGCGGCAGACGAAACCGTATCGGTAATGACCGGTATGCTCGAAGGTTCAAACGTTAATGCCATTGATGAAATGGTCAATATGATCAGTTTGCAGCGTCACTATGAGTTGCAAGTCAAAATGATGAAGAAAGCCGATACGCTGGATACGCGTGGCAACATGCTGTTACGGATTATTTAATAAGCCGCAGCGAATTTCAGTAAAGGCAGAGGAGAGACAAGTATGCATCCTGCACTTTGGATCAGTAAAACCGGACTTGATGCGGCACAAACCGATGTGTCGGTGGTATCAAACAATCTGGCCAACGCATCGACAGTCGGTTTTAAAAAAGACCGGGCAATTTTTGAAGATTTGCTTTATCAGAATATTAACCAGCCGGGCGGCCGTTCATCGGCTGATACCGAGTTGCCTTCCGGGCTGATGCTCGGGGCAGGTTCGAAAGTCGTGGCAACGCAAAAAGCCCATACTCAGGGCAATCTGCTGACGACAGAAAATGCGCTGGACATGTCAATTCAGGGGCGCGGCTTTTTTGAAATTCTGCAACCTGACGGTACGATAGCCTATACCCGTAACGGTCAGTTCACGCTAAATGACCAGGGGCAAATTGTCACCCCCGGGGCTGGCCTATTATTGCAACCAGAAATAGCCGTCCCTGAAGATGCGCAGCAGATCACTATTTCACAGGATGGTGAAGTGTCAGCACAAATCCGTGGTCAGGCTGAACCTCAGGTACTTGGCCAAATCAATATTTCTGATTTCGTTAACCCTACCGGTTTACAGCCGATTGGTCAGAACCTGTATGTTGAAACTGCTGTGTCCGGCGCACCGCTGCAGGGAATTCCCGGTCTTCAGGGGCTGGGGACAATTGCTCAGGGGACACTGGAAACCTCTAACGTGAACGTCACCGAAGAGCTGGTTAATCTGATTGAAAGTCAGCGTTTATATGAAATGAACTCCAAAGTGATTTCTTCGGTTGATCAGATGCTTGGTCAGGTAATTCAGCAACTTTAATTTTAATGGGTGATCTATGTTCCGCAGAGTCCTGTTAATCACGTCGGTGTTAATTGTTAGTGGTTGCGCCAGCACAGCGGCAGATCATGCCCAGGCAAATGATCCGTCGTTTGCACCGGTGATCCCGGATATGCCCAGAGAGAACATTGTTGAAGATGGCGGCCTGTTTCGCCCGTATATGGCAAACAGTTTGTACTCTGATGTAACGGCACGACGCGTGGGTGACATTATCACCGTAACGTTAAGTGAAAATACCAACGCCAGTAAAACTGCCGGTACCACAACATCTAAAGAAACCGGCGTTGATGTGCAACCGATCACGGGCTTAGGCGGTAACCCGGTCAATATTGGTAATCAGTCCATTCAACTGGGGGTTAACTCGACTAACGAATTTACCGGCGATGCTCAGGCTAACCAAAGTAATAGTTTAAACGGCAGTATTTCGGTCACCGTGGTCGATGTGCTGGCGAATCAAAACCTGGTCATTCGTGGTGAAAAGTGGCTGACCTTAAACCATGGTGACGAATATATCCGCCTGACCGGCATTATACGCGCATCGGATATTTCACCCGAA
The DNA here is from genome assembly GCF_002993365.1 of Marisediminitalea alba. Taxonomy (GTDB): domain Bacteria; phylum Pseudomonadota; class Gammaproteobacteria; order Enterobacterales; family Alteromonadaceae; genus Alteromonas; species Alteromonas alba. The sequence goes on from NZ_PVNP01000033.1 coordinate 3,364, forward strand.
AACGAAATTCTGTCTACCCGCATAGCCAATGCCCGTATTCAGTACAGTGGAACGGGCAGCTTTGCCCGCGCTCAGGAAAAGGGCTGGTTAACGCAGTTCTTCTCGTCTGAATGGTGGCCATTTTAAGGGGTAATGGTATGAAAATACTAAAAGGGTTATTGCTGTGTTGTGTCATGATTAGCACTATAGCGCACGGGCAGCGTATAAAAGATGTAGCCAGTGTTCAGGGCGTTCGCAGTAACCAGTTGATTGGGTATGGTTTGGTAGTGGGATTGCCGGGTACCGGTGAGCAAAGCCCGTTTACCGAGCAGAGCTTCAGGACCATGCTGACCAATTTTGGGATTAGCCTGGATCCGAATATTAAACCTAAAATCAAAAACGTTGCAGCGGTAGCAGTGCATGCTGAACTTCCGCCGTTTGTAAAACCAGGTCAAACAATTGATGTCACCGTGTCGTCGGTCGGTGAAGCCAGCAGTCTGCAAGGCGGCACATTATTGCAAACCATCTTAAAAGGGATCGACGGCAATATTTACGCCGTGGCTCAGGGCAGTTTGGTGGTCAGTGGTTTTGGCGCTCAGGGCGGCGATGGCTCGCGGGTGATCGTTAATACACCCACCGTTGGACGTATTGCCAACGGCGCTCTGGTCGAGCGTGCGGTACCCAGTGGTTTTGCCAGTGGAGACAGCCTGACCTTAAATTTACATTATCCGGATTTCTCTACCGCCAAAGCACTGGCCGATGTGATTAATCAGCGCCTCGGAGCTCAACCGGAAAAAGGCTATGCCATTGCTGAGCCCCTGGATGCAGCGTCGGTCAGAGTGACTGCTCCTCGCGATCCGGGTCAGCGTGTGGGCTTTTTAGCCACGCTGGAAAACTTTGAATTTACTCCCGCAGATGCACCGGCGCGAGTGGTGGTTAATAGCCGCACCGGCACCATTGTTATTGGTCGCGACGTGCGTTTATTGCCGGCCGCAATCACTCATGGTGGCCTTACTGTGACCATCAGTGAGAACCAGCAGGTGACACAACCTAATGCGCTTGCCGATGGTGAAACAGCGGTAACTACGCAGTCTATTATTGATGTCAATCTGGCCGATAGTCGCATGTTTAAGTTTGAACCTGGCGTAACGCTTGATCAATTGGTGCGTGCGGTTAACGAAGTAGGCGCAGCGCCCGGCGATCTGATGGCTATTCTTGAAGCGCTTCGCCAGGCCGGCGCGTTACAGGGCGAGCTGGTGGTGATCTGATGGACGTACTGAATACAAAATCGCAGTTAGAGTCGGCCCGCAACGTTCATGACTTATCCAGTCTGGACCGTTTACGTGAGGCAGCTTACAGCAAAGACGATAAAGCGTTAAAAGAAGCGGCCCAGCAGTTCGAAGCGATTTTTGTGCAAATGATGCTGAAATCCATGCGTCAGGCGCAGGATGCGATGGAAGATAAAGACAGTCCGTTTAATTCTGAGGAAGTGAAGTTTTATCGTGATATGCACGATAAACAACTGGCGCAGGACTTATCGTCGAGCGGCGGTGTCGGGCTGGCTGACATTATTGTTCAGCAGTTGGGTCAGCATAAAATTGAAGATTACATCCCGGCCAGTGTGGCGCGCAGTGATGGTAACTTGTCATCATTAAACTGGCAGCGTCAGCAACAGACCGCACAGGCGCAGGCAACCGCTGATGTGTTAACTGACGATACAGTACGACAGGCATTTAAAACGGCCGCGTTTGCTAACCCGCAGGAATTTGTAGAACGTCTGTATCCAGCTGCTCAGCAAGCAGCGGCGCAGTTAGGCATTTCACCTGATGCATTGCTGGCACAGGCCGCTGTTGAGACTGGCTGGGGGCAATACGTTATTCATAATGGTAATGGTACCAGTGCCAATAACCTGTTTGGTATCAAGGCCAATTCTCAGTGGCAGGGTGAGTCAGCTACGGTTAAGACATTAGAGTTTGATGGCAATGTTGCGCGTCCGCAAAAAGCAGCTTTCCGTGCATATGAGAGTCTGGAGCATGGTTTTAGCGACTACGTTAAATTTATTCAGGAGCAGGATCGTTATCGCAATGCCGTTGACCAGGCGTCAGATCCGGATGCCTATTTTAAAGCCCTTCAGGAGGCTGGATACGCCACGGATCCTCAGTATGCCGACAAAGTGATGGCGGTATTTAACAGTGAGACGTTCAGGAGCTTTTTACCATGATGCGTCACGTTTTTAGTTTGATTACACTGGCTGGTGAGGATTGATATGAGTGCAAATGTCGATCTCTTTACTATTGCGACGAGCGGCGTCAATGCGAGTAGCAAGCTACTGTCTACCACCAGTAATAACATTGCTAATGTTAACTCTGAAGGGTATGTACGTGAACGCTCATCAGTGGCTCATCAGCTATATGGTGGCGTAGGACGGGTCACTACCGAACGTATTATCGACCAGTTTGCGCAAAACCAGTTGCGTCGCGATATTACCCAGGTAGGCGAATGGGAAACCTTTGCTAACAAAACGGCCGCCATCGACAACATGCTGGCGAATGAGGCGAATTCTATTTCAACCGGGTTAAGTGATTTTTTTGCGTCAATGCAAACCGCCGCAGACGATCCCACTAATCTGGCTACCCGCAGTCTGGTATTGAGTGAAGGTGAGTCACTACTGCGTCGCTTAACATCTGTTTCGGATTTTATGAGCTTCAAAGAAGAAGAGCTCAATCTGGAATTTACCAGCATGGTCAACCGGGCTAATAACCTCATTGAGACCATCGGTGATTTAAATAAATCCATTATGGTGCTTAAAGGCAATTCGACCGGGGATGAACCAACTGCGCTGATTAACGAGCGTGACAACGCGATCAATAATTTAGCCGAACTTATGGATATTTCGGTACGTGAAAGTAAAAACGCCGCCGGTTCGTTGTTAGTTAACTTAAGCAGTGGCGAGTCTCTGGTGCTTGAAGACGGCAGTTTTAACTTATTTGAGCTTACTGATAATGCCGACTTTATGCAAAAGCAGTTGCAGCTTTCAACAAACTTTGAGGGCTCAAAACCGAATACCAATATTCGCATCACCGAAGATGACTTAGGTGGTTCATTGGGCGGTCTGTTTCGCTATCGGGATGACATATTAGGCCCAGCACAACGCGATATTGGCCAGTTAGCCGTATCGTTTGCCGATGCCGTTAATCAGCAAAACCGGTTTGGTATGGATCTGGATTTTCAACTTGGCAGTGACATTTTTACTCTGCCTGAGTTAACCGGGCTGCCTTATACCGACACACCTGGCACACTGGAAGTGGCCGGTCAGTTTACCCCCGGGCGTGGTACTGAAGTTACTGATGCCGATATTAAAGTCACCGTAACCGCGGTGGCGGCTGGCGTACCCAGCGAAGTGACAGTTGAATTTTTAAATGCCAATGGTACGCCTAAGCTCGATGAGAATAACCAACCGGTAATATATTCGGGAATTGGGGTTGGCGCGGGCTATACAGAAATACCGGGTGGCATCGAAATTGATTTTCAGTCTGCTGGTGGATACAGCGTTGATAATGAATTTTTGTTTCAGCCGACCAAATATACCGCCAGCGATATTTCGATGGCAACCAGCCGGCCCGAAGATTTAGCCTTTGCCAGTCCGATTAGAGCGGAAACCGGGTTAAATAATCTGGGGGATGCGAGTGTTACGGATACCCGGGTATATGATACTAATGTCGCCGGGTCATTTTTTAATGGGGCTGGCGGTCTTGATAGTAACGCACCGGCACAAATTCGTTTCACTTCTGCTAACGATTATGAGGTGCTTGATGCGGCGGGTGGCGTGCTCGCGACAGTGACAGGCGCAACTGATTATAACAACTTGCTGGCCCAGGCGGGTGGTGGACTCGACGGCAGTTATGATTTGAGTCTTGAAGGCGAGCCGGTAGCGGGTGATACCTTTACCATTGAGTACAATACCGATGGGCGTTTTGACAACAAAAACGCGTTAGCGCTGGCCGGGTTGCAGCGCGAGGCATTGGTTCAGTTAAGTACCAACGCAAACAGCACACCACGTACCTTCCATGAAAGTTATTCAACATTGGTGAGCCGCATTGGTGAACAAGCAGCCTCTGCCGATATAGCATTACAGGCAGCAGAAACAATGAAAGTCCAATCGCAGGATTGGTTTGATTCGGTGTCGGGCGTTAGTCTGGATGAAGAGGCGGCAAACCTGGTTCGCTATCAACAGTCTTACGCCGCCGCCGCCCGAATACTGACGACTGCCCAGGATTTGTTTAACACTATTTTGTCATCGGTCAGGTAATCATCATGCGTATTTCAACCAACCAACTTTATGATCAGAATATCCGCGCCATTATGGATAACCAGAAGGGGCTGGCGGGTACGCAGGAGTCGATGAGTACCGGTAAGAAAATCAACCGGCCATCGGATGACCCTGTGGGCGCTGCTAAAGTGGTTCGAATGACCGAAGAGCTCGATAGCCTGGCGCAGTTTCAGCGTAATAATGATCTGGTAACAGGTTCGTTGGATCAGCAGGAAACGATCTTAAGAAATATTACTAATGCGCTAAATCGCGCCCGTCAGTTGACCATCCAGGCTGGTGACGGGGCACTGTTATATTCGGATCGGCAAGCGTTGGCCGCGGAAATCGGCCAAATCAAAGAAGAAGTCATTGATCTTATGAACTCTCAAACCGCAGATGGTGATTATTATTTTGCCGGTTACCAGTCTGAAATACGCCCCTTTGTGGCGAGTGGCACGCCAGGAAATGCCTATGCCTTTCAGGGCGATAGTGGGACCAATGAGGTTCAGTTATCTAATAGTGTTACTATTCGGAGCACGGCGTCCGGTCAAACTGTTTTTGAAGATGTGGCCGCGCGCAGAAACTTCACAGTGACAGGGACGGCAGGTGTCATTGTTGATGAGGCATTAGTCTCGGGACTCAGTGAATTCGATACATTTTACAAAAATAACTATGATCCGATTACCACTGCAAATAATAACTTTCGGGTAACAGTCACTGCGCCTAATCAGGTTGAAATTAGAAACCTTGGTACAAATACCGTATTGAGTACTCAGGGGTTTACATCCGGAGAGCCCTTTTCATTTGCCGGAATCGACTTCACTCTTAATGGAAACGTGGGCGATACACTGGATTTTCAGCTGGATCCGCCTGAAAAGAAAAACATCGCTAATACACTCCACGAACTGCAACAGGCGTTAAACGATCCATCGTTTACCGATATTACTTATCGGGAAGCACTGAACGATGCGGCGGTGGGCATTGATAACTCTCTGGAAAAAATTGCATTTGAGGTATCATCCATTGGTGCCCGGTTGAATGTGGCCGAATCGGTGTACGAAACTAACCTCGATTTAGAAGTCAGCACCAAGGAAGCCCGCTCGGCGATTGAGGATGTCGACTATGCCGAGGCCTCAGCTGAATTTGCTAAGCAGGAAGCTGCGCTTACCGCGGCACTAAGCACTTTCCCGCGTATCTCAGGATTATCGCTATTCAATTATCTATCCTGATGGGTATCAGTGATATGTAGCACGGCCAGATACATACGACTTTGATTATCAATATGGCTGGAGTAATAGCTGACATACAATAGTCCGTTATGCTTGACCAGGCCCGGGTAACTGTTATCCCCGCCACTTGGCAGTGTGACGAGAGTGGTTAGCCGGGCGGTCTTTAAATCCAAACGCCATAACCGGGTAACAAAGCCTTTATTTGTATTATGACGTCCGGCCACCAGAGCTGTTCGGTCATCAACAGGTAACATTGCCGGACCGCCAATATATACCTTGAGATCATGCCAGTGCCAGCGTGCATAGGGCGGCTTACTTACACCAAACTGAGCGGTAAAGGAGTCGGCATCTCGTCGGGTTAACGCGTACAACTGACCGTTATCAGCAAAGAAACAGTCTGTTTCATTCGGATAGCCCAAATGATGTCGTTGCCTGGATAATACGCCAGTTTTCACCTGCTGCATGCTTGAACGTAAATGCCCGCAATAGAGATCAAGTCTGTCTGCCCGGCGCAGATAGGCCAGTCCCCAGTGCCGGTGATTGTGCACGCAAACACGCCATAACCACCAGTTTTTCGGTCCCGGGGCATGCCGCCCCGACCAGGACAAGCCATTGTCTGAAAACCAGCTAAAAGTGAAAGCCTGAGGGGAGTTGCAGGTTACACGCTGGTGGGCCAGTATAAAAAGCCGGGAACCATCGAGACAAAAGTGCGGATCACGCAGATCGCAGCCAGATTCTGACAAGTACTGAAAGCGAATTGGTCGCCTGTGCTCATCAAGTTCGCATATCACAACCCGGCCATCTTCACTCATATGGCTTTGCGCTGAACGGTAACACACCAGTAATTTCCCCTTAAAGCGAGTGATATCACCAAAGGCATTATGGCCGTGTCCCCGACAAACCCGCTGCACGTCGAGTAGTTTCAGTTGCATAGTCCTGTCTTGTTATACGGTTGTTTCAGTCTCAATGTTTGCCTGATTATGGTCTGAACACAACCGCATAAAAATATTTTTAATTTTTATTAAAGGGAATTTGGGAATTGTCGATAAAGGTTCTGAGAGAGCCAGTTCATCAATTACCCCTCAGGTGTTGATGACTACTATTACAATGTAATTGCCGGATATTCTGGCAGCCAGCCCTAGCTGGATTGAGAGTGTAGGAGAGACTTATGTCTTTGTTCGTCAATACCAATGTGTCTGCATTAAACGCGCAACGCCAGTTGTTTGATGTATCTAATTCTTTAAGCACGTCTTTTGAACGTCTGTCATCGGGCTTCCGCATTAATGGTGCGGCAGATGATGCGGCTGGTCTGCAAATTACTGACCGTATGACGACTCAGATTCAGGGTCTGAACCAGGCAGTACGCAATGCCAACGATGCGATTTCACTCACCCAAACTGCGGAAGGCGCGCTGGATGAGACCACCACTGCGTTACAGCGTATTCGTCAACTGGCGGTACAGTCGCAAAACGGCGTAAACAGTGACGCGGATCGTAGTGCACTCAACAAAGAAGTGACTGCGCTGAAAACGGAAATCTCACGTATCGCAAGCGATTCAGAGTTCAATGGTAAAGCCCTGTTAGACGGTACGTTTGGCGCTGACTTTTTAGTTGGTGCAAATGCCGGTCAGAATATCAAAGTGTCCTTGAGCGGTCAGTCTTATGGCGCATCTGGATTAGGAATTGATGATTTGAGCGTGGGTACATCAGCTGCGGCGTCGGGTGCGTTAGCTGCGATTGATAGTGCAATCTCTGCTATCGGGGGAGCTCGTGCAGATTTAGGTGCACTGCAAAACCGTTTCCAATCTACTATTCGTAACCTGAGTAACATTTCAGAAAACGTTTCAGCAGCCCGTTCACAAATCAAAGACACTGATTTTGCGGCAGAAACCGCTGCCTTAACGCGTAATCAGATTATTCAGCAGGCAAGTACCACTGTGCTGGCGCAGGCTAATCAGCGCCCGCAGGCAGCATTACAGCTACTGGGATAACTGGCTACTCCGAACGAGTCAGGGAATGGAGCCAGGAGGTAGTGAACCAGGTATCAGCCTGACCCCGGGAGTGAGCTTACTCTCAAAACTGTGAGCATAGCCGGACAAAAGTCCGGCTTGTTATTCAACCTAAGATACTGATTATTAAGTTTATTTAAATTTAGCAAAAAAAAGCTAAAGGATTTCTCCTGCGCGTACGATAACTATTACAAAGGCACTGCGAACAATAATAATAAAGACGCAAAAATGCCTGACAGCTCAACTAATAACAATAATATGAGCGGTCAAAAAATCAGGTTAATAAAAATAATAAAACCTGAGTTATCAAAAATCGTTAGGAGATTAAAATGAGCTTATATGTAAGTACGAATGTGTCGTCGCTAAATTCACAGCGACAACTGTTTACCTCTGGTAACCATCTGAGCACCGCATTTGAGCGTTTGTCATCGGGCTATCGCATTAACAGTGCAAAAGACGATGCGGCGGGTTTACAGATTTCTGACCGGATCACGTCACAAATTATGGGGCTGGATCAGGCCGTACGGAACGCCAACGATGGTATTTCTCTGGCTCAGGTGGCGGAAGGCTCCATGCAAGAAATAACCTCGGCGCTGCAACGCATCCGGGTGCTGGCCATTCAAGCGCAAAACGGTATTAATACCGATGCTGATCGCCAGGCACTGCAAAAAGAAGTATCTGCCCTTAAAACTGAAATCAGCCGTATTGCGTCTGACTCGCAGTTTGCCGGTGGTGATATTCTGACCGGAGATTTTGCCACCTCATTTTTGGTGGGAGCACAGGCCGGACAGTTTATCGACTTTAATTTGTCCCGGGCGGGTGGCTTCGGTTTTTCGGGGTTAACCAATGGTTATAATGCGACGGTATCTACCACCTCCGGTGCATCGGGAACGTTGCCGGTTATTGATGCTGCGATTTCCGCTATTGATGCAAAACGGGCAGAACTGGGTGCGATTCAAAACCGCTTTCAGTCGACCATCAGAAATCTGAGTAATATCTCTGAAAATGCGTCAGCTGCGCGGTCACGTATTCGCGATACCGACTTTGCTAAAGAGACTGCAGAATTAACCCGTTGGCAAATTATTCAGCAGGCCAGTACTAATGTATTGTCGCAAGCCAACCAACGACCACAAGCAGCATTACAATTACTGCAATAGTGGAGTGAATGGCATCGCTAATGACTGCAAAAAGCGGGGGCAGACTGCAGTTGATAAACAAAAAACGATGAGTAGATAAAGAAAAACGGTCGAGTTGCAATATGTGGGGGCAGACTGCAATCGACCGATGAGTAGAGAGTATTTGCAAGGTAATTAAAGAATAAGCGGGCTAATCCATAAACCCTGAAGGGCGTTAGGTGTTGAGCTAAGCTGCCGACTGACAGGAATGAAGCCAGGAGGTAGTGAGAGGTATGAGGTCTGAACAACATACCTGCAGTCAGCATGAGCCTAAGCTCAGTTAGCACTACTTAACTTTATACATAAGCCAAGCAAAGCGTCAGTAAATTAACACTGACCCTCTTCTTAAAGCATAAGGTGTGCCAATTAAATAAATTGAGTTGTTTGATTAATGCACTGGAGTATGGCAGAGCTACCACCTGCGACATAGAGGCTTAGACATAAGCTTACTAGTTGTTCATACCGGGTCCAGAGAAACTGGCAGGCGGCAACGGTAAACCTCTGTTTTACATGTTTTGCCACCTGAGCGGCAGAAACTGCCTTTGATATAAATAAAGCGATCCCCCGCATTAACGCAAAGCGCTGACAAAACCTGAGCGCCAGGTCGTACGCTGCGATTGCCAATGATAAGCCGGGAGATGAAAGTTGTGAAAAATACCATAAGAGGGTGGAATTGAGAGGCCAACCCTTGCCAGGGATGGCGGCCGTAAGGCCACCAAAACAAGGATTAAAACGCCGACTAGCAGAATTGAGAGTGTAGAATAGTTGGTTGAGAGGCCAGTATTTATCTACTATTATTCTGCAAGCCGACTAAAACCGAATTTGCTCCTTCTCCTAACGTGAGCAAGCTGGCCGGGTCACTTCGTTGACTCGGCCTTTTTTATTGTAATTACCAAATCGTTTCCCGTCACTTACATTAAAGATAAAGCAACAGTGATGCCAATTTTTTATATTATTGGTTAAGGTCGTATTCTCGTATTGCCAATCTGCATTAACTCTTAAAAATCAGCAGTTAGAAATAGCTTAAATCCGCAATAAAAGCGGACAAGACTTGCCTGTTATCCTGAATAAGTGCCCTGGTTTTGCCGCTTTTATCCAACTGCAATATCACCAGTGTTGTTCAGGTTGTTCAGTATGCATGGCCGAAATTAAAATGTGTTGTTGTTATTATTGATGCCAGCCTTTTACTCTTGTGTTCGCTTAGTGTTTTCGCCCAGATTCACGACCTGCCTGACAATCATTACAGGATTTGGTCTGTACAGGTTGGGTCGGGTGGCTGGCACTATTAGATCTTTCTCTCAGAGAGATGTTGTTCATGCAAAAGGGACGGCACAGCGACGTAGTCACCATCGACTTTTCTGCTCTCCACTCTTCCTTAATCGTAAGTCCTTCGCCTAAAAAATTAGCGCTAAAATGCGCGATATATACCGGTTTGAGAATATTATTCAGACGTCCTTATGAATAATCCTCCAAGGAAAAACCTTTTAAAACAAATGGTTGGTTTTTATTGTTCGTTTTTTTTAATTTTTTTAGAAAAAAAACTAAAGAATCTCAAGGTTGGGCCGATACCTATAGTTGAGGGGTAATTCATTCATGAATTGCGTGGCCGCTGTGAGAGGCGCTACAACGATGAGGTGATTTAGCTGAATACTGTTTAGCTAAATTGAATATGAAGATTATAACTTAACGGAATTTGAACAATTCTGACAGTTATAATCCCAGGAGGTTTATTATGGCTTTATATGTAAATACAAATGTATCGGCCTTGAATGCACAGCGTCAGTTATCTGATGTAAGCAGCAAGCTGGGTACATCTTTTGAACGTTTGTCTTCAGGTTTCAGAATTAACAGTGCTGCAGATGATGCCGCGGGATTACAGATCACTGATCGTATGACAACGCAGATTCAGGGCCTGAACCAGGCAGTACGTAACGCTAACGATGCTATCTCACTGACGCAAACTGCCGAAGGTGCGCTGGATGAGACCACCACTGCATTGCAGCGTATTCGTCAATTGGCAGTGCAATCGCAAAACGGTGTGAATAGTGCTGCAGATCGCAGTGCTTTAAACAAAGAAGTTACCGCACTGAAAACCGAAATTTCAAGGATTGCATCTGAATCAGATTTTAACGGCAAATCGCTACTGGACGGTACATTTGGCGCAAGCTTCCTGGTAGGAGCGAACGCTGGACAAACAATCGTTGTGTCATTAAGTGCTCAATCTTATGGCGCATCTGGTTTAGGGATTGATGGTGTGAGCGTGGGTACATCAGCTGCGGCGTCAGCTGCGTTAGCTGATATTGATGATGCAATCTCTGCTATCGGGGGCGCTCGCGCTGATCTGGGGGCGTTGCAAAATCGCTTTCAATCAACTATTCGTAATCTGAGTAATATTTCAGAAAACGTGTCGGCTGCGCGCTCGCAAATCCGTGATACAGATTTTGCTGCGGAAACCGCCGAGTTGACCCGTAACCAGATTATTCAACAGGCGTCAGTCTCTGTTTTGAGTCAGGCCAATCAGCGTCCACAAACCGCATTGTCGCTATTAGGCTAAAATTGAATTAACAATGTGGTATTAACATACCAATGTTAAACATTGAATGAGCGGGCGACTGCGATAAGCAGGCCCGTTTTACCTGTTTTAATACGGGGGATTAATTGTGGATCTTCAAGCTACACAAACTGGCCAGAACTTTGCAGCGAATGTTAAAGTCAATTCTCCTGGTGAGCCTGGAGTGGAAGTCAAACTTAACCAGAGTATTGCTGATACCCAGAAGGCAAGTGAGCAAAATAAGGTTGAACTTCAGACAGAAGGTGCTCAAGGTCAACAGGAATCTGCCGATAACCTTTCAAGAGAGGGGCAGAGACAAGTTCTGGATACTGCAGTCGAAGAAGTTCAGAGCTTTTTGCAGGTACAAAACCGTAATTTGGCTTTTTCTGTGGATGAAAGTTCCAGAAGGCCTGTAGTCACTGTTAAAGACTCTTCTTCAGGTGATGTGATAAGACAAATTCCATCCGAAGAAGTGTTGAGGTTAGCGGAAAGAATAAAAGAACTCCAACAAGATATAGGAAGCAAGGTAGGAGTACTTTTTAATAAACAAGTATGAGGTGAGCTATGACTATACAATCGTTAGGTGTTGGGTCCGGTCTTGCGCTTGATGATTTGGTCAGGCAGCTTATCAGTGCAGAACGGACGCCTAAAGAGCAGCGTCTTGATGCCAGAGAAGAAAGAGTGCAGGATGAAATTTCCGCACTCGGACAGATCAAATCCAAGATTTCCGCATTTAAAGACGCGGTGGATGACTTACGTACTGACGCCAGTATCAATGGCCGGGAACCGACGATAACTCACCCCTCTGAAGATATCGAAATCTTCAGCGCAGAAGCAACCAATACGGCCTTACGAGGTTCGTACGACATAAGCGTTTCTCAACTTGCATCTGGTTCACGCATAGAAACCGCTGACGCCGCCTTTACCAGCCCCACTGATGCAGTGCTTACCGATGGTGCTGGTGACACCACTATGACATTTAAAATTGATAGTACCGGGGACAGTTTCACGGTTAATGTCACCCAAAATATGACATTGGCAGAGTTGCGAGAGGCAATAAACAATAATGCAGATAACTTTGGCGTTAATGCCAATATTATCGATACCGGCACAGCGACCGGAGGCGCTAAATTAGTTTTTACGTCTGATACAACCGGCACAGGTAATGATCTGGTCATCGTCAACGATGGTGATCGCGCTGAATTAGATCGCCTGACGACAACCGACTCTGCAGAAACGGCGACCAATTTAACGCCAGTACTCACCGCTGCAAATGCAAAAGCCACTATCGACGGTATTCAGGTCGAGAGTGAGACTAATACGTTTGATAACACCATCCAGAATGTCACATTTACTGCCAATAAAGTTTCACCGCTTAACAGCGATGGCGTAACACGACAATCGTCAACCATGGAAATTGGCTACGACAAAGAGGGTTTGGAAACCAAGATCAATGATTTTATTGATAGCTATAACGGTATTATTGATGAAATCAAAAATGTGACCCGCTACGGAGAGTCTGAGCTTGAAGAAGATGGTGCACTGGCTGGTGACTCCTTACTGCGCGGCGTAAGCAGCCGGATGGCAACCATAGTTGGGTCAAGTGTTCAAAGTTCTGAGTTGGGCGGATTGTTTGCAATCGGTATTGAATTGACCACTGATGGCAAGTTAGAAATTAGTTCCACCGATTTTGGTTTGGGATCCGGAGAGTCGCGTTTTGACGATGCACTGGAAAATAGCTTTGATGATATCGCTAAGATCTTTACCGACGAAACTCAGGGTATTGCGACCCGGCTTTATGATATCGCTGATGAATACGCCTCTTCAGGAGGACTGATTAGCTCACGGGAAAAAGCGGCGCAAGATAATCAAAGTCAGATCGAAGATGCGCGCGCACGCCTGGAGCAGCATATGCTGGGTTACGAGACTATGGTCAGAGCTAAGTATCTGAATCTGGATCAAACGGTATCGAGACTTAACCAGACGGGCTCGGCTTTATTGGCTTCGTTAGGCTCATATTATTAATATTAAGAAGTAGCAGGAGAATTTATAATGGCACTTACAGGCATCAATGCGTACCGCAAGGGTAATCTTAAACAGGATATTGCCAATGCCGATCCGCATAAGCTGACTTTAATGTTGATGCAGGGCGCGCTGGATCGCATTGCTTATGCAAAAGGAGCAATGGAACGTCGTGAATATGAGCAAAAAGCGCAGTTTATTTCACGGGTTGTTGCAATCCTGATTAACTTACGCGATACACTCGATCTTGAAGCCGGGCAGGAGATGGCGGCAAATCTGTTTGAGCTGTATGACTACATGATCAATCGTATCAATGAAGCCCATATAACTAACAGCTTGCAGTATTTGGATGAAGTGTCTAGCCTATTAACAACAATTCGTGATGCGTGGGTACAGATTCCTGAATCAGCAAAACAGGAAGCGTACGAAATTCAGCGTCAAAAACAACAAGCCATTTGAACCCAGTTAATACTAAATCCCCACATACTACACCGGAGCTTGAGCGAGTAAACCTGCAACTCGCTCAACTTCTGAGTAATCAAGACTCCGAAAACCCAGATAACTATGAACAGTTTACGCAGCTTACTGAAACGCGTGACAAATTAGTCAAAAAACGGTTATCGGAATTACAAGAACCTCAATTAAGTGAATTTGCTAAAGCTGAATATCAATTAAATCAAGAGTTTGTAGAAATGGCGCAGTCTTTGCTTTCATCGGTAAAGGATGACCTGGTACAGTTTATACGTGGTCGAAAGGCGGTAAATAGGTATAAATAAATGTTAAATGATATTCGCTTGCAGCTTTGCAGTGATGAGCAGCTTCAGTCTCGTAATGAGGCTGCCGTGTCGTCTCAGATTCAGCAAAACCAGCGTGAGGGCATCAATGCGTTAAAGCGTTATATTCCGTCGTTGTTGTCTTATGTGTTCGCCCAGGTAAAAAGCAATATTTCCATTTTTTGCAATAAAGCAAAGGAACTGAATATTGTTGACTATAGTTCAGGTCAAACGTTTTATGGGGATAAGCCGCTTAGGGAAGTCACCGCACAGGTTAACAAGGTGGCACAGCAGGCCGATTTGGTTAACTTAAACTCCGGGGAATGGGCACAGCGCGCTTTACCTTTATCGCTGGATGCATTAGTGGTATTTGGTCTTGGCGCGGGTTATCACATCCAGCAGTTAATTGAACGCCATACCATCAAACATCTGATCATTTATGAACCACAACATCAGTATCTCAAATGTTCAATGAGCATGCTGTCGTGGCAGAATATTCTGCGTTTGGCGCAAAAAAAAGGCACCGCACTCTATTTTCAACTTGAGGAAGACGGGCGTAATGTCCAGCAAGATTTAGCTGAGTTGAGGCAGAATACCCAGGCAAACGAGTGTTATTTTTACAAACATTATAATCATATCGTGTTTGATGCACTGCTTACGCAAATTCAGCAGCATGGCCTGTTCAGTATTTCGGGTTTATCCCTTTATGCTCTGGAAAAAGAAAGTGTTGGTGATCTTTCACCGCGCTGGTCAGTCCCGCTGGATAGTGACGCCTGGACAGCGACTCAGTTATCTCAGGAAAGGTTTAATAAAAACCTTAGCGCGTTTAAAAAGTTTTTTAACGACATTTATGAAGAGTTTGCCGACTATGAGCCTGAGTGCTGGCTGCCCAGAGCGAACGCCAATGCAGAAGTAAACCTGTTTCATAAAGTAAAGAATATTAATTTGTACGGCGATTCTCCGTTACAGGAATGCCGCAATAGCTTTGAATTCTTTGCCTCACATCCTCATAAAGACACATTAGCAACGGGCACGGGGGGCGAAAAAAAGCGTAATTTTTTTCACTACCAATTAGTCAGCAAAGTTGAGCCATTACTGAAAAAGCTTGAAGATAAACAGGCAGAGCTGCCAGAAAAAGTGCGGTCGCTGATTATTTTTGGCCTGGGGGTTGGTTACCAGTTTGAGTTGCTGAGTAATGCCTACACCTTGGATAGGTTATTTATTTGTGAACCGAATCGCGATTTATTTTACGCCTCACTTTATGCCCTGGACTGGCATACTATTTTACACCGAATAGATGAACAAGGCGGTTCCTTGTACCTGAATATCGGTGACGATGGTACACATACTTTTCATGAATTAGTAACGCAATTTCAAGTGGTTGGCCCTTACGTGTTAGCCAACACGTTTTTTTATCAGGCCTACTACAACGAAAATTTAGTCAATGCTATCGCGCAGTTAAGAGAGCAACTGCAAGTGCTGATAGCGATGGGGGATTATTTTGATCACTCCCGTCATTTGGTTGCCCATACGCGCCAGGCGATACTGGACGGTATACCACATTTACGCGAAAAGCCGGCTCAGTATCTCAGCCAGGCAGAAAGAAATGTACCTGTTTTTATTGTCGGTAACGGCCCCTCGCTCGATGGCTTGATTGATACCCTGAAAGAATCTCAGGAAAGCGTGATTATCATCTCCTGTGGCACCGCGTTACAAAGTTTATATCGCCATGGCATAACGCCGGACTTTCACGCTGAAATTGAGGCTAATCGCTCTCCCTATGACTGGATAAGCAGAGGTGCTGACCTCAGTTTTCTTAAGCAAGTCAGCCTGATCAGTTGTAATGGGATACATCCCGATATCAGTGACCTGTTTAAGGATGTTTATTTAACCTTTAAGCCCGGTGAATCCGGTACAACCGCCGTGCAGCGATTGTATGAAAGCTTTCCGTTTGCATTGACAAAAAATGCCTACCCGACCGTAACCAACTTTGTTTTGGCCTTTGCCAGTCAGTTCGGGTTTTCGCAGCTTTACTTGCTTGGGGTGGATTTAGGGTTTATTGATGAAAAACACCACCACTCTAAAGCCTCCGGCTATTACATGAACGATGGTAAAGAGCAGTATGAATACAGCAAAGTACACAATACCTCGTTAACAGTAGCGGGAAATTTCCGACCTTTTGTGAATACCAAATATGAATTTAAATTAGCCAAAGAAATTCTGGAGCGAGCTGTTAAAGACTGTGATGAGGTGTATAACCTCAGTGATGGTGCTAAATTCGAAGGAACACGCCCTTTGCATAAAGAAGATACGCTTATTTTATCTACACCTGAGATAAAACAAGCTTGTCTGAGCAGTATCAAATCCAAAGGGTTTGAGCGCCTCGATGCCGACGAGTTTCAAACCCGGTTTAACGCTAAATATCAACAAGATGATTTGAGTAAAGATTTTCGACGTTTAATATCTCTGACCGAACGGGACGTAGAGTCAGTCGAGGATGTTGAAGAATTAATAGAGACGCAACGTACAGTGTTATTGTTATCTGTAAAGGGTAGCCATAGTTTGCTGTATTTTTATTTGAATGGTTCGCTGAATTTTGTGAACAGCGCCCTGACAAAAATTGTGTCAATTGATGATGAGAAACTGGCATTAACACTAGCATCTGAAGTACTTAGTCTGTGGCATGAGTCACTCAATACATTTTTAATATCGGTGACGGCAGAGCCCTATGCATTTGACTCGGTGTATGCGTTTTATGATACCCGGCAAGATGTCGTGTTTCCTCAGTATATCGCCAGTAACCAGATCAAATATACAGCCGCCGATAGCGATCTCAACGACTTATTAAAGTCCGCTCTGGACTATTGGGGTATCGCGAATACCCTGGCTGATGATGATTTCAATGTTGTTATCACACAAGACATTGAGTATATCGAATCCGCTCATCAAAGCGATGTGACAAAGGTTTATCTGCATACCGACAAAGCGCTTCCGTCTGCGTCAATGCTAACTCAGTCAAACGTAATTACTTTGTATTGTCCGGTGAATGAATTATCTAATTATAACAACCTGTATTATGGATGCTTGCTGGCAGTGGCGGCGGCGACTTTGCAGTGCGGAGCCTGTATTGTGGTGCCTAAGCTTCCGGCGGGAGAGTCTCTGTTAGTCGCTGATAAACTTTACGATTTAGCGTTTTTAGACGATTATTATGCTTACGATTTGCCATTGTTTTTTATATTCAGCCCAGCGCCTATCGCTGAAGATAATAAACTGATTGGGCTGGGTGATCGTGCAAGGTTTGTCCCTCACTTTACACCTGAATTACTGGTCGCCACTGAAATGCCTGCTAAGCTGCAACAAGAAGTTTTCAGTGAACAGTCAACATCACTAAATGAGAATAAATAATGAATGATTTTAACGGTAAAACGATATTGATTACTGGTGGCACAGGATCGTTTGGCAAGAAATTCGTCGAGTATTTGCTGGCCAAGTCAGAACCGAAAAAAATAATCATTTATTCTCGTGATGAACTTAAACAATTCGAAATGCAGCAGCAATTTAATGCGCCGAGTATGCGCTATTTTATTGGTGACGTAAGAGATAATGAACGTCTGAAAATAGCCATGAAAGACGTTGATTATGTTGTGCATGCTGCTGCACTAAAACAAGTGCCAGCCGCCGAATACAACCCTAATGAATGCATTAAGACCAATATCAATGGTGCGCAAAATGTGATTGATGCAGCCATGGCAAATGATGTATCTACTGTTATTGCCCTGTCTACAGATAAAGCGGCAAATCCGGTGAACCTTTACGGCGCAACTAAATTAGCCTCGGACAAGCTATTTGTGGCCGCAAACAATATCTCAGGAGCCTCCGGACCGCGCTTTTCAGTGGTTCGCTATGGCAACGTCGTAGGCTCAAGGGGCTCGGTAGTACCGTTTTTTCGTAAATTGCTGGCGGAAGGTTGTGACGAGTTACCGGTGACTCATCCGGAAATGACCCGTTTTTGGATTACCCTTGATGAAGGCGTTGAATTTGTAGTTAAAAACTTTGCCAGAATGCAGGGTGGGGAAATTTTCGTCCCCAAAATTCCGTCTATCCGTATTACTGATTTGGTTACGGCAATGAGTGGCAAATCCGATTATGAACTGGTTGGGATCCGCCCCGGTGAAAAGCTGCATGAAGTGATGGTGCCGGAAGAAATGGCGCACCACACGGTTGAATTTGACGATCATTATGTGATTGCCCCAGCGATTACGTTTTTCGATAAGAATATTGATTACCGCAGCAACCGGCTTGGCGAAAAAGGCAATCCCGTTACTGATAAGTTTGAATATCACTCTGGTACCAATCCACATTTTCTGACTATTGATGAGTTAAAAGCACTGGACAAGGACACGTTATGATCCCCTATGGTAAGCATCGGATATTTGCCGATGATGTCAGGGCAGTGACGGATGTTCTTGAGCATGGGTTTTTAACTCAGGGACAGCAGGTGCCCTTATTTGAAAGTGCATTGTGCCAGTATACCGGCGCAGCGTTTGGTGTGGCTTGTAATAGCGGTACATCAGGTTTACATATCGCCTGTCTGGCGGCAGGTGTAAAACCCGGTGACGTGGTATGGACCGTGCCTATTTCCTTTGTTGCCTCGGCTAACTGTGCCCTGTATTGCGGTGCGGAGATTGATTTTGTTGATATCGATCCTGTGACCCGCAATATGAGTGTTGATGCACTGGTAGATAAACTCCATCTGGCACTGGCCGAAAATAAAATACCTAAGGCTATCGTGGTGGTGCACTTTGCCGGTAGCAGTTGTGATATGGCCGCCATTGCCGAAATCACCGAGCCCTATGGTATTACACTGATTGAAGATGCAGCACATGCGCTGGGGGCAAACGATTCCCTGCAGCATAAAGTCGGTGCCTGTAAATATTCAGCAATGACCGTGCTGAGTTTTCATCCGGTAAAATCCATTACCAGCGCCGAAGGCGGGGCTGTGCTCACCAATGACGAAGAACTTGCGGTATTATTACGCCGTTATGCCAGTCATGGGATAACCCGCGACCCGGCAATGCTTGGGGAGTCACATAATGACGAGCCCTGGTTTTATGCCCAGCATGAGTTAGGTTTTAATTACCGTTTAAGTGATGTACATGCCGCGCTGGGTCGTTCCCAGCTTAAGCATCTGGATGAGTTTGTGACTCAGCGTCTGGCGCTCGCAGAGCGCTATGATGAAGCCCTTGAAGAACTCCCCGTTATTAAACCTGTGCTGGATACTAACAGTGCATGGCACCTGTATATGATTGAGTTAACCACCCATGATCGCAAAGTCGTGTTTAATGAACTACGAGCACGTGGTATTGGCGTGAATGTGCATTACATTCCGATTCATTTACAACCATACTATCAGCAACTAGGCTTTAAGTTGGGTCAGTTTCCGCATGCGGAAACCTATTACGAACGGGCCCTGACTTTACCTTTATTTCCCGCACTAACTGCCGATAACCAGAAGGAGGTTATTACGCAGTTAAGAGAGGTGTTATCGTGAATATAGCAGTGATCCCCGCCAGAGGCGGCAGTAAGCGTATCAAAAGTAAAAATGTCAGGTCATTTGCCGGCCAACCACTCATTGCATACTCTATTGATGCCGCCAAACGAGCCGGGGTGTTTGATGATATTGTGGTCTCTACAGACTCAGACGAAATTGCCCGCGTTGCCAAAGCATGGGGAGCGACATCTGTCATTGAGCGGCCGGCGGCCTTAGCTGACGACTATACCGGTACTTCTCCTGTCGTCAGGCATGCTATCGAGAGTTATCAATCGCAAAATGATTCGCCGGATTATGTTTGTTGTATCTATGCCACTGCGCCGTTTTTGAATGGTGATGTATTAGCACAGGCATTAAGCAAACTGGAAAGCGAACAAACCATGGATTTTGCGTTTTCAGTGACCACCTTTGAGTTTCCCATTCAACGGGCTATCAGACTGGCTGATAAGGGCGTTGAACCGTTAGATGCCAGTCAGATGGAAAAACGCTCGCAGGATTTAGAAGAATACTATCACGATGCAGGCCAGTTTTACTGGGGAAAAAAGGATGCCTGGCTGGACAATAACCCTTTGTTTTCCAAACAGAGTATGCCGGTATTTTTACCTCGTTATCTGGTCCAGGATATCGATACCGAAGAAGACTGGATCCGGGCCGAACTGATGTATCGGGCCTACATGCAAACGAAGGGAGATAAGTAGTCATATGGCTAAAGGCGTATCTTCTGACCCGATATATATCGGTCATCGTGAAATTAGTGCCCGACAAGCGCCTTTTATCATCGCAGAACTCAGTGGCAATCATAGTCAGTCACTGGACACGGCCAGAGCGATGGTTAAAACTGCGGCAGAAAGCGGTGCGCACGCGATCAAATTGCAAACTTATACCGCGGACAGCATGACACTGGATGTCACGGATAAAGGGTTTGTTATTGAAGAGCAGGACAGCCTCTGGCATGGTGCCAGTTTATATCGTTTGTATCAAAAAGCGGCCACGCCCTATGAATGGCACGCCGAATTGTTTGACTATGCCAATTCCCTTGGCATGCTGGCGTTTAGCTCGCCCTTTGATGAAGCCGCTGTAGACTTTCTTGATGAGCTGAATGTACCGTGCTTTAAAATTGCGTCATTTGAATTAACCGACATTCCCCTTATCCGCAAAGCGGCCAGTAAAGGCAAGCCTTTGATTATGTCGACCGGCATGGCGAGTTTGAGCGAAATTGAGCTGGCCGTCGACACCGCTCGCAATGCCGGGTGTGAGGATATTATTTTATTAAAATGTACCAGCACTTACCCCGCGGAGCCGGTGAATACCAATTTACTGACGATACCGCATTTGCGGGATGCGTTTGGCTGTGAGGTAGGGTTAAGTGACCACACTGGTGGCATCGGCGCTGCCGTTGCTTCTGTAGCGTTGGGCGCTAGCGTCATCGAAAAACATTTTGTACTGGATCGTAATGGTGGTGGCGTTGATGCGGCGTTTTCCCTGGAGCCGGAAGAACTTACTTCTTTAGTAGTGGAAAGTGAACGTGCCTGGCAGGCGTTGGGCCAGGTGAAGTACGGTGGTACGGTGGCGGAAGATAAATCCAAACAATACCGTCGTTCCATTTATGCCAGTCAGGATATCCAGCCCGGTGAAGCATTGGGACCGGACAATCTTAAAATTGTCCGACCGGCCTTTGGTTTAGCGCCAAAGCACTGGGACTCAGTGTTACATAAGAAAGCCGCTGACTTTATTAAAAAAGGCACCGCGCTGAGTTGGGAGCATATCAGCCAATGAGTGGCTTGTTGTTTTGCACCGGCGGTAACAAAGCGAGTGGAATTGGCCATCTGATGCGTTGTCAGGCGTTAGCGCAGGCAGCTCAGGAGCATGGAATTGATGCTGTCTTTGTGGTGAATGAAGCCGCCAGAGAAATCGCCTTAAGCCGACATGACTGGTGCGGGAAACAGATAACCGCGCCGGCTGAGCAAAATGAATTAGCTGCACAACTACTGGCTGTTGCGCGTGATATCGGAGCCATCGCTATCGTTGTGGATGGCTATGCATTTAATGAGACATTTTTGCAGTCGTTAGGGGAGAGTGTATTCCCTCTGGTATTACTTGATGACATATGTCAGCCGGGCATTCAGTTTGCCAGTCTGATTTGTAATCCGGCAGGGCGTGAGTGGCAGGAATATTATCAACAGCACAATCCGCAGGCGACACTATGTTTGGGTGCCGAATATCGCCTTCTGAGACGGGAATTTACCGCTACAATCCCCTTGCCAATAGAACGTCGCTTTAGTCTGACCATTAATTTAGGGGGCAGTGATCCGCTTGGTTATACATTGCCGTTATTGCAGGCAATAAATAAAACAGTAACTGATGCTCCCATCAGAGTTGTTACCGGTCCGGGTATGGATAGTGAGCAGCTTGAGGCGATAAAAGCTTATATAAACGATTCCGGTTACGCCATTCAGCATGTGCACAACTGCCAGGATATGGCCGATTTATGGAGCAACTCCCGTCTTGCTATCACCGCTGCCGGAGGGAGTCAGTTTGAGCTGGCAGCCTGCCACACACCAGCCGTTTTGCTGGTAGTTGCCGAAAATCAGCGAAATACAACCGAACAATCTGTAACGCAGGGATGGTGCATGATGCATGATGCAACTAATGGTATTGATTTAGAGCAAATCTCTTCTCAGGTGGCGTCGTTATGGCACGATGATGAGAAATTAAGCGACATGAGTTTGGCAGCCTCAGACTATGCAACCAAAGACGGGGCGTTTTGCTTGCTGAATTCGATACTGGATCTTTCATAGTTGCTTCAAGCCAGTGTGAGTAATGTGGAGTATATATCGCTGTGGTAAAAGTGAGAGAAGCATCGCCGGAGGATTGTTTAGACATATACCGGTGGCGTAATGACGAACTAACCAGGCAAATGTCTCAAACGACCGACAAAGTAGCACTTAAGGACCATAAGGAATGGTTTGCTGCGTCCTTGAAAAACAGACGACGGTTGTTGGTAATATGTGAAGATGAGTGCGACGAAAAAATAGGAATTGTGCACTTTGAAGTTAAAGGTAACCGCGCACTGATTTCAATCAATATCGCCCCCGATAAACGTGGCCGGGGCCTGGCAAAAACCTGTATCACCGAAGGGATCGCTTTGCTGAATAGCCGCTTCGACAATATTCATGTTGTTAAAGCTGAAATTAAGCCTGAAAATACGGCGAGTCAGCACTCATTCCTCAATGCAAACTTTACTCAAACGAATCAGTCAGAGTCCCTGTTGTGTTTCGAGTATAGCACTACAGCCGATACTCAGAAGGTCGACATATAGTATTGCTAACCCCTTATAGTATGCCGGTGTGCAAGACAGACCGCTGTGTACCAAACAAGCTGTAACCTCTTTGTATTTATACTTTCGTATTTATTGCTATACATATTGTGCCATTTGCGAGATATGGTCTCTATTGGCTAACCTTTGTACAACTGCTACACTGAGCCTGAGGTGAAAGGTATGATTAATTTTAACGCAGACAAGCCAGTAACGTTGCTCGACCAGGTTCAGCAGCGTCAGGAAAAGCTGTCTGAACAACTCGCATCGGGTAAGCAGGTAAACAGCGCAGCCGATGGCGCTGCTGCGCAGCAGATTATTGATCGACTGACGTCAGAGGTTGAGGGTAACCGACAGGCGGTCAGTAATGCTTACGACGGTCTAGCTTTGGCACAGGTTGCTGAAGGCGGTTTAGACGGTATTAACAACGACGTAAACCGTATCCGAGAGCTCACTATTCAATCCGGCAATGGGATATTAAATGATGCCGACCGTGATGCTATTCAGGCCGAAATAACGCAGCTTCAGGATAATATCGCTCAGACCGTTGAGCAAACCACCTTTGCTGGAAAATCGCTTTTATCTGACGAGGGCTCACTGGATTTTCAGGTGGGCAGTCAGGCTGGCCAGCAAATAAGTGTTGATACACAGGATATCGGCGGTCAGTTGTCGGATGTTTTGTCAGTGGATATCACATCACAGCCTCTTGAGCAGGCGCTCGCAGCCGCTGACAGCGCTATTGAAACCGTGGACGGAGTGCGTGGCGATTTAGCCGCGGTACAAAGTCAGTTTGAATCAGCAGCACGTAACCTAACCCAGACTAATGTAAATCAGGCGGCTGCCCGTAGCCGGATTCAGGATACTGATTATGCGCAGGCGGTATCACAACAAGCATCCAATGATGTTTTGGGGCAGGCTTCCATTGCCGTGCAGACGCAGGCTAATCAGCGACAAGGGCAAGTATTAAGCTTACTCAATAGCTAACGCACATGAAATAGAATAAGAGGCAGGGTTTACCTGCCTTTTTTATTGCCAAAACTTTATATTTTCATTGCGATTCACAATGTTAGAGCTACAATTGCGTTAACGCTATATCAATCCATGATCTTGGTTTTAAAGCATTTTGCGTAATTTATCTCGCTCGTTCTTAATTGCCCGGAAGGCTCTGTAACGACGAAAAGACCGATTAATTTTGTGCCTGAATTTTGACGCAGGACAGACATTCAACAGTGGTTTGGTATAAACTAGTACTTATAACAATAGCGTTTCGGGGAATGAATGAAGGATATCTTGCTTGTTAGTGATAACAACGCATTAAAACAAAACTTGCACACCATCCTGACCTTCTTGGGGGAGCCGTGTGTTTCGCTATCTGTTTCCGACGCTAAAGAAAAGCTAAACGGTAAAACGCCCACCGCAGTTGTCATTGATGTTGAAAGTGGGGGTGAGGCATTATCGCTGATTAAATCTTCACCACAACATCCGTTTGTCGCGGTGAATATGGCTAACCATTCTCATCCCAATGTGGGGAACCTGGTTGGGCATATTACTTTGCCTATTACATACCCGGTGCTCACACAGGCTATCCATCGTTGTCAGGAATACATCCGCAGTCACCCTGTTCGTAACGGCGCGGTACCCACCAAAACCCGGTTATTCCGCAGTCTGGTAGGTAAAAGCGAACAAATTCAAGGCGTTCGTCGCCTGGTAGAGCAGGTTGCGCCCACTGAAGCCACGGTGCTTATTCTGGGTGAGTCAGGAACCGGTAAGGAAGTTGTCGCGCGTAATGTACATTTCCTGTCAGAACGTAAAGACGGTCCGTTTATCCCGGTAAACTGCGGCGCTATTCCCGGTGAGTTGCTGGAAAGTGAGCTATTTGGTCACGAAAAAGGCGCTTTTACCGGTGCTATCAGTGCCCGTAAAGGCCGTTTTGAACTGGCCGAAGGCGGCACATTATTTCTCGATGAAATCGGCGATATGCCTTTGCAGATGCAGGTGAAATTACTGCGGGTACTGCAGGAAAGAATGTTTGAAAGAGTCGGTGGTAACCGGCCCATACAGTGTGACGTGCGAATCATCGCCGCCACCCATCGCGATCTGGAAAAGATGATTGCCGATGATAAATTCCGCGAGGATTTATATTACCGCCTGAATGTGTTCCCTATCGACAGTCCGGCCCTGCGTGAACGCCGTGAGGATATCCCGTTACTATTGCAGGAGTTGATCAGCCGCATTCAGGGGGATGGTGTTGACCCGGTGAAATTTACCGAGCGTGCTATCAGTTCACTGATGGAACACCCCTGGTCGGGCAATGTCCGAGAATTGTCTAACCTGGTGGAACGGCTGATGATCCTCTATCCAGGCCAGATTGTCGATGTGCAGGATCTGCCGCAGAAATATCAGTATGGTGATATGGAGCGTTTTGAGCCGGATTACCCGGAAGAAGTGCTCGAGCGGGATGCCTTCAACGAACTCTTTGCTGAGTCGGCCGGGTACGATGATGATTCACAGGAGCCTGAACCGGCTATCAACGGATATTTGCCGGATGAAGGAGTAAACCTTAAAGAGTATCTTTCGGAGCTGGAGATTAATCTTATCCAGCAAGCCCTCGATCAGCAGGAGTGGGTTGTTGCCCGGGCTGCCGATAAGCTGGGAATGCGCCGAACCACCCTGGTTGAGAAGATGCGCAAGTACAATATTCAGCGTGACTAACACCGTTGGCCTGAGAAAGAGTTAATCATTCGGTTAGCTCCATCTCTGTAGGTAAACGCCGATACCCTCCATTTGTCATTATATTGACAGCGAAGACTTCGTCAGAAATCACTTATCTTATTGAAATTTAATGCCTAAATTTCTGGCACGACTAATGCTAATTCCTTAGCAGTCCAACAAGTGTCTGCAAATTGACGAGGAATGTATGGCATTAAATAGTCGTGTTGCCAATACCGTAGAAGAAGTATCGATAAAGCCGGGGAAAAGCCGTCAGGCCGCGGCCGATTTATCGCTGGTACGCGAAACTGCTCAATCACCGCAGCAGGAACTCGACTCCTTACGGCAACAAGCGTCCCGCCTTAATCACCTGTTACAGGTTATGCCTGCCGGGGTTATCGTGCTGGATGGCAAAGGATTTGTGAGGCAAGCCAACGAACAGGCGTCTTTGTTGCTTGGCGAACCGCTCGAAGGTGAGTTGTGGCGAACCATTATTGCCCGCTCTTTTAAACCCCGGGCCGATGATGGTCACGAAGTGTCGTTGTTTGATGGGCGCCGCGTTAAGTTGTCTATTACACCGCTGGTCAATGAGCCGGGTCAGCTGATTGTGCTTACCGACCTGACCGAAACCCGTCAGTTACAGGCGCGGCTGAGTCACCTGCAGCGCTTGTCCTCACTGGGCAAAATGGTTGCTTCTCTGGCCCATCAAATTCGTACGCCACTGTCAGCGGCAATGCTGTATGCGGCCAATCTGACCCGCAAAAACCTCCAGCCGGAATCCGGCGTTCAGTTTGCGCATAAACTGCAGGACAGACTCAAAGAGCTGGAGAGCCAGGTTAATGATATGTTGCTGTTTGCCAAAAGCGGTGAGCAACAGGTCGTTAATGATATCTCAGTGCAAGAACTGTATGAGGCAATTGCGCCGACAGCGCAAACCATTACTCAGGGCCAGGATCAGCTCGTTATCTATAAAGGTCAGCATATTAATGCGTCGATCACCGGTAACCTTACCGCCTTGCAGGGCGCTTTACTCAACCTGATCCAGAATGCCAGCCAGATTAGCCCGAAGGGCAGTGACGTGACCGTGCAGTTCAGCGTGTTAAACCGCTGGTTGTGTATCACCATCAGCGATCAGGGGCCGGGTCTTTCTGACGCCTTGAAAGACAAAATTTTCGAACCCTTTTACACCACCAAAACGCACGGCACCGGCCTCGGCCTGGCCGTAGTGCAGTCGGTAGTGAAAGCACATCAGGGCCGCATTAATGTGGAAAATTTGGCCGATGAAGGCGCCTGTTTTTCCATTATGTTACCCCGCGCATTTGCCAGTGACATGGTAATTGCCGACACCCAACCAGAGGAATAACCCATGCCAAAAACAACCGTACTGATCGTCGAAGATGATGCAGGCCTGCGCGAGGCGCTGGTAGATACGCTGTTACTGGCTGATTATCAGGTGGTCGCCGCCGATTCAGCAGAGCAGGCGATCATGCTGCTTGGTAAGCAGTCGGTGGATATTGTGGTCAGTGATATTCAGATGGGCGAAATGAATGGCCTGGCGCTATTAAAAGCGATTAAGAGCAAAGATGCCAATGTGCCGGTGCTGCTGATGACAGCTTATGCCACGGTGGATGATGCTGTGAGCGCTATGCGCGACGGCGCGACGGATTATTTGTCCAAACCTTTCGCCCCGGAAGTACTATTGAATCTGGTTGGTCGTTACGCACCGGCGCAAAAAGTCGAGTCCCGACAACCCATTGTTGGCGATAGCAGCAGTCTGGAATTACTCCAACTGGCGCGCAAAGTGGCTCGCTCAGAGGCAACCGTGATGGTGTTGGGGCCAAGTGGTTCGGGTAAAGAAGTGTTATCCCGCTATATCCACGACAACTCACAGCGCAGTCAGTCACCTTTTGTGGCGATTAACTGTGCGGCTATTCCTGAAAATATGCTGGAGGCCACCTTATTTGGCTATGAGAAAGGGGCTTTTACCGGTGCAGTGCAGGCGTGTCCGGGTAAATTTGAACAAGCCCAGGGCGGCACTTTACTGCTTGATGAAATCACCGAAATGGACCTGGCGCTACAAGCGAAGTTGCTCCGTGTGTTGCAGGAAAAAGAAGTGGAGCGCCTCGGTGCACGCAAAACCATTGAACTGGATGTCCGCGTTATAGCTACCAGTAACCGCGATCTAAAAGAAGCCGTGGCCAGAGGAGAGTTTCGTGAAGATTTATATTACCGCTTAAATGTGTTTCCAATTACCTGGCTGCCATTAGCGCAGCGGGTAGGGGATATTATTCCGCTCGCTGAACACCTGATTAATCGCCATGCTGCCCAGCAAGGGTTAGGGCAGTTTAAACTGAGTGCTTCGGCACGCAGTAAACTGTTACAGCACAGCTGGCCAGGCAATGTCCGCGAACTGGAAAATGTCTGCCAGCGGGCGCTTATCTTGTGTGAATCAGAGGTGATTGATGGCAGCGAGTTGATGATTGAACCCATGAGCGGGCAGTCCTTTGCGCCAGACAGTGAAGCCGATTATGAAGAAGATGACAGCCGCCTGGGCTCGGAGCTGCGTCACCAGGAACACCAGATCATTCTGGATACCCTGGCGTCCTGCAAGGGGAAACGCAAGGATGTGGCCGAAAAGCTCGGCATCAGCCCGCGCACACTGCGCTATAAGCTGGCGCGCATGCGTGAGCAGGGCATCGAAGTACCGGCCTGATTTCATCACTATTTCTACCTACCTACAGGGCGCCTATATAAGCGCCCTGTTTGCTATTCCCCTCCGATAACCCGTAGCCCTGTGCCTGATTGCCGTCATAAATTTGGCATAAATACATAAGTTGCTGATATTAAATAATAATAAAAGTTGGTCTGGTCCTTGCTGTAGATCTCTGTAAGTACCATTAAAGCCATAAATCCGGCACCACCGGACAGGCAATCAACACACATCAGGAGCCGTTATGGACGTTAAAGCCAACAGTTTGTATCAGGAAATGCAGGCTATGATCGCGCAGACTCGTCTGGACGTTAATCCACAGCAAAATCTTGAAGTCAGTACAGAGTTAAATACGTCGAAAAGCGATTTTGCTGCGATGCTGGGCAATGCTGTTGAGAAAGTAAACAGTATGCAGCTTGAATCCAAAGAAATGACCCAGCGTTTCGAAATGGGTGATAAATCCCTCAGCCTGGCTGAAGTGATGCTGGCCAAAGAGAAGTCGGGTATTGCGTTTGAAGCCACCGTGCAGGTGCGCAACAAAGTACTTGAAGCGTACAAGCAAATCATGAATATGCCGGTGTAGTGGAGTAACTGACTGTGGCTGAAGCAACGGGAACCAATCTGGCCGTCTCTGACGCGGCGGATTCCGATAACGAGCAAAAATCCGGGTTTATGGACACCATTGGCAGTACCGATATGGTGCGCCAGATGACGCTGGTGGTTGTGCTAGTCATCAGCGTGGCCATTGCCATCTTTGTGGTGTTGTTTATCCAGGAACCGGATTTCCGTCCGCTGGCTAAAATGGACACCGAAGAGCTGATTGAAACCCTCGATTACCTTGATGCCAACCAGATTGAATATCAGTTGGAAGGTAATATCGTTCACGTTCGGGTCGACGAATACCAAAAAATTAAACTGGGTATGAGCCGTGAAGGTCTGGCGCAGGCCGAACAGGCTGGCAGCGACATTATCATGCAGGACATGGGCTTTGGCGTGTCACAGCGGGTGGAAATGGAACGCCTCAAACACGCTCGGGAAATGCAGGTGGCTGCCACGATTGAAGACATGGCCAGCATCAAAAAGGCCCGCGTACTGCTGGCATTGCCGAAAGAAAACGTGTTTGCCCGCCGTGAGAAAAAAGCCAGCGCTACGGTAGTATTAACCGCAAAACGGGGCTCGGCAATAACCGGTGAAGAAGTTGACGCGGTAGTCGATATCGTGGCCTCGGCGGTGCAGGGCATGGAACCAGAGAGAGTGACCGTCACCGACAGTAACGGCCGGTTACTCAACTCCGGCTCGCAAAATTCAGTCAGTGCCAGGGCACGAAAAGAATATGAAATCGAACGTCAGCGTGAGAGCGAATATCAGGAAAAAATTGATGCTATTTTGATCCCCGTGTTGGGTATTGGTAACTACACAGCGCAGGTAGATGTCAGCATGGACTTTACTGCGGTGGAACAAACCCAGCGCCGGTATAACCCGGATTTACCCGCCGTGCGCAGTGAAATGGTGGTCGAGGAAAATTCTGTGGGTTCGGTTGCCGCTGGTATTCCCGGCGCGATCAGCAACCAGCCGCCACTTGACGCGAATATCCCTGAAAACGCTATCGGCAATGCTCAGGTTGCGCCGGTCCCCGGCAGAACCACCAAAGAGTCGACCCGCAATTACGAGCTGGACACCACTATTAGCCATACCAAGCAACAAACTGGTGTGATCCGTCGTCTGAGTGTGTCAGTGGCGGTGGACTATCAGCAAAGCACAGCTGAAGACGGAACCGTTAGCAGCGAAGCCCGCAGTCAGGAAGAGTTACTGAGCATTCGCCGTTTACTGCAGGGCGGTATCGGCTTCGACGTTACCCGTGGTGACAGCCTCGAAGTGGTCAGCATGCCGTTCAGTCGCATCGATGCCGGTGATATGGAAGAGCTACCACTTTGGGAACAACCTTTCTTTATGCCTATACTTAAGTGGGTAATGGGCGGACTGGTCGTTATCACGCTGATCTTTGCCGTCATCAGACCGATGCTGTCAAAACTCATTAATCCGGCGGATAGTCAGGCCAGTGACGAATTCGATGCTGATGAAGGATTGGATCTGGGTGATGATACCATTAATATGCTGTCCAGCGAGTTTGATGCCGGTCAGGTTGGCTTTGCACCGGATGGCTCGTTAATGTTGCCGGATCTGCATAAAGATGAAGATGTGTTAAAAGCGGTGCGTGCACTGGTGGCCAATGAACCTGAACTATCTGCCCAGGTAGTGAAGGGCTGGCTGTTGCAGGATGAGTAATTAAGGGGTCGTAACATGGCAGAAGAACTGGCCACACAAGAAGAACCAACTTACGACGTAAGTAAGCTCGAAGGCGTTGAGAAAGCCGCGATCCTGCTACTGAGCCTGTCGGAAGAAGATGCTGCCCAGATCCTTAAACATCTGGAGCCAAAACAGGTACAAAAACTCGGTGCGGCCATGGCCCGTATCGATGATATGACACAGGCAAAAATTACCTCTGTGCATAAACACTTTATTGAAGAAATTCAGAACTACTCAACCATTGGCTTCCAGAGTCAGGACTTTGTTAAACGGGCATTAACTGCAGCGTTGGGTGAAGATAAAGCCGCTAACCTGATAGATCAGATCCTGATGGGCTCCGGCGCCAAAGGACTGGACTCTCTGAAATGGATGGATTCCAAGCAGGTAGCCAGTATTATTCGCAACGAGCACCCGCAGATCCAGACCATCGTGTTGTCTTATCTGGAGCCCGAGCAATCTGCCGAGATTTTGTCGCAGTTCCCCGAAAAAGTTCGCCTGGATTTATTGATGCGGGTAGCCAACCTCGAAGAAGTTCAGCCTGCTGCGTTGCAGGAGCTTAATGAGATCATGGAGAAACAGTTTGCCGGTCAGGCCGGTACCCAGGCAGCTAAAATGGGCGGCCTGAAGTCTGCTGCCGATATTATGAATTACCTGGATACCAGTATTGAAGGCCAACTGATGGATGCGATTCGCGAGCAGGACGAAGAACTCAGTCAGCAAATTCAGGATCTGATGTTTGTGTTCGACAACCTGGTGGATGTGGATGACCGAGGCATTCAGGCAATCCTGCGCGAAGTGCAGCAGGACGCGCTTCTTAAGGCTATTAAAGGCGCCGACGAAGAGCTCAAGAATAAGATCACCAATAATATGTCGAAACGCGCTGCAGAAATGCTTACAGATGATCTTGAAGCCATGGGGCCGGTACGGATCAGTGAAGTGGAAACTGCGCAGAAAGAAATTCTATCGGTGGCCAGACGTCTGGCTGATGCCGGTGAAATTATGCTTGGCGGCGGTGGCGGCGAAGAGTTCCTTTAACAGGATAAGCTATGAAATCCTATAAATCATTTACGGTTGCAGAACTCGAAGACGCCAAAGGCTGGGATTTGCCACATGTTGATCAACCAGAGCCGACCGATGAAGGCAAAACGAATGCGCTGAATCGCCGCAGCGACTGGAAATATGAGCCGCCGGAAGAGCCGGAAGAAATTAAACCGCCTACCGCCGAGGAAATTGAAGCCATTCGTCAGGCAGCCTATGAAGAAGGCTACAACGAAGGCAAACAAGCCGGTTTTGAAGAGGGTAAAGCCGAAGGCCATGGGCAGGGGCACGAAGAAGGACTGGCCAGGGGGCATGAGGCAGGGCTGGCACAGGGGCTTGAGCAGGGCCAGGCACAAATCAGCCAGCAAACCGAATTATGGGAATCGCTGGTCACTCAGCTTCATGAGCCGTTAACGAAGGTGGATGAACAAGTTCGCAAAGAAGTGGTTAAACTGGCCGTCGCGCTGGCACGTTCGGTAGTGCGCACGGAAGTCAGAACCAATGAAGACATTATTCTTCAGGCGCTCAGCGAAGGGCTTAAAGCGCTGCCGGTGGAAGAAAACCATTACAGTATTCATCTTCATCCTGAAGATGTGCAACTGGTACAGGCGCATTTTGGCGAAGAAACGATCAAAGAACGCGGCTGGACACTCATTGATACCCCGGGTATGGAGCGCGGCGGGTGCGACATTGTTACCCAACACAATGCCGTGGACCTTTCCATTGAACGGCGCAGTCGCAATGTACTTGATAAATTCCTGTTAGAGCAGGGCTTATCTGATGACAGTTAGCCTGGCCTCCCATCTACAGCAACTCCAGAAACAGGTACCGTCTCCCCCCGTTGTCGCAGCCGGTAAGCTTATTCGTGGTATTGGTCTGACACTTGAGGCGGTAGGCTGTCAATTACCTGTCGGTAGCCAGTGTATGGTGCAAACCATCGACGGGGAAATTGAAGCTGAAGTGGTTGGCTTTGGCGATCATATTACCTATTTAATGCCTACCGAGGCGGTGCGCGGTATCGTGCCCGGCTCACGGGTGTTACCGCTTAATCGGGACAGTGGATTATCCGTGGGGTTAGGGATGCTCGGCAGAGTGGTGGATGGCAATGGCCTGCCGCTTGATGGGCTTGGGCCCATTGAAGCTACTGAACGAGTGCCTACGACCAAACCGCCAATTAATCCGCTGGCCCGCCGTACTATCGCCGAACCCATGGATGTGGGCGTGCGCGCAATTAATGCCATCACTACCGTAGGGGTCGGACAGCGTATGGGACTATTCGCCGGCAGTGGCGTGGGTAAAAGTGTGCTGTTGGGAATGATGACCCGGGGCGCTAAGGCAGACGTGGTCGTGGTTGGTCTGGTGGGTGAACGGGGCCGCGAGGTAAAAGAATTTATCCACGATATCCTTACCGAAGAAGAACGTCAGCGCGCGGTGGTTGTTGCAGCCCCTGCCGATACCTCGCCGCTGATGCGTTTAAAAGGCTGTGAAACCGCCGTTACTATTGCCGAATATTTCCGCGATCAGGGTATGAATGTGCTGTTACTTATCGATTCTTTAACCCGTTATGCCATGGCTCAGCGTGAAATTGCGCTGGCAGTAGGCGAGCCGCCTGCCACCAAAGGCTATCCGCCTTCGGTCTTTGCCCGCTTGCCGGCACTGGTGGAACGCGCCGGTAACGGCAGTGACAGTCAGGGCTCAATCACAGCTTTTTATACTGTTTTGACGGAAGGTGATGATTTGCAGGATCCGATTGCCGACTCCGCCCGTGCGATTCTTGACGGTCATATTGTGCTGTCACGCTCGCTGGCGGAAAGCGGCCATTACCCGGCCATCGACATTGAAGCCTCTATCAGTCGGGTTATGCCGCAGGTTGTGAGTGAAGAGCATCTGTTTCAGGCTCGTCGTATTCGCCAGGTTTATTCGACCTATCAGCAAAACCGCGACCTGATTACCCTGGGGGCTTATACACGCGGCACCGATGCCCGGGTTGATTTAGCCATCAATGCCGAACCGGCCATCAAAGCGTTACTGCAACAGGGCATGAAACAGGTTACCGCTTATGACGAAAGCCTGGAGGCCATGAGTAAGCTGGCTGGCGGCTTAGGTAAAGGCTAACATCGATGGCCCGTAACGATGTCACCCGTTCTATAGAGCAGCTAGCCACCGTATTACGTATGGAGCTGGAAAAAGAAAACAAAGCCTTAAATGCCTTTCGTCTGGCCCAGGACTATCATCAGCAACAGCGTACTAAACTCACCAGCCTGCAACAGTACCGTATGGACTATGTGCGGCAGCTCCAGCAGGAAGGCAGTGGTGGCGTAAAAGCGCATCACTATCAACAGCGTTTGTCCTTTGTTGCCAAGCTGGATAAAGCCTGTGAGCAGCAGGGGCACGTTATTGCCCAGTGTAAAATGGCGGCCGACCAGCGTCGTACTCAGTGGCTGGCTCAGCAGCGCCGACGTCAGGCCGTTGAAAAGCTCATCGAAAAGAAAGACCAGACCCTGCAGGTTATTGACAACCGAATCGAACAACAGATGATGGATGAGCTGGCTACCCAGCGTCTGCTCCGCCGTTCTATTTCCTGAATCCCGCCATTGATAAAAGTGGCGCACTCTTTGCAAAATCTTTACTGAAGCGACTAATACTGATGTAACAACACATCAAATTCAAGCAGTTAGGTATTGAGGACTCGGTTATGATGCAACAGCTTGCCACGCAACGATCACAAATTGCCGCTTTCCCGGAGACATTGCCG
This sequence comes from Marisediminitalea alba, assembly GCF_002993365.1. Lineage (GTDB taxonomy): Bacteria > Pseudomonadota > Gammaproteobacteria > Enterobacterales > Alteromonadaceae > Alteromonas > Alteromonas alba. Next base: position 37,796 of record NZ_PVNP01000033.1, read on the forward strand.
GAAAGTGCTGCCAAACGTGATCCGGCTCAAACCAGTGAGTCTGTATTACCTGTCAGCCCTGATCAGCCGGTAACGGCAAAGTCAGCCAAAAGCGCGCCGGCAAAAGATAGCTTTGCCGAGGTACTTAATCGCCAGCGTGGCGACGAACAAGCTGCTGAGGCAAAAAGCATAGCCGCTAAAGAGAGTAATTCAGCGTCTGAGAGTGAGGAGCTAGCGGCCAGGTCGTCAGCTCAGCAAGGCAAGCAAGAAGCTTCTGAGACAAACAGTACGGTAAGAACAGACAGTGAACAGAGCGGCGCTTCAGCCGACGAACCATCCGGTGAACCATCCGGTGAACCAGTCGGTAAAACAGACGGTGAATCATCAGACAAACTTGCCAGTGATTCAGAAAGCGACGCAAACGCGACGTCAGGTAAAATGGCCAGCAGCGCTGAAGAGCAGATAGAGACTAACGAGCGTCAGGTTTCTGCCGCTCAGACAGCTCAACAGCGCATCGACAACATTGCCGCTGCCGAGGAGGATATTGCGGATATTGCCATGTTGCTGGGCGGCAATGCTACCCTCACGGCCGATGGCGAACCGGATTATCTTGCCATGGTAGACGCCGTACGAGCCCTGCAGGATAAGTTAATCCCGGCCAGCGAAAAACTGGCACCCACCAAAGAACCGCTTAGTAGCGAAGATATTATCAGTATGCTGCCAACCGATATGGGCAAACCAATAGAGGGGGACGTGCTAACCAAATTGCAGGACTGGCTGAACAGTCTGTTGCCAGGTGAGTTGCCAGGGGATATTCAGGCCTCACCACTGCAACAAATGCGCGGTGCTGAACAGGTACTCTCCGATCTGATGGCATTGGTGAAGCAGGTCAAAGCCGGCGCAGCAAGTGAAGAGGCGGGAACCGAAAACAGCATATCTACCTCTGACTCTTCTTTACTAGCGGCTGTAGAGAACGTGACGGCAGAGTCAGCAGATAAAGCCGCTGAAGATGCGCAACTGTCAGAAGAAAACCTGGTAGCTCTGGCCATGGCATTGTTACAGGGATTACCCGGTGAGCGTCAGAACGCAAATAATGATACCAACCCCGCCGCCGAGGAAGGTGAACAGGCGTTATTACCTGAACTAGTAGCGGCTAACGTGCAATTGGCCGAAGAACCGATTGCCGTGGCAGAGGCAACAGACGAAGCGTTAATTAATCAGGCTGCGTTGCTGGTAAGTCTCATGCGTCAGGCTCAACACAATGCAGAAACTGCGAAAACCGAGACTACCGTTAATGCCGACAAAGCGCCCGTAAAAGTAACCGACCTCGATGCGCTGACATCGATGCTTAGCGAAAGTAACGATAAGACGTTACAGGAACTGGCGCAGGTGATGAGCGATAGTGCCAGTAAAGCCAATCCGGCACTCACCGATACCCAGTTAAGTCAGATGCGCAGCCAGTTAACCAGCGGCCTTGAAGAAATGCGCACGCAGTTAAAGCAGGGCCATCAACCGGGGATTGACCTGGCAGCACTGGTGCAACAAACCGTGCAGGATGTCGCCCCCCAGAGTAGTCAGAATATAGTGATGCCGGTGATGCAGGATGTTCAGCAACTCACTCAACTGGCTTCTATGGCAGGCATGAGCCCCGGGCAGGAACAGCAATTAAGTGAGCTGGTCACGGTAGCCCGGGATGTGCTGGTTCATGAAACCCGCCAGCAGCATGGTGATACCCTTAAATCCATACAGCAACAGACGGCCTTTGATAAACCGGTGAACGTGCAGCAGACACAGGGCCAGCAACAAATTGCCGAGAAGATCCGCTGGATGGTAAACGGCCGTCAGTCGATGGCTGAAATACGCCTGGATCCGCCCGAGATGGGCAGCATGCAAATTCGCCTGAACGTGTCCGGCGACAGCGCATCGGTAAGTTTTGTGGTGCAATCTCAGCAGGCTAAAGAAGCACTGAACGAAGCTATGCCGCGTTTGCGGGATATGTTTTCAGAGCAGGGGCTGGATTTAGGCGAGTCCTTTGTCAGTCAGCAAAACAGTGGTGAAGCCGGCGACGGAGAATTTGCCGATCAGCAAGGCGGTGGCTTTGGTGAATCGGCTGAAGATGAGACAAAAAGTCAGGAAACTCACGTTGTCCGACCTGCAAACGGCCTGATTGACGACTATGTTTAATGAAAACATAACGTTTGCCGTTGCCATTTATTGGTGAGCAGACATAATACGCCTAATTTGTGTAGGTGAGAGTGGTTGGAAAATGGCTGAAGAAGAGTTACAGATTGAAGAAACCGGTGGTAAGAAAAGCAAGCTGATGCTGATCATCATTATCGCCGTAGTGCTGATTGGCGGTGGTGGTGCAGCGTACTTCTTCTTATTTGCCGGCGGCGACGAACCAACGGCAGCCGAGCAACTGGCGGCCGAAGGTGGTGGTCAGGCGGCCGCAATGCCAGAGGCTAACGCCAGTGTGGGCACAGCGCTTTATGTGGCAATGCCACGGCCGATTGTATTTAATGTGCCGGGCTCAGGCCGTGACAGACTGGTACAGATTAAGGTTCAGTTAATGGTGCGTGGCACCGATAACGAGGAAAAGGCAAAAACGCATATTCCTCTAATCGAAGGTACCTTGCTGCAAACCTTCAGCGCCAGCAACGCTGATGACCTGGTAACAGAGCCGGGTAAAATTGAGTTAAGAGACAATGCCCTGGAAGCGGTGCAAAACGCACTGAAGGACATTGCCGGTGGTGAAGTGGTTGAACGGGTTCTGTTTACCGACTTCGTTATGCAATAGCAGGAGTTCGCTGTGAGCGATTTATTATCACAAGATGAAATTGATGCGCTGCTCCATGGGGTAGACGACGTCGAGGAAGAAGAAGTCGCCCATGATCCGGGAGACTCGTCGGCGCTCGAGTATGACTTTTCATCACAGGATCGTATCGTTCGTGGCCGAATGCCAACACTGGAAATTGTTAATGAGCGATTCGCCCGGCACTTAAGGGTGAGTCTGTTCAATATGATGCGCCGCAGTGCGGAAGTGTCGATTAACGGGATTCAGATGATTAAGTTTGGTGAGTACATTCACACCCTGTTTGTACCAACCAGCCTGAACATGGTGCGTTTCAGACCGTTAAAAGGCACTGGCCTGATAACCATGGAAGCGCGCCTGGTATTTATTCTGGTGGATAACTTCTTTGGTGGTGATGGCCGTTACCACGCGAAAATTGAGGGGCGGGAGTTTACGCCCACTGAGCGGCGTATTATTCAGATGCTGCTGAAAATCATCTTCGAGGATTACAAGGAAGCCTGGGCGCCGGTCATGGATGTGTCGTTTGAATATCTCGACTCCGAAGTTAACCCTGCCATGGCTAACATCGTGAGCCCCACGGAAGTGGTGGTGATCAGTTCGTTCCATATTGAACTGGACGGCGGTGGCGGTGACTTCCACGTGTCACTGCCTTACTCAATGCTGGAACCCATCCGTGAACTGCTCGATGCCGGTGTGCAGAGCGATAAGGAAGATACGGATCTGCGCTGGAGTAAAGCGCTGCGGGATGAAATTATGGACGTGCATGTGGAACTCAGCACGCACATGCTAGATTTTGAGGTGTCATTACGGGATGTCATGAACTTCAAGCCCGGCGATATTATCCCCATTGAAATGCCCGAGCATATTACAGTGCTGATTGAAGATTTACCCACCTTCCGGGCCAAGCTGGGTCGGTCGAGGGAGAATCTGGCCCTGAAGATTGCCGAGAAGATACCCAGACCTACTTCGGTGAAGTCTGAGTTACAGTTACTTACCCGTGGTGGCCGGATCATCGATAACGATGCCGAACTGCAGGTACTGGAAGAAGATTTATAATCGCAAGTCAAGTTAAGAGATAAGAGGCGAGATCATGAGTGAAGAAGACGGTATGGACGATTGGGCTGCAGCCATGGCTGAACAGGCCGATGCTGAGTCCGAAAGCGAAGGGGGTGACGACGACGGCGTCCGCGTAGCTGAACTTGACGAACTGTCTGATGACGCGCCCATCACCCAGGAAGAGAAAAAGAAACTCGATACCATTCTGGATATCCCGGTAACCATTTCCATGGAAGTCGGCCGTAGTCAGATCAGTATCCGTAACCTGTTGCAATTAAACCAGGGCTCAGTGGTTGAGCTTGACCGGGTGGCAGGTGAACCGTTAGACGTTCTTGTAAATGGCACGCTGATTGCTCATGGAGAAGTAGTAGTGGTCAACGACAAGTTCGGGATTCGGTTAACGGATGTTATTAGTCAAATCGAGAGAATCAAAAAGCTCAGGTAAATTTCCTTTCAAAACAGGGGGATGCTTTGTCTCCCTGGTTTCAACCCTGTATTGTGCTGAGGCGCAGGCCGCCAACTCCATCACCAATCCCAGCTCGGTACTGTCAATTTTTCTATCATTGCTGCTGATTGTCGCGATTATATTTTCCCTCGCATATGTAATGCGACGGTTTAATGTCACTCCCGGCAGCTCCGGTCAGTTAAAAGTCATTGCCAGCCTGTCGGCCGGTGCCCGCGAGCGGGTTATGGTGTTACAGGTAGGCGATGAGCAACACCTGATTGGCGTGACCGCCCAAAACATCAATCACCTCAGCAAACTCGAGCAGCCCCTGGAAAACGTGACCGGCAATGCCGCTGGCAGCGGTGGTGGCGCGGCTTTTAAACAAAAGCTGGTGCAGGCCATGGCGCAAAAAATGAATCCGGGTATGAAGGACAACAACGATGACAAATAGAATGAAAGCCATCGTCATACTCCTGTTGGGCGGTTTGTTGTTATCACTACCAGCCGTTGCTCAGCAAGGTATCCCGGCCGTTACCGTTACTAATAATGGCGATGGTACCCAGGATTACACCATGACCCTTCAGGCGCTGTTTATCATGACCGCGCTGAGCCTGATCCCGGCATTTATCATGATGATGACCTCGTTTACCCGGATCATCGTGGTACTGTCAATTTTGCGTCAGGCTATTGGTCTGCAGCAGTCACCCTCTAACCAGATTCTGGTTGGCGTGAGTCTGTTTTTGTCACTGTTCATCATGACACCGGTGTTTGATGAAATTAACGTTCGCGCATTACAGCCTTATCTGGATGAAGAGATGACCTCCATGGAGGCCTTTGAGCAGGCAAAAGGGCCCATGCGTGCCTTTATGCTGTCGCAAACCCGGGTCAAGGATTTAGAAACCTTTGTGTCGATTGCCGGTGAGGAAGATAAATACGCCGATCCAACTGAAGTACCGCTGAACATCCTTATTCCGGCCTTTGTCACCAGTGAATTAAAAACGGCATTTCAGATTGGTTTTATGCTGTTTATTCCATTTTTGATTATCGATCTGGTGGTCGCCTCGATACTGATGGCGATGGGGATGATGATGCTGTCACCGATGATCGTGTCATTGCCCTTTAAACTGATGTTATTTGTACTGGTGGATGGCTGGAATCTGATTTTCGGCACCCTGGCCACCAGTTTCGGAATGGGAGTCTGACCCGATGAGCCCAGAGGTCTTTGTTGAAATCCTGCGTGAGTCTATGTTTATGGTGATCCTGCTGGTGTCGGCATTGATCGTACCGAGCATGATTGTTGGCCTGGTGGTGGCAGTCTTCCAGGCGGCCACCTCAATCAACGAACAAACCATGAGTTTCCTGCCCCGTTTAATTGTTACGCTGCTGGCGCTGAGCTGGGGGGGAAACTGGCTGGTGCAGAAGCTGATGGATTTTACCTTCCATATGGTTGAGCAAATTCCGCAGGTGGTGGGCTAAATGGAAGTCGAACTAGCCGCCATTAATCAGTTTCTGGCTGATTTATTGCTGCCATTTATGCGTATCAGCGGGATGTTTGCCGCGATGGTTGGACTGAGCGCCAAGTCCATCCCGCCTCAGGTAAAAGCGCTGTTGGCGATGCTTATGACACTGGTTATCATGCCGGTGGTACCGCCTACACCTGTCACTCAAATGGTTGATTTAGGTACATTCGTAATTGGCATCCAGCAGTTGTTAATTGGCATTGCCGTGGGCTTTTTATCAATGATGGTGCTCAATACCTTTGTGCTGGCCGGGCAGGTCATTGCAATGCAAACCGGCCTTGGTTTTGCCAGCATTGTGGATCCGGTAAATGGTATTAACGTGCCGGCGGTAGGCCAGTTTTATCTGATCCTGGCTACGCTGTTGTTCTGGGGCATGGACGGACACCTGGCCATGATCAGAATGATCGTGATGAGCTTTGAAGCATTTCCCATTGGCGAAGCCTGGTTTGCCGCAGAACAACTCCGTGATATTGCCCACTGGGCTGGCTGGATGTTTGTGGCGGCATTAACCTTGTCTCTGGCTCCGATTGTTTCGCTGTTAATTGTTAATCTGGCGTTCGGGGTTATGACCAAAGCCGCGCCACAGCTCAATATCTTCAGCATTGGTTTTTCCATCGCGCAGATAATGGGCTTAATTATTATCTGGTTAACGCTGGATAATTTTTCTACTCACTTTGCTAATCAGTGGCAACGGGCTCAACAGTTTATGTGTGAGCTGCTACTGATTTGTCCAAGCTGATAAGGCTGAGCGACGATGGCTGATTCTTCAGAAAAAACAGAAGACCCCACGGGAAAACGAATACAGGATGCCCGCAGCAAGGGGCAGATTGCTCGTTCCAGAGAGCTCTCCACCACACTGGTGCTGGTGGCGAGTAGTCTGATGCTGTTGCTGTTTGGCAGTTTTATCGCCGAAGCCCTGTTTGCCATTTCTGGGCGGATGTTTACCCTGTCGCGGGACGAAACCTACGATCCCACCCACATGTTTTCCGCCTGGGGTGTGGCTATCACCGAAGTCAGTACGCCGGTACTTTCATTTATGTTTGTTTCAATGATTGCCGGTATCTATGGCTCTATCGCATTGGGTGGCTATAACTTTACCTGGTATTCTGCCGCGCCTCGCTTCTCCAAGCTTAATCCACTAAGTGGTATGAAGCGGATGTTTGGCGTAAACGGCCTGGTGGAACTGTTAAAAGCCTTTGCCAAGTTTATTGTAATTGGCGCTATGGCGCTGATATCGCTGTCTTTATTTCAGGATGAAGCGCTACACTTGGATCAGGAAATATACCCGCTGAATATTTTCCACGCGCTGGATATGATTGAGTGGGCCTTTTTTCTGCTCACCCTCGGCATGGTGCCTATTGCGCTATTTGATGTGCCGTATCAGTCCTATAAGCACAATGAACAAATGAAAATGACTAAGCAGCAGGTTAAGGATGAGCGTAAAAACTCAGAAGGGGATCCCCAGGTAAAAGGGCGCATCCGTAAACTGCAATATCAGGCGGCAGCGCGGCGAATGATGCAGGAAGTGCCTAAAGCTGATGTAGTTGTTACCAACCCGACGCATTATTCTGTGGCGCTTAAATATGATGAACACGGCGTGCGGGCACCAGTGGTTATCGCTAAAGGCTCCGACGAACTGGCTATGCATATCCGAAAAATTGCCACCGCTCATGATGTGCCACTCATTCCTTCGCCTATGCTGACCCGGGCGATCTACTACACCACCGAAGTGGATGAAGAAATCCCGCACAAACTGTTTATGGCGGTCGCCCAGGTTTTGGCTTACGTATTCCAGCTTAAGAAATACAAAGCAGGTAAAGCCAAGCGGCCTAAGCCACTGTCGCGTAACCTGCCAATCCCACCTGATATGCGTTATTAACTACAGGTATCTTATACCCTGACAGGCTGTTCAGAGCAGTCTGTCTGGCCCCAAATATCGCAATTGACGATAATTCGAGCACTTAAACCGTGGTCACAAAAAGCTGGCACGGGGATTGAAGTAGTCCCCGTAAGCGAATTTTAGTGTCAAAAATCGGTGATTGAGAACGTCTCGTTATGGTGTTAACAGAATATCTGCAGCGTGTTGATAAAACCCGGCTTCAACAGTTAAGTCAGGGCTTAGGCGTACCTCTGGTTCTGCTGGCCATTATGGGTATGGTAATTTTGCCCATGCCGCCGATTTTGCTCGACGTACTATTCAGCTTCAACATCGCACTGTCACTGGTAATTATTCTGGTTGCGGTACTGACCAACCGGCCGGTGGACTTTGGTATCTTCCCGCTGGTCCTGCTAATTGCAACGGTATTACGTCTTGCCCTCAATGTCGCGTCGACCCGGGTGGTCTTGCTGTATGGCCACGAAGGGGGCGATGCTGCCGGTAAAGTTATCGAAGCATTTGGTGAAGTGGTGATTGGCGGCAACTACGCTGTGGGTGTGGTTGTCTTTGCTATCTTGCTGATTATTAACTTTAAAGTAGTTACCGCTGGTGCCGGACGTATTTCCGAAGTAGGGGCTCGTTTTACCCTCGACGCCATGCCGGGTAAACAAATGGCTATCGATGCCGACCTCAACGCTGGCTATATCGATCAGGACGAGGCTCGCCGTCGTCGCGAAGATATCACCGCTGAAGCCGACTTTTACGGTTCTATGGACGGTGCGTCAAAATTTGTAAAGGGCGATGCCATCGCCGGCCTGTTCATTATGCTTATTAATATCGTCGGCGGCCTGTTTATCGGTATGATTCAGCATGATCTGTCTTTCGGCAATGCGCTGGAGGTCTACACCATCCTGACCATCGGTGACGGTCTGGTGGCGCAAATTCCCTCGTTACTGCTGTCAGTGGCCACCGCCATTATTGTGACGCGTGAAAATGAAAGCCAGGAAATGGGCAGCGAGATTACCACCCAGTTGGGTAACAAAAAGGCGCTGTATATTTCTTCCGGGATCCTGTTTGTTATGGGTATTGTCCCCGGTATGCCTCATCTGGCCTTCCTCGGCTTTTCGGCGCTGGCCGGCGGCTATGCGTACTATCAAAGCTATGCTGAAAAACGCAAGGCTGAGCAACCAGCCCCTCCGGTAGTCAGCGATAACCCTGAAGACAATGTACCGGCAGAGATTAAAGAACTGGGCTGGGATGACGTTCAGCACGTGGATACCATTGGTCTGGAAGTCGGCTACCGTTTAATTCCGCTGGTGGATAAAACCCAGGGCGGCGAATTACTGACGCGGATTAAAGGGGTGCGTAAGAAACTGTCCCAGGAACTGGGCTTTTTAATCCCGCCGGTGCACATCCGCGATAATCTCGATCTCGATCCTAACGCTTACAACATTTCCATGCTCGGTGTGACCATTGGCGATGCCGAAGTCAGCCATGATGAAGAACTCGCGATAAACCCTGGCCAGGTATTTGGCAAGCTCGAGGGACGGGCTACCCGTGATCCAGCCTTCGGCCTGGATGCGGTGTGGATTAAGCCAGCGCAGCGTGAGCATGCGCAAACCCTGGGTTATACCGTGGTTGATGCGGCGACTGTGATTGCAACCCATCTGAGCCAGTTATTAACCAACAATGCTTATCAACTGCTGGGCTTTGAAGAAGTGCAGCAACTAATGGATATGCTGGCCAAACATAATCCAAAACTGGTTGAAGGGCTTATCCCGGATCTGTTGTCGCTGGCAACCGTGGTAAAAGTCCTGCAAACCTTGTTGTACGAGGGCGTGCCTATTCGTGACATGCGTACTATCGTACAGACGCTGACTGAGTATGCCCCGAAGAGTCAGGATCCTGACGTATTGGTCTCCGCCGTTCGCATTGCCCTGAAACGCTTAATCGTGCAGGAAATTAACAGCGGTGGAGCAGAACTGCCGGTGATCACCCTGGCGCCTGAATTAGAGCAGATGTTACATCAGTCATTACAGGCTGGCGGCGATGATGGTGCCGGTATCGAGCCGGGGCTGGCTGAGCGCCTGCAACAGTCGTTGCAACAGGCTGGTCAGCAGCAGGAACTGGCGGGTGAGCCAGCCGTATTATTAACATCGGGCATGTTACGCCCGGTATTGTCGAGATTCTTAAAGAATGCAGTGAGTGGCTTGCATGTATTGTCGTACCAGGAAATCCCGGATGATAAGCAGGTACGCATTGTTTCGTCCGTCGGTCAGTAATCTGACAGGCACCCTGATACCTAAGAGGTCATTATGAAAATTAGACGATTTTTTGGCAAAGACATGCGTGAAGCATTAAGCCAGGTAAAAAATGAACTGGGTAGTGATGCGGTGATCATGTCAAACCGCAAAGTGGCCGACGGCATCGAACTGGTAGCGGCCTACGATAAAGAGCCGGTCGCTAAATTATCGGTACCGCCTAAACCCAAAGCGCCGGTAGCTAAGCAAAGCGAAGGTGGTTTGCCGACGTTGAGTGAAATTATTGGTGATGATGGTCCGGATACCCTGCGTGCTCTGCTGGAAAAGCAGGCTGAGCAGAAGGCCGCCGTTGCCCAGCGCGTTGAAGCAGCCAATGCGGAAGCAGAAAAACGCGCGCCTGCCAAACCCGCTCCTGAGGTTGCCCCGGCTAAGCCGGAAACCCCGCTATTTGATGCCGAAAACGAAGAAGCCGAGCTTAGCGGTGGTGGCAGCCTGGCCGATATTCGTGCCGAAATTGCCTCGCTACGTAACGTATTGCAGTTCCAGTTGGCTGATATGCAACAACAGCAACACTCGCGGCTTAAACCGCAACAGCGTTACCTGCTTCAGCAGCTTTGCGATATGGGCATCAGTCAGTCGCTGGCAGCTCAGCTTGTCACTTATACCCCGGCCGAGTGCAACGAGCGTGAAGCCTGGTTGTATCTGCTAAAACTATTGTCCAATCGTCTGACCACTAACAACGATGATATTCTTACCCAACAGGGTGTGGTGGCGTTGGTCGGGCCAACCGGTACCGGCAAAACCACTACCATTGCCAAGCTGGCTGCCCGTTATGCACAAAAGTACGGTGCCGACCAGGTTGCTCTGATTACAATTGATACTTATCGCATTGCTGCCTATGAGCAGTTAGCTACCTACGGCAAAATAATTGGCTGCCCGGTTCGTAAAGCGCAGTCTGGTGAACAATTAGCCGATTTGCTGTTCCAGTTACGTAATAAACGCCTGGTACTGATTGATACCGCAGGCTTTAGTCAGCGCGATAGTCGCCTGATCAGTCAGTTGGCTACCTTCGGCCAGGTGAGCGGTCAGCAGGTAAAAAACTATTTAGTTGTGCAGGGTAACACGCAACAGGCTACACTTAAGCACATAATAAATGCCTATAAGAGTATTGATTTGCAAGGATGTATCATCACTAAGCTGGATGAGTGCTATAGTTTAGGTGAGGTGATCAGTAATGTAATTGAAGCGCAGTTGCCAGTCAGTTATGTTGCCGATGGCCAACAGGTGCCTGAGGATATTCATGTTGCTAATGCAAAATCTATAATCTCTTTAGCAGCAAAGCTTTATAAAAAGTATGGTTTGAATCATACTAATAGCAGTTCCGATGTAAACACAGCACAGGCAGTATGATTGAAGACCAGGCGAGTAGCTTACGAAAGATGAATCAATCACGATTAATCAAGGTAATAGCCGTAACTGGCGGAAAGGGCGGAGTAGGGAAAACCAACGTTACTCTGAACACCGCTATTGCAATGGCAAAACAGGGCAAAAAGGTCATGGTTCTGGATGCAGACCTTGGCCTGGCCAACGTAGACGTGATGCTGGGATTACGCGTAGAGAAGAATCTGTCTCATGTGTTGTCCGGCGAATGCACGCTTGACGAAGTACTGGTAACCGGTCCGCATGGGATCAAAATTGCCCCGGCGACCTCCGGTACCCAGTCGATGACCGAGCTGTCGCCCACTCAGCATGCGGGGCTCATTCGTGCATTCAGTGAACTGCGTTCGCAAATCGACGTGCTTATTGTCGATACGGCCGCGGGTATTTCTGACATGGTGCTGAGCTTTTCAAGAGCATCCCAGGACATTCTGGTAGTGGTATGTGACGAACCCACCTCACTCACTGATGCCTACGCACTTATCAAGATCCTTAACCGCGATCACGGCATTTTCCGTTTTAAGATAGTGGCTAACATGGTCAGGGACGTGCGTGAGGGGCAGGAGTTGTTCAGTAAGTTGTCGAAAGTTACCGGTCGCTTCCTCGACGTGGCGTTGGAATTAGTGGCAACTATCCCCTTTGATGAAAATATTCGCCGGGCGGTTCGTAAACAAACCGCCATTGTTGATGCATTCCCATCATCTCCGGCATCGGTCGCCATTGGTCAACTGGCTACAAAAGCACTGACCTGGCCTATCCCGGCGCAGCCTGGCGGACACCTTGAGTTCTTCGTCGAGCAATTGATCGCGTCGAAGGTGGCAGGGAGATAGCGTGAATAGCAAAGCTGCAGCGTACAAACAACAAACCGATAAAGCGCAGCTGGTTGAGCGACATGCTTCTTTAGTTAAACGTATTGCTCACCATTTAATGGCGCGGCTGCCAGCCAGTGTAATTGTTGATGACCTGATCCAGGCCGGTATGATTGGCCTGCTTGAGGCGGCGAAAAACTTTGATGGCAGTAAAGGAGCCAGTTTCGAAACGTTTGCCGGAATTCGCATCCGTGGTGCCATGCTGGACGAAATTCGCAAGGGTGACTGGACGCCCCGGTCAGTGCACAAAAATGGTCGCGCCATTGCCGATGCGATTTCCCAGGTAGAGCGCGAAACCGGACGGGATGCACGGGATGTCGACATTGCTGCTAAACTCAATGTGTCGTTACCCGAATACCACCAGATGTTATCGGAGGTCAATGCCGGCAAACTGGTTGGTATTGAAGACTTAGGCGTGTCTGAAGACGTGATAGCGACGGATGAGTCGCGGGGCACGGATTCACCGCTGGAAGATTTAATGCAAGGTTCATTTCAAAAAGCGCTGGCGCATGCTATTACTACATTACCAGAACGTGAAGCGATCGTACTATCCTTGTATTATGACGAAGAATTAAACCTGCGGGAAATCGGCGAGGTTCTCGAGGTAAGTGAATCACGGGTCAGTCAAATTCACAGCCAGGCGATGTTAAAACTTAAAGCGCGCATGCGGTCCTGGCAGACTGGTGAGTAACATTAACTATACTAACAATATGACTATCCTCACTGGAGGCAATTTTGGATAAGAATATGAAAATTCTCGTGGTAGATGATTTTTCTACGATGAGACGTATTATCAAAAACTTACTCAAAGATCTCGGCTTTTCCAATATTCAGGAGGCCGATGATGGAAGTACTGCGCTGCCAATGCTGCAGCAGGGCGACTTTGACTTTGTAGTAACCGACTGGAACATGCCTGGCATGCAGGGGATCGACCTGCTGCGCGCGATTCGTGCTGACGATAGCCTGAAGCATCTACCGGTACTGATGGTGACTGCCGAGGCGAAAAAGGAACAAATCGTAGCAGCCGCCCAGGCGGGTGTTAATGGCTACGTAGTTAAACCGTTCACTGCCGCTACACTAAAAGAAAAACTAGAAAAGATTTTTGAACGTTTAGGTTAATCCAGTAACGTGTTTAACCGCCGAGGACAACTGGATGACTGAAAATAAGAAAGTCCCCATTACGCTGGATGAAGCGAAGCAGTTGGTTACCTTTCTGGAAGAAGGTGATACCGATTCTGCTAATGCCCTGCTTGACGCTGTCACCATGAAAGAGTCTGTCGAATTATTCGCTGAGGTGGGTAAGCTTACCCGTCAGCTGCACGACTCATTAAATAATTTTCAATTGGATGAACGGATTGCCGGTTTGGCAAACGAAGATATCCCGGATGCGCAAACCCGATTAACCTACGTTATTGAAGAAACCGAAAAAGCGGCTAATACTACAATGGATGCTGTTGAACAGAGCATGTCGATTGTGGAAACCATGAAAGGGCAATTAGACAGTCTGATGCCTGAGTGGAAAAAATTAATGAACCGCGAAATCGAACTCGACGAATTTAAATCCATGTGTCTTGACCTGGATAAACATCTTGAGTCTTCGTTGACAGATGCCGATAAGATGATGGGGCTACTCACCGAAGTGCTGATGGCGCAAGGGTATCAGGACTTAACCGGTCAGGTTATCCGGCGCGTAATAGAGCTGGTTAAAGAAGTAGAAGACAGTCTGGTCCACATGCTTACTGTGTTCGGCGGAGCAGAAGTGACAAAAGCTGCCAAAACATCGCAGCCGAAGGTCGAAAAAGCAATTGTTGCTGAAGGGCCAATTATTGATGCCGAATCGCGCGACGATGTGGTGTCTGGCCAGGATGATGTGGATGACCTTTTATCCAGCCTGGGTTTTTAGGGGAGCGGATACATGTCTTTTGATGTCGATGAAGATATATTGCAGGATTTTCTGGTTGAAGCCGGAGAAATTCTTGAGCAACTCCAGGAGCAGTTAGTCGAGCTGGAGAACAATCCAGAGGATAAGGACCTTCTCAATGCTATATTCCGGGGCTATCACACGGTAAAAGGTGGTGCCGGATTTTTGTCACTGACCGAACTGGTCGAGATTTGCCACGGTGCGGAAAACGTTTTTGACGTCATGCGTAATGGTCAGCGCTCGTTAACACCAGAGTTAATGGATACCATCCTGCAGGCCACTGATGTCGTGGTTGATATGTTTGAAAAGGTCAAAATGCGCGAGCCGCTGGAAGCGGCTGATGCGACGCTGGTTGAAACCCTGCATAAACTCAGTAATCCCGAAACACCCGGAGAAAATATCTTTGGCGACACTCAGGAAGAAGCGCCCGTTGCCGAACCCGAACCTGTTGTAGAAGAAGAAACGTTCGAACTGGAAGAAGATACCGCTGCTACAGAAGACCCAGCAGAGCTGATTGAAGACATCACAGAAGATGAGTTTGAAGCGTTGCTGGATGAACTGCATGGCACCGGTGGAGCACCGGGCGCATCGGCCACTAAAGCGCCAGCTCCGGCTCCTACACCAACACCTGCGCCTACAGCCAGCAGTGGCGGTGAGGAAGACATTACCGACGATGAGTTTGAAGCGCTGCTCGATGAGTTACACGGTAAGGGCCAGTTTGGCGGCGAAGCTGCTGCACCTGCTACCCCGCCACCGGCCAGTCCGGCTCCGGCCGCAGAGTCGGCAGGCGATGAAGAAATCTCTGATGACGAATTTGAAGCCTTACTCGATCAATTACATGGGCAGGGTAAAGGTCCGGGTGTCGGCGCACCCAAAGAAGACAAACCGGCTGAGAAGCCTCGGGTAAAAGTCGAAAACACCAAACCAGAACCGGCTAAGGCAGAAGCGACTGCGGCAAAACCTGCCGCTAAAGCGCCTGCACCAGCGAAAGCTGAAAGTAAGCCGGCTACACCGGCTAAAGCGGCAGAACCAGCCGCTAAAAAAGAAGAGAAAAAAGCCGCGCCTACAGCGCCACAGCCAGAAACAACAGTACGGGTAGATACCCGCCGCCTTGACCAGATTATGAATATGGTTGGTGAGCTGGTGCTAGTGCGTAACCGACTGATTAGCCTGGGCATTAGCATTAACGATGAGTCAATGTCCAAGGCTATTGCTAATCTGGATGTTGTGACCGGCGACCTGCAGGGTGCTGTGATGCAAACGCGCATGCAGCCAATCAAGAAAGTATTTGGTCGCTTCCCCCGGGTGGTAAGGGATTTGGCGCGTAGCCTGAAGAAAGAAATTACTCTTGAACTGGAAGGCGAAGAAACCGATCTGGATAAAAACCTGGTAGAGGCACTGGCCGATCCGTTGGTTCACCTGGTGCGAAACTCAGTGGATCACGGTATCGAAATGCCCGATGACCGTCAGGCAGCCGGCAAACCCCGCATGGGTAAAGTTAAGTTGTCAGCGTCTCAGGAAGGGGATCATATCTTACTGGTCATCGAAGACGACGGTAAGGGGATGGACCCTGACAAGCTCAAAGACATTGCGATTTCCCGCGGCGTGCTCGATGCCGATGCGGCAGCGCGTATGTCAGATGTTGAAGCGTTTAATCTGATCTTTGCGCCAGGGTTTTCAACCAAAACGGAAATCAGTGACATCTCTGGCCGTGGCGTTGGTATGGACGTGGTGAAAACCAAGATCAACCAACTCAACGGTACCGTGAATATTGATTCACAGCTTGGTCGTGGTACCCGCCTTGAAATCAAGGTACCGCTGACGCTGGCGATTCTGCCAACACTGATGATCGTTTTAGGCAAACAGACCTTTGCGTTACCGCTGGGCGCAGTTAGCGAAATCATTAACATGGATATTAAAAAGACTAATACCGTTGATGGTCAGTTAACCATGATAGTGCGTTCTAAGGCGATCCCTTTGTTTTTCCTTGGCGAATGGCTGATCCGTGGCCCTAAAAATATTGAGCGCGACAAAGGTCACGTGGTTGTGGTGCAAATGGGTACCAAGCAGGTGGGCTTTGTGGTGGATGCCTTAATCGGTCAGGAAGAGGTGGTGATTAAACCGCTGGATGCCTTACTGCAAGGTACGCCTGGTATGGCCGGGGCAACCATTACCTCAGACGGTGGTATTGCACTGATTTTGGATATTCCGAGCCTGCTTAAGCGATACGCCCGCAAAGCGATCAAGTAACGGCGTAGAGAAGAGGATTGTTATTGAATGGCTTTTAAAGTCCTGGTTGTTGACGATTCCAGCTTTTATCGCCGTCGGGTCAAAGATATTCTGAACGAAGACCGATCACTGGAAGTGGTCGGTGAAGCCGCCAACGGGCGCGAAGCCGTAGAAAAAGTCAAATCGCTGCGTCCGGATGTGGTCACTATGGACGTAGAGATGCCGTTGATGGATGGCATTGAAGCGGTCAAGCGGATAATGGCCGAATGTCCGGTGTCGATTATCATGTTTTCTTCACTGACCCATGAAGGTGCTAAAGCCACGCTGGACGCACTGGAAGCCGGCGCGGTGGATTTTCTGCCCAAGCGTTTTGAGGATATCGCCAAAGATCGCAGTGATGCGGCAACGCTGTTAAGAACTAAAGTGCGCTTGCTGGCGCGCCGTGCTCCGGTTGCATCGCTTCGACCTCGGCCCACGCCGCGCCCCGGCAGTCTGCTGAAAAAAGCCCCGCCGGCACCCGCTAAACCGGCGCGACCGATGCCGTCTAATGCGCCCAAGTCGATCTTTGTCAGAAGTTCTACCCTGCTTAGTGGTAGTCAGGATGCCGCTGAACCGGTTGTGGTATCGCAGGTTCAACGCAGTGGCAAACGCTATCGGTGTCTGGCAATTGGTGCTTCAACCGGTGGCCCCGTTGCACTGCAAAAAGTGTTAACCCATTTACCTGCAAGGTTTCCTTTTCCGATCTTTTTGGTTCAGCATATGCCGGGTACCTTCACCCATGCGTTTGCAGAACGTTTGAATCAGCATTGTCAGATTCAGGTCAAAGAGGCTGAACACGGCGAGGTAGTGCAGGCGGGATGTGCCTATCTGGCGCCGGGCGGTAAGCAAATGGAAGTCGAAAAGCGCGCCGGTCATGCTTATATTGTGATCAAAGAGGTAAACTCTTCGGATATTGGTTACAAGCCCAGTGTGGATATCACCTTTAACAGCCTGTCACAAATTTATGGTGGCGATACCCTGGCGGTCATTCTGACCGGTATGGGGGCCGATGGCCGGGAAGGGTGCCGGACACTCAAGTCGCTCGGCGCGAAGGTCTGGGCGCAGGATAAAGACAGCAGCGTGGTGTATGGTATGCCACAGGCGGTAACGGTCGACAGACTTGCCGAAGTGAATATTGACATTAATGACATTGGTGAATGCATTAAAACCGAAATGTCCTGATCAATAATTACTGGCAGGCGGGAGAAAAGCGTTGAAAATTTGGACCATAGCCAATCAGAAAGGTGGCGTCGGTAAAACAACCACGACGGTCACTCTGGGAGGAATACTGGCAAAACGTGGCTATAACGTTTTACTGGTAGATATGGATCCCCATGCTTCGCTTAGTTATTACTTTGGTATTGATTCAGAAGAGCTTTCCAGCTCGGTATATGACATTTTTGCTAATCCTTCCGGTTTAAGTGACGATAAGGTACTGGATTGTTTATGTCCCAGTAAGCTAGACAGCCTGTTTATTTTGCCATCCACCATGGCTCTGGCTACCTTAGATCGGTCGCTGGGCAACCAGATTGGTATGGGGCTGGTACTGAAAAAGGCACTGCAACAAATTGAGTCGCAATTCGATTACGTGCTGATAGATTGTCCGCCGGTACTCGGTGTCCTTATGGTGAATGCGCTGGCGGCGTGTCAGAAAGTGATTGTGCCGGTGCAAACTGAGTTTTTAGCGCTGAAAGGGCTCGACAGAATGATGCATACGCTAAAAATTATGGGTAAAACCCTGTCCCGGGATTTTGATACAACCATAGTGCCGACCATGTTCGATCGGCGTATCAACGCGGCTATAGCAGCCCAAAAGCAATTGCTGCTGGACTACAAAGAACGGATTTGGAAAGGTATGATACCGGTGGATACCCGATTCCGCGACGCCAGCCAGATACAGGCGCCGGCGTCCATAGTGTATCCCAAAGCCCGTGGCGTGTTCGCTTACGAGAAACTACTCAACGTCCTGGATAGTGACTAATATGAGCAAAGATACACCGTTTGCTAAAGAAGAGGTGATGGAAGAATACCTCAGCAGTTTGTTACGCGATGCCGACGATCCGGCAGACGTAACGGCGCGCACCGCCAAACTGTTGGAAAAGGCAACGGTAGAGCTGACGCCGGAAGTACCGGAAGCGGCTCCTCCATCAGTAACCGAGCCGGTTGAAGCCGAACACGAAATTGTGGCTGAAGAAGTCATCGCTGAAGTGAAAGCGAGCGTTGAGGAGAAAGCCTCGGTACCGCCACCGGGAGTGCCTTTAAAACCCCTTGAAGAGCGTCTCGATAATGCTTTCCAGGCACTGTTTTTTGAAGTGGCTGGCTTAACGCTGGCTGTGCCACTGATCACTCTGGGCGGTATTCATAACCTGGCTAAGATTGGTCCGTTATTTGGTAAACCAGCCTGGTTTATGGGGGTAATGCTGCATCGGGAAGAAAAATTAAGCGTTGTGGATACCGCGCGTTGGGTTATGCCGGAAAAATACGACCAAACTCTGGCGGATAAGCTAAACTATCAGTATCTCATTATGTTAGGTGATAGTCCGTGGGGGTTAGCCAGCGAAAAACTGGTGAATACGGTGACCTTAAACAAGGACGACGTAAAATGGCGTCAGGCGAATGCAAAGCGTCCCTGGCTCGCCGGTATGGTAAAAGATAAAATGTGTGCATTGTTGGATGTTGATGAACTAATATCAATGCTGAATAACGGCTTGGGCAGTAAAGACCAGGTACTATAGTCAAGTGGAGCCAAGTGCATGAGTGATGACAGAAATAATAACGCAGGCAATGTCGACGATCAGGTATTGCAATGGGTAACCTATCGGTTAGGCGATGAAACCTACGGCATTAATGTAATGCAGGTGCAGGAAGTATTACGTTATTCTGAGATCGCTCCGGTACCTGGAGCCCCGGATTACGTGTTAGGTATTATTAACCTGCGTGGTAACGTCGTAACCGTTATTGATACCCGCGCCCGCTTCGGGCTACCGCCGGAAGAAGTCACCGATAACACCCGTGTGGTCATAATTGAGTCTGATGAACAGGTGGTGGGCATTCTGGTAGACAGTGTTGCCGAAGTGGTTTATCTCAAGTCTTCAGAAATCGACAGCGCGCCAAATGTCGGTACCGAAGAAAGTGCTAAATTTATCCAGGGTGTCAGTAATCGCGACGGTGAACTGCTTATTTTGGTTGATCTCAATAAACTTCTCAGCGATGAGGAATGGGACGAGCTAAGCAGTCTGTAAATATAACGGCCGTTCTTTCTTCACATGGAAGTTAATCTGTCTTTACTGATAGCCGTTGCTGCTTTATGCCTTTCGGTGCTCTTTACCATCGTCCTCTGGATTGTCAGTCGTCGCAGTAATGCACGACTGACCGAAGCGTTGGCTCAGCAACAACAGCAACTCAGCGCCCTTAAAAAGCAACTCCATATCAACGCCAGCACGCTTGAAGAGATTCAGGCGCGTAGCCTGGTGGTAGCCAAAAATACCGAACAAACCGAAGCGGCACTGGCCGCTTTGCAACAACAATTTATCGCGTTAGGCGAGCAGGATCCCGACAGTCGCCTGTATCAGCGTGCCGCTGAAATGATTCAGTCTGGTGCCAGTGCCGAGGAAGTCATGCATAACTGCGATCTGCCTCTAGCGGAAGTTCAGCTACTGATGAACATCCATCAGCCCAAATAGGCCTACCTGCTATCCCCAGAATGACAGTAACGGGAATATTGAAAACATCGAACGCATTGCCTTACAGGTAAATGGTGCCTTTGTTGCTGATGAGGACAGCGAAATTCTAATTGAACGCATTGATGTCGACTTTCCTTAACCCTATCTTAAGGCAATAAATTAAAGCCCCGTTGGTCGGGGCTTTTCATTGAATGCTGCAAATCCGGCCACATTCACCGGCAATGAGGCGAGAAATCACTTACACTTCGGGTAGCGCCGCTTTGGCTATAACTAAACGTTTAGACGTCTAGACGTAAAGATGTTGACATTGGTCGTACTTTAGCGACAATAGCTCCATAACCACATTGCCCGGAGTTGCCATGCCAATCAGGATCCCAGAAAATCTGCCCGCACAAAACGTGTTATTGGGTGAGAATATTTTCACCATGGATAGTCAGCGAGCGGCGAGTCAGGATATTCGCCCCATGGAAGTGGCTATTCTCAATTTGATGCCGAATAAAATTGAGACCGAAGTCCAATTATTAAGGCTACTTTCCAATACGCCGCTGCAAATCAACGTGGACTTAATCAGAATCAATGATTTAACGCCCAAACATACGCCTCAGTCGCATATGGACGCGTTTTATCATGACTTCACTGACGTCGCAGAAAAGCGTTACGATGGTTTGATTGTTACCGGCGCCCCTCTGGCACTGCTCAACTACGAGGATGTGAACTACTGGGATACCATGAAAACCATTCTGGAGTGGGCCAACCGCCACGTGCAGTCAACATTGTATTTATGTTGGGCCGCTCATGCTGCAATGTATCACTTTCATGGCATTCAGCGACAATTACGTGAAGAAAAACTGTCTGGTGTATTTCGCCATCGGGTTAACGATCCGCTTAACGAACTGTTACGGGGCTTCGACTCTGAATTCTATGCGCCGCACTCCCGCTATGGCTATATTGAGCCGGCTGAATACAACAGTATTCCCGGCCTCAGCGTGATTGCCGAATCGGAGCAAGCCGGGGCTTACGTAGTGGCGTCGGACGATAAGCGGATGGTATTTATCACCGGTCACCCGGAATATGATCCCGAGACGCTCAATGATGAATACGTTAGAGATCTTAACGCTGACTTAGAACCAAAAATTCCGTGTAACTATTATCCGGATGACGACCCCGGCAAGCCACCCGTGGTAAGATGGCGCGCACATGGTAGTTTGCTATTTACTAACTGGATAAACTATTACGTTTATCAGACAACGCCGTACGATTTAAATCAGTTGGTCGAGAAAGACCAGCGCAAGAGGTAGCACGTGAGCCGATACACAGACAAACAGATATTCGATTTGGCCGCCAACCGCATTCTGATCCTGGATGGTGCCATGGGTACCATGATCCAGCAACATAAGCTGGAAGAAGAAGACTACCGGGGGGAGCAGTACAAAGACTGGCATTGCGATATTAAAGGCAATAACGATCTGTTGGTGATCACCCAGCCTGACATTATTTACAATATTCACTGTCAGTATCTTGACGCCGGTGCGGATATCATCGAAACCAACACTTTTAACGCCACCACGATTTCGATGGCCGACTACGACATGCAGGCGATTTCAAGAGAAATCAATGTGGCAGCTGCGCAACTGGCCCGAAAGGCGTGCGATGAATTCACCGCGAAGAATCCGGACAAGCCACGGCTGGTAGCCGGTACCATCGGACCAACCAGCCGAACTGCGTCGATTTCTCCGGACGTAAACGATCCGGGTAAACGCAATGTCACTTTTGATCAACTGGTGGAAGCCTACAGTGAGAGTTGTGAAGCGCTTATTGAAGGCGGTTCCGATCTTATTCTGATTGAAACGATCTTTGATACGCTGAACGCTAAAGCTGCTGCTTTTGCGGTTGAAAGCGTTTTTGAAAAACTCAATCTGCGATTGCCCGTCATGATTTCCGGTACCATCACCGATGCCTCCGGGCGCACATTATCTGGTCAGACCGCCGAAGCGTTTTATTATTCCATGCGGCATATTAAACCGGTGTCATTTGGTCTCAACTGTGCGTTAGGGCCGGATTTGCTGCGCCAGTATGTGGAAGAAATCAGCAATGTGGCCGAATGCCTGGTATCGGCTCACCCCAATGCTGGCTTACCCAATGAGTTTGGTGAGTACGATATGGAAGGGCCTGAAATGGCTGAGCATATTAAGGAATGGGCTGAGTCCGGGTTGGTAAATATTGTTGGCGGTTGTTGTGGCAGTACGCCTGATCATATTCGCGACATCGCTAATGCGGTTGCCGGCGTACGGCCGCGTGAAATTGTTAAGCTTGAGCCGAAAATGCGTCTTTCCGGCTTAGAACCTTTCGTGCATTAAGGAATAGTTGTGTCTGCAGAGTTTTCCAGTTTTATAAATATCGGTGAGCGCACGAATGTCACCGGTTCCGCCAAATTTAAACGTCTTATTCTCGAAGGCGATTACGAAACGGCCCTCGACGTTGCCCGCCAACAGGTAGAAAACGGCGCGCAAATTATCGATATCAACATGGACGAAGCCATGTTGGATTCGGTTGAGGCCATGCAAACCTTCCTTAATCTGATTGCTTCGGAACCCGATATCAGCCGGGTGCCGATTATGATTGACTCATCAAAATGGGAAGTCATTGAGGCCGGTCTTAAATGCGTGCAGGGCAAGGCGATTGTTAACTCTATCAGCCTCAAGGAAGGTGAAGAGAACTTTATTTACCAGGCCAATCTGATCAAGCGTTACGGTGCGGCAACGGTAGTCATGGCGTTTGATGAAAAAGGCCAGGCCGATACCAAAGAGCGTAAGATTGAAATTTGTCAGCGCAGCTATCAGGTGCTGCTCGAAAAAGTCGGTTTTGCGCCGGAAGACATCATTTTCGATCCGAATATTTTTGCCGTGGCCACCGGGATTGAAGAACACGACAATTACGCGGTGGACTTTATTGAAGCGACCCGGGTGATTCGCCAAACCTGCCCCCATGTGCACGTATCTGGCGGTCTGTCTAATATCTCGTTTTCGTTTCGCGGTAATAATCCAGTGCGTGAAGCCATGCACTCGGTATTTTTATATCACGCCATCCGCGCTGGCCTGGATATGGCCATTGTTAACGCCGGTCAGCTGGAAGTGTACGATGAAATTCCAGCCGAACTGCGTGATGCGGTAGAGGACGTTATCCTTAACCGCCATAGCGAAGCTACCGATAAGCTGCTTGAGCTGGCCCCTAAGTATCAGGGCGATGGCAAAGCCGTGGTGAAAGAAGACCTCGCCTGGCGCGATCTGCCGGTTAATAAACGCTTGGAACATGCGCTGGTAAAAGGCATCACCGATTTTATCGAAGACGACACCGAAGCCGCTCGTCAGGCTGCGGATAAACCGCTGCACGTTATTGAAGGGCCGTTAATGGACGGCATGAACGTGGTAGGCGATCTGTTTGGTGAAGGTAAAATGTTCCTGCCACAAGTTGTTAAATCTGCCCGGGTAATGAAAAAAGCCGTGGCATACCTGCAACCTTACATCGAAGCCGAGAAGTCTGAAGATACCAAAAGTAACGGCAAGATCCTGTTGGCCACGGTAAAAGGCGATGTTCACGATATTGGTAAAAATATCGTAGGCGTAGTACTGCAGTGTAATAACTTTGAAGTCGTGGACATGGGCGTAATGGTGCCCTGTGCAGCCATTTTGCAAAAGGCCAAAGAAGAAAACGTCGATATGATTGGCCTGTCAGGGCTGATTACGCCGTCACTGGATGAGATGGTCCACGTGGCCAAAGAAATGGAACGGCTGGATTTTGATCTGCCGCTGCTGATTGGCGGTGCGACCACCTCCAAAGCTCATACCGCAGTGAAAATAGAGCAGAATTACCATGCGCCGGTGGCTTACGTACCCAATGCCAGCCGCGCGGTAGGCGTTTGCCAGAGACTGCTGAACAGAGAATCCCGCGATATCTACGCCAAAGAACTGGCTAAAGAATACGATATCGTACGCGATCAGCATGCACGCAAAAAGCCACGCTCCAAGCCGGTAACACTGGAAGAAGCCCGTGCTAACGCGCATGTGCCAGACTTTAGCGTGCCGCCGGTAACGCCGAACAAGCTCGGGGTAACCGCTGTTACAGCGGATATTGCCACCTTACGTAAGTACATCGACTGGACGCCGTTTTTCCTCACCTGGTCACTAGCTGGTAAATACCCGCGTATTCTTACCGACGAAGTGGTAGGTGAGCAGGCGCAGTCGTTATTTGATGATGCCAACGAGATGCTCGATAACCTGATTGCCAATGGCGGGCTGGGAGCAAAAGGTGTAGTGGGGTTATTTCCGGCCAATCGCCAGGATGACGACGTGGTGATTTACACCGATGAGTCACGAACAGAAACCCTGGGCGTGTCCCATCACTTGCGCCAGCAAACGCAAAAGCCTAAAGGGGCTAACTATTGCTTAAGCGATTTTGTGGCGCCAGCGGGTTCCGGTATCAAAGATTATATAGGTGCCTTTGCGGTAACCGGTGGTATCGGCGAAGATGAACTGGCTGCCCGGTATGATGCCCAGGGCGATGATTACAACGCTATTATGGTTAAGGCCGTGGCCGATCGGCTGGCCGAAGCCTTTGCCGAATATCTGCATGAGCGCGTACGTAAGGCGTTCTGGGGATATGCCCCGCAGGAGGACCTGGATAATGACGCGCTGATCCGTGAAAAGTATCAGGGTATCCGCCCTGCGCCCGGTTATGCGGCCTGCCCGGAACACACTGAGAAACAGCTAATCTGGGATTTACTCGACGCCGAAAAACATACCGGTATGACACTCACCGAAAGCTACGCCATGTGGCCGGGGGCTTCTGTTTCAGGCTGGTATTTCTCTCACCCTGAAGCCCGTTATTTTGCGGTGGCGAAAATTCAGCCGGATCAGCTGGAAAGTTATGCCGAGCGTAAAGGCTGGGATCGGCAAACAGCCGAAAAGTGGCTGGCGCCTAACCTCGGCGATTAACGTTTATGTCCAAGCCCTTTAGTCAGGCCTGTGAAAACAACAAAGCACCGATTTTAGCGGTGCTTCGTGATGCTTTTGAACAGGCCGGTAAAGTGCTGGAGATAGGCAGCGGTACCGGGCAACACGCGGTGCACTTTGCTGAGGGGTTGCCCCATCTGCACTGGCAAACCAGTGATGTGCCAGTACATCATGAGGGGATTAATGCCTGGGTTAACGAAGCAAATTTGCCAAATCTTGCCGCACCAATCCCGCTTCATATTGGCCAGGATAGCTTTCCCGAAAATGGCTTTGATGCGGTTTACTCAGCCAATACGGCGCACATTATGTTTGCTCATGAAGTTCAACAGATGATGGCGGGGATTGCTAAATTATTACCTGCTGGCGGTGTATTTTGTCAGTATGGCCCGTTCATTTATAAAAACGCTTTTTCCAGTGCCAGTAATGAAGCTTTTCATTACAGCTTGCTGGAGCGTGGACTCGGCGGCTATAAATCTATCGAAGAGTTATTGTCCTGGGTAGGCAATTCCATGCAACTGACTGATATAATTGACATGCCGGCCAACAACCTCTGTCTTATCTGGCGCAAACAGGGCTAATTGTTGCCAGGCGTCTCACGTTAATCTCATGCCCGATTAGTGCTTAAGGTTCAGGTTTCGCTGACGATATAATTAATATTGCGAAACGCCTGATATTAAACTAATTTTTTAAGTAAAGAATGCTGGCCGCATGCCCGTTGATGTCTTCAGGGTACTGGTCGGCGTCAGCCGTGGGCTATGAAGGCCAAAGGATAAAAGAAGTGAGAAGAATGTGATTGCAGTTTCTGCTAATACCAGAGAAGTAACCTTTTCTGCCGACGAACTTATCGTGAGTAAAACCGACTTACGCGGCAACCTGACTTACGCAAACCGGCACTTTATGCGGGTTTCTAACTTTGCTGAAAGTGAGTTGCTCGGCCAGCCACACAATATTATTCGTCATCCGGATATGCCCAGAGGCGTGTATCACGCAATGTGGAAAACCCTTAAATCCAAACACGAATTCTTTGGGTTTGTTAAAAACCTGACCTCCGATGGCAATTTTTACTGGGTATTTGCCAATGTCACACCTGACTTTAATAAGGGCAATGTAGAAGGCTTTTTCTCTGTTCGCCGCCAGGCGCCGAGAGCCGCACTGGCGGTTATTGAGCCGGTTTACCGTCAGATGCGGGAAATAGAACAGCGCAGTCGCAAAGAAACAGCGCCAACCGATTCCTGGAACTGGTTACAGGAGCACGTTAAAAGCGAGACCGGCCTGGGTTACGAAGAGTTTGTCATCGGACTCTACGAAGAGCACTGTTAAGGGAATGGCTATCATGAAAGAAAACACCAGTAACGTCAGTAAAAACATTCCCTTTTTATCGCAGAAGTTTTTAATAAACTGTGTGGTATTTATCGTGCTAACCGTTGTCCTGGCGGTGTATAGCATCATTGCTAACGGCGTAGGGTTCGTAAACGTGAGTTCGCCGATAATCGCCGTGGTGTTTGCTATATACGCTTATCGCGACCATCAGCGGCCCATTGATGCACTAAGCGCCATTCATCTAACCCTTAAAGAAGCGATTCAGGGCAATACGCACGTGCGGGTTACACAAACCCGTGGGCTAGGCGAAGTGGGTAAGGTGGCCTGGGAGCTCAACGACTTTCTTGATATCGTTGAAACGAATTTTAAAGAGCTGTCTAACAGTTTTGAACGGGCGGGCAAACGCCAGTTTTACCGCAAAGGCCTGGTAAAAGGCCTGCCGGGAGAATTTGCAGAGATCATGAACAACGTTAACGGTGCCATAGGCGCCATGGAAAAAGCTGATACCTTTGCCCGGCAAAATCGCCTTCTCAGCGAAATGCATCATCTTAATACCAGCAACCTGTTGGATAATCTCAAAGACAGTCAGAGTCAAATGGTCACGTTATCGGAGAAAATGGATGATGTACTCTCCATTGCCGGTGAGAGTAAACACGGCGCTGATCGCAGTTCTAAAACGGTAGGTGAGCTTAAGCTTTCCATCGAACAGGTTAATGAGCGCATGGTGTCAGTGGAAGAGACGGCCAATCTGTTAGCTCAGGAAAGTAGCCGCATTGCCGAAACCGTTAAACTGATAGGCGATATTGCTGAGCAAACTAACTTACTGGCCCTCAACGCCGCCATTGAGGCTGCCCGGGCCGGTGAAGTGGGACGGGGTTTTGCTGTGGTGGCAGATGAGGTTCGCCATCTGGCCGATCGTACCCGTAAATCCACCGAAGAAATCAGCGATATTATTTTTAACCTGACCGGCAAGATAGACACGATGGTGTCGCAAACGCTGGAAGTTGCGCAGAGCACCAAAGACATCGGTGATGAAGTCTCCAGTTTTCATACCAACTTTGAATCGGTAGCGAAAGCCGCCGACGATACCATTACGCTGATCGGCCAGACCAAAGACAGCTCATTTGCTTCACTGGTGAAACTCGACCATATCATTTACATGCAGAACGGTTACATCGCAATGGAGAATGATGCCGAAGGCAAAGAAGCCGATGCGGTAAAAGTTGACCATATGTCGTGCCGTTTAGGTAAATGGTACTTCGAAGGTATTGGTAAAGAGATGTTTAGCGGTCTCAATGCTTTCAAGGAGCTGGACAGCTATCATGCCGGCGTGCACCAGAATGTGCATAAAGCGATGGAATACGTCACCCAGGACTGGCTGCGCAGTGATGCTGTGTTTGATGGCATTATTCATCATATGAGTTTAGCTGAGCAAAACAGTTCACAGGTAATCAACTGTCTGACCAGGCTGGTGGATGAAAAACATCGGTCACCTGCAGTGCGCTAACGTGCTTAAATGCAGGTAAACAAGGCAAGCGTATTCGCTTGCCTTTTCTTTATGGTGCGCCGGGCATGGCGCGTAGTGCTTTAGCACTGTTCGACTCACTGTGGTGGTGAGTTGATGACTTGGAGGTGGAAGTCCTCTGCACACCCGGCAAGGGGAAGTGCTAGCCGAACGGCAAGGGTGTTCATCGTGAGGTGAAATCTGAAGGAAGCCGAAGGCAAAATGCTGGCCTGACGAACAGGAAGCGGTTTAGG
>NZ_PVNP01000034.1 GCF_002993365.1 Marisediminitalea alba
AGACGGTAAGTGCAAAGGCTGGTTCAAGAACTAAATTGCAGGACTTATTCGCAGTTTCCCTAACCGATTTTCAGGACTTTCCCATTAAACGGGCCAGCCTCGATAACGGCCGGATTATCTTTCAGCATGGCGCAGACCTTAAAATTTACGACATTGCCAAACGCCGCACCCGCACGCTGGACATTGCCCTGAGTGGCGACTTCCCTCAGTTACGGGAGAACTGGCTGACTAAACCCACCCAATACCTGACTTCACTGGATTTTAATGCCGACCACAAACAGGTCATCATTACCGCCCGCGGCCGTCTGGCCATAGCCAGCACCGACGGCAAACGCCTGGTAGAAATTGCCACCCCCCCCGCTTCGCGCTCCCGTAAAGCCATTTTAAGCCATGACGGTAAATGGGTGTACGCGATTAATGATGCCAGTGGCGAAATGGAAATCTGACGTGCTCCAATAGATTCACACAGCCAGTTAAGGGATAATTATCTCAACTGGAGTGTATATGAAAACGCGAAAAAGCTACTCGAAAGAATTCAAACTGGATGCGGTGAGTCTGGTTACAGAACAAAATTACAAGATTGCTGAGGCTGCCCGCAGTCTTGGTATCAGCGCCAATATGTTAGGCCGCTGGCTTAAAGAGCAAGAATCTGAAGGTGCCCACGCATTTCGTGGCAAT
>NZ_PVNP01000035.1 GCF_002993365.1 Marisediminitalea alba
CGATGCCGCCACCTGAACGATGTTTCAAGGTGGAGACCACATTCTTCGGCACATTTACGCAATCCTCAAGCTCTGTTATCAACTGTGAGACGCTATCAGTGCCTTTCAGCAGCTTCTCAACATAACGGGTTTGACTATCTGTTAAGTGTTCTAACTCGGCTATAAGCTTTGTAAATTGTGCTGGGATCATGATTAACCCTCAATAACTGTATCTATATACAGTATAGCAACAATTTAGCAGAACATAGCCTTCTTTTATTGGAATATCGACACTTGATAACTTCTGTTTTTTTTCATTTTCAGCATGTTTACGACACTCCTTTTTTATAGTTTCAGCAGTATCAATAGAACCCGAGCCCTTTACTCGCTCTAGAATACAGAGTTCATATGCATTAAGTTGCTCACCATGACAAATAGGTATCACGAACAACGTTAGGTTAAGAATTGAAAATACTAAAAACCGGTTAATCATCACTCTCATATCTCTTGAAAAAGTTTGTTTAGCCTTAAATTATCCAAATTAACAAGTTTTTACTATGAATAAGCTTACCGAAGCAGAATTACAGTTTATTACCGATATGGGCATGCACACTCAGGGCTATGGTTTTTCTCGCATTGCCGGGCAAATAATTGCGGCTCTTATCATATCTGATGCCCCACTAAATACAGCCGATCTCATGAGCTTACTTGAAATAAGTAAAGGAAGTGTCAGCACCAATATTCGCTTTTTGGAAATGCTCCAGCTGGTCGAACGCAGAGCGCTGCCTGGTAAGCGCCAAAACTATTTTGTAATGCGTACCAACCCTTATGATTCGCTGCTGGAATTAAAGATAAAACAGCATGAAGAAGCGAAAAAGATAATAACGGAAGCCAAAGCAAGTATTAAGAATTCTAAAGCTCAGGAGAAAATTACTGAGCTGGAAAGGTTTAATACACTCTACGATGAAAGCGTGAAAAAGTTGCTGTTGGAGTTGAAATCCGAACGCTAAGCCATGCTCAATAGTCAGAAAAATTGACGTTTGACGAAAACATTTAAATAATTTAGGTGCAACATCAATGACCTCATCATCATGTGGCTCACTGCACAAGCAGCAAGGCCGAATCAGTAGCTCTACAGCCGTATTTATTGCCATCGTAACCTTGGTTTTCTTGTGGATAGCCAGTGGTTTCATCTTCAGAGGCGATACCGAAAAGACAAACGCAACTAAGAGCAATTTACCGTCAGTTGCAGTAAGAAATAGTCAAGCCCAGCTTGTGGCTCGCGAGTTGACACTAAACGGCGAAATTAGACCAAATCAGCAACTTAATATTCGAGCACGTACTGACGGCATGCTCGAAATGATTGCCGACAGCGGTGCTGAGGTTAGCCAAGGTGATGTCATTGCAAAACTTTCTATTGATGATCGCGAAGTTCAACGCACTCAGGCAGAAGCTCAAGTAAAAAAAGCACAAAGCGACTTCAATGCGACGAAAAAGCTCATCGAACAAAATTTGTCGTCCCAGTCTCAACTCCAGGCGTTGGAAGCACAACTAGAAGCAGCACGAGCACAGCTTCGCCGTATTACCTTCGATATTGAAAATACTGAATTGACAGCACCGGTCAGCGGCGTTATCAATCAACGCTTTATTGAGCAAGGTGCTTATGTGTCAGCCGGCAACCAAGTACTAGAGCTTATCGATAACGATCCGTTAATCGCCATTATTAACGTACAACAAAGTCAAATTCACAGGCTCAAACTCAACATGCCCGCGACGGTCAAACTTATCGGTGGTACTGATCGTCAGGGACAGGTCAGCTTTATCGCTCCTATTGCCGATCCGCAGACCCGGACATTTCGCGTTGAAATAACCATCCCAAACCAGAACGACCCTATCCCTTCCGGTATGAGTGCCGAAGTCGTTATTGAAACCAACAACGTTAAAGCACACAAAATTTCTGCGGCCCAAATCAAAATAGATGCGGCTGGCCGCATGGGTGTTTTAACCATTAATGACAATAACGAAACACGTTTTTCTCCAGTTACTGTGGAGCGGGCAGACGTTAATGCCTTATGGGTCAGCGGGCTGGATGACGAAACGCGTTTAGTCATCATTAGCCATAGTTCGTTGACCGCCGGTCAAAAAGTTACCCCCAAACCCGTACCTGCTGATTATGACAAAGGCGAGGAATTATAATGAAAGCCTTTATTGCCGCCGCTTTCTCACGCAATCGCGCAGCGATACTGTTACTCGCTGTATTGTTGATAATGGGCAGCATTGCCTACGCCACAATTCCTAAAGAAGCTGCACCCGAAATTGACATTCCGGTATTCACCGTCACCGTAAGCTACCCCGGCATTTCAACGGAAGACAGCGCACGTTTATTAGTCGAGCCGCTTGAGCGAAAATTACAAAGCATCGACGGTTTAGATACTTTAACCGCTCAAGCCGGTGAAGGCTTTGCCATGTTACAACTGGAGTTTGCCGCAGGCTTCGACAATGAAAAAGCACTACGTGATGTAAAGGACGAAACTGAAAAAGCAGAACAAGATTTACCGTCCGATGCTGAGAAGCCCACGGTGCAAGAGGTTGATCTGTCTTTATTCCCCATTTTAACGGTTGCGCTCTCAGGCAATATTCCCGAACGGGACTTAATCCAACTGGCACGTAATTTAGAAGATAAACTTGAAACACTTAATGGCGTACTCGAAATCGATATGTCAGGTGATCGTGAAGATCTGTTAGAGATCATCATTGAACCATTAGCTATGCAGTCTTACAACATTTCATTAGCGGAGGTGTCGCAGGCTATTAGTAATAACAACCTTCTGGTTACCGCGGGTGCAATGGATACCGGGGCAGGACGCATTAGCGTCGCCATCCCTGGCACCATTGAGAACATTGTCGATGTACTCGAGATGCCGATAAAAACTACGCCCAATAATGTCGTACGGGTAAGCGATGTCGCTGAAGTTCGACGCACCTTTAAAGATCCCGTCAGTTACGCCCGTATTGATGGTCAACCGTCGATAGCACTTGATATTAAAAAACTGAGCAGCGCTAATGTGATTGACGTCGTCGATCGTGTAACCCAAATGGTCGAACAGGAGCGCACCGACTGGCCTGCAACCGTTAATGTCGCTTATATGCAAAACCAGGCAGACGATGTTAAGCAATTTCTGGGCGACCTTGAAAACAATGTCATACTCGCCATTATTCTGGTCATACTAACGGTCGTGGTGGCTTTGGGTGTAAAAGCTTCCCTGCTCGTTGCTCTTGCTATTCCAGGCTCATTTCTTGGTGGCATTTTAACGCTGCAATTGCTGGGTATTACACTGAACATCGTGGTCCTGTTCGCACTCATTTTAGTTATTGGTATGTTAGTGGATGGTGCCATTGTCGTGGTCGACCTTGCAGAGCGCTATCGTCGACAAGGACAAGACCGATTACAAGCTTATCTGGCAGCTTCCCAACGCATGGCGTGGCCTATTATTGCGTCGACAATGACCACCCTCGCCGTATTTATACCACTGCTCTTTTGGCCAGGTATGGCCGGGCAATTTATGTTTTATCTGCCCGCCACTGTTATCATAACACTGCTCATGTCTTTGCTCATGGCACTGGTTTTCGTTCCGATAATTGGCTCCTCAGTAAAAAGCAAAGTATCAGTGACCTCACAATCAGCAAATGCAGCAGACAACGGTTCAAAACTCCAGTCTTTGGTTAGCTATATGGTGGATAAGCCGTTACTTGCTTTGCTGGTCAGCCTGTTTGTCTTATTACTTTCATTTTTCCTCTACAGCAAGCTCGGGCAAGGCATAAACTTTTTCCCTGACATCGAGGCCGATCGTATACAAATACAAGTTCAAGCCGATGGTAATTTATCAGTAAGTGAAGCTGATAATCTGGTTAAGCTCGTCGATAAGGCCGTTGAGCCGGTCGCGGGCATTGAACGCATTTATTCTCGTACCATCGGGACAGTTGAGGAAAGGCTGAAAGCCAACCTGGACTCAGAAATTATTGGTACACTACAAATTGATTTGCTGGATTGGCAGGAGCGTGATTCTGCCACAAAAATTATACAAAACATCCGTACTAAAACAGACAACTTACCCGGGATAGCGCTAAAGATTGAAAAACAACAAAGCGGTCCGTCCTCTTCTCGTCCGGTCTCTGTAGAAGTATCAGCGAAAGATCGGAGCTTATTGCCTGAAGCCGTAGACAACTTGCTCAAAATGATGAAAGAATCAGATGAATTTATCGATACATCCAGTGACATGGCGACCCCTAAGCCACAGATAAAAATTGATGTGGACCGCGAAAAAGCTGCCGAGTATGGCGTCGATGTCGCGACCTTAGGTACCTTAGCGCGTCTATTGACCGACGGTGTCTTAGTTGGTACTTACCTTCCTGAATCGGCGCCAGAGCAGGTTGATATTCGTATACGCTATCCCTGGGAAGAGCGCTCAATGGCCGACCTAGCCAATTTGCGCATCCCCGCGAGCCGGGGTCTGATGCCGATAGAGAACTTTGTCCAGTTATCGCCGAGTTTAAGTCCAACAATTATAACTCGTGTCAATTCGCGCAATGTACAAACTGTAGAATCAGGCCTTGTTCCCGGGGTTACCGTCGTCGAAGCAACGGAAACGTTGCGACAAAAAATCAAGCAGAGTGATTTTGCCAAAGGTGTGGAATTTGATTTTACCGGAGAGCTTGACGACCAAAATGAAGCCATGAGCTTTTTACTATTGGCATTTGCCTTAGCCATTTTCTTAATGCTCTTCGTTTTACTATTACAGTTGAATAGCTTTTTTCAGGGGGCTTTAGTGCTATCCGCCATTGTCTTTTCTCTAGCTGGCGTACTGCTTGCGCTGCTGGTTCGACAAGAGCCTTTTTCCGTGGTCATGAGTGGTATTGGCATTATGGCACTCGCGGGTATTGTGGTGAATAATAACATCGTTCTAATCGACGCATATAACGAGTACCGCTCAGATGGATTATCACCGATGGACGCAGCAGTGAAAGCAGCAATGCAACGTTTAAACCCTGTGCTTCTCACCGCAACGACAACGATAGTTGGATTGTTACCCATGGTCTTGGGTTTAACTGTCGACTTTTTTGAGCGTGATATTTTTATGGGAGCACCTTCGGGACAATACTGGATCCAGTTATCTACCGCACTGGTTGGCGGACTGCTAGTTGCGACGTTTATTACGCTTCTATTAACTCCGGCAATGCTTGCCTGGGACGGCCAAAGAAGGGAGAAAGCCAATTAAACTTGGCTTTATTATGCGCTTACACCATATCGTTTTAATGGTCATTATTTGTTCTAGCTGTATCGCCTGCAGCAGTCTGCCCGACTTAGAACAGCGAACGCCAAGCTACTCTGTGCCAGTTTCAAAAACTCAAAGCACTCGGCTTGGTCAGTTCTTATCTCCGATACTTCGAAACTCCCCCGAAAGTACCGGTATAATGCCTTTAGCCGAAGCAGAGCCGTCCTTAGATGCCAGGCTGATATTAATCAACAATGCACAAGTTGCACTGGACATTCAATATTATATCTGGCGTGACGATAAGTCTGGGCAACGTTTAACTAAAGCCATTTTCCAAGCTGCTAATCGTGGTGTAAAGGTTAGGTTGTTATTGGACGATCTTCACTCCCGGGATATTGACGAGTCCTTACAAAGGCTAAACGGTCATCCTAGTATAGAAGTGCGATTATTTAACCCATTTCTCCCCAGAAGCTCTCGAGTACTAGGGTTTATAACCGACTTCCCACGAGCAAACAGACGCATGCACAACAAGTCTCTTACTGTGGACAATCAAGCTACGATAGTCGGGGGAAGAAACATCGGTGATGACTATTTTTACCGCTCTGATGGTATTCTTTTTGCTGATCTGGATGTTCTTGCGATAGGAGATGTAGTTGCGAAAGTATCCAGCGATTTTGACGCTTTTTGGAACAGTAACTCAGCTTACCCCTATGAACTTATTTCTCAATCAACGACGCCATCAGACTCCACTTTATTTATTCATCAAACTAATATTGATCAACCCTCCGATCTCAGTGAGTTATTGGATAGCGATTCAATTATTTGGGCTGAAACTCAAATAGTGAGTGATAGCCCGCTTAAAGCCTTAGGTAAAGCGGAGCCGGATCAACTCATTGTTCACGCACTCCGAAAGATAATTGGTCAACCTAAAAAGCAATTATTACTGGTTTCTCCCTATTTCGTACCAACCCTGTCGGGAGTAAAAGCGCTAGAGAGCATTGCGGAAAACGGGGTGAGTATTAGTGTGTTAACAAATTCCTTTGCCGCTACCGATGTTGCCGTTGTGCACTCGGGATACGCAAAGTGGAGGAAACGCCTCTTAGAAGCTGATATACGCTTATTTGAGATGCGCCCAGGTACTGTTGGCACCGATACCACTATCTATGAATCTGTCGAAACAAGTTTCTCCAGTTCAGCAAGCAGCCTTCATGCAAAAACGTTTGCCGTTGACGGACAACGTGTTTTTGTTGGCTCATTTAACTTTGACCCTCGCTCAGCAAGGCTCAATACTGAGCTTGGCTTTGTTATTGAGAGCCCCGAAATAGCATCAACGATGGCAGATGTCTTTATCGAAGAAGTCCCTTACAGCGCCTATGAAGTGCGCTTAGCTCCATCCGGTTCGCTATACTGGCTTGAGCAAAACGGCAGCCATCATCGCCGATACGATACAGAGCCAGGAACAACCTGGTTTCAAAGGTTTTCGGCCGGATTTTTTTCATTGTTACCCATTGATTGGTTGCTTTGAAAAGTGAGTTGGCTTACTCGGTAAAGCGCCATTTTTTCTTAATCACTTTATGTACGAACCATGGTCATATTAGTCGGTTTTTTTGTTGGAATGCTATAGGTCATAAAAATGCTAAATAGAATACTAAAGTATCTAGGTATAGCGTGGATGGTTATTATTTTTGTTTTTGTTCCCATTGCTTATACCGCATTACTATTCGCCTCTGATGCAGAAATAAATATGTCGGTCACTATTTTTTTTATCTCTACAGTATTCATCACTTCACTTTGGAATATCTTCAAAAAGTATCGCGAGTACAAGGTTGGGCTCCAACTTAGCAAGATGTTTTTAGCCATCTATGTAACTATTTTTGCGTTTGCCACTCTTTATCAAAGAGCTGGGATTTTATACGGTCAGGAAATCTCTTTTAGTCCTGTTGACGCCCTGTACTTTTCAGTAGTGACATGGACCACTTTAGGTTATGGAGACTTTCAACCCACTGAAAGCTTGCGCTTATTGGCCGCTTTCCAGGCGTTATTAGGAACTTTCTTTATACCAATGCTTATAGCGGCAGTGCTATTCTCATTACAACTAAAGTCTCAAAAGCACAGTTTGCAAAAAAACACTAACGGTTCAAAACCATAGAGCGAATAGTTTAAATGAAACTTCTTTTTTATAAAATTAGACTTCTCGTAATCCTATCAGCTTCTGTTACCAGCTTAGGCTGCAGCACAATAGAGCAAATTAAAAATGAGCCTATTTCTGGAAAAAATGATACTGAATTAACTTCTGGTACATTATTCTCAGCGGCTCGAGCTGGAAACCCCAAGGGAATAACTCTTATTTTGGCTTTTTCCGGAGGTGGAACACGGGCTTCTGCTCTGTCTTATGGCGTATTAGAAGAACTAAGAGATACTAATGTCACTATAGGTGGCAAATCGACAAGACTTTTAGATGAAGTTGATTTTATTTCATCTGTTTCGGGCGGCAGCATAACGGCGGCTTACTATGGTTTGTTTCGAGACAAAATTTTTTATGATTTCAAAGATAAGCTTCTAACACGGGATTTAAAGGAGCAAATAATCTCAACAGTTTTAAATCCTCTTCGTTGGTTTTCAAATTTAGGAATAACTGATCATACTGTCGGAATATATGCTGATGCAGGATTTGGAGAATATACATTTGGCGACATGCTCGAAAAAGGTCCGCCCTATATAGCCATCAATGCCACAGACTTATCTCAAGGTGCTAGATTTTCCTTTCTACAGGACTACTTCAATTTAATATGCTCAGATCTATCTACCTTCCCCGTAGCCAGAGCAGTAGCAGCTTCAGCAGCTATGCCTTTACTATTCGACCCCATCGTACTGAAGAATTACGATACATGTGACATTAAGGATTCCATCAACTTTTTATCCAGTAAAACTTCCATTGGGAAACACAGTATTCGGAATACTGCCTCTGCAGCACTTTCTTATTCCAATAAAAAAGAACGTCCTTTTGTTCACCTCGTAGACGGAGGTGTATCGGACAATTTGGGTCTCAGGATTATAACTGACCCTGTTGAGCTAACAGGAGGTATAGTAAATTACTTTAGCATGATCCATGGAGAGGATAGTTATTCAATCCCACGACATTTTGCCATCATAGCCGTAAACGCATCAGTAAAAGTCGACTCAAGCATGGATAAGAGTTCGACCCCTCCATCAATGCGTCAAACGTTAAACGCGGTTACTGATGCGCAACTTCAATTGTACAATAATGAAACAACCGATTTAATAAAGCTTAAATTAGAGCAGTGGGTCGATGAAACAAAAACACAAGGAATACCTGTCGAAGCGCACCTAATATCTATCGAATTGAAATCGGTATCATCAGACCGTCTAAGAAATCGCCTCAATTTAATCCCGACAACTCTCGGCTTACCAGAAGAGGAAGTTGAGTTGCTTATTGGTACAGGCCGAAAGCTACTAAGGGAAAACCCTCAATTTCAAAAATTACTAAAAAGTATCAGCTCTCATAAGACACAATAAAGTAAGCGATCAATATAGACCCGGATCACCCCATTTTATCTAAGTCGCTCGTTAATTTTTTGTCCGCGAATCTCTCTTTCCAGACTCTTGGCGTCAGGTCGAGTACGTCTTTGGCCGGATGCAGTGCTACACGCTGCAATACATCCACGAGGTAATGGTAGGGATTGACGCCTTGCAGGCGGCAAGTCACCATCAGGCTTTGT
>NZ_PVNP01000036.1 GCF_002993365.1 Marisediminitalea alba
CAAATTAATGTTCAACATGACTTTATTGATGTGATATTTCTGACTGTGAGTGCAGTCCTTTCTGGAGCAGAGGGTTGGAGCGATATAGAAGTGTTTGGTCGAGATAAACTTGATTGGTTGCGCCAATACCGTCCCTTTGAAAACGGCATTCCTGTTGACGATACCATTGCCCGAATTGTCCGAGTAATATGCCCTGAACAATTAAATAAAGCCTTTATGAATTGGGTGAATGAAGTGCGTGTTGAAACGGGTAAGCCTCAAATTGCCATCGACGGTAAGACACTTCGTCATTCCTACGATGGCGATAAGCAAACGGCATTACATAGCATTACCGCCTGGAGCAAAGATGCAGGTTTAGTGCTTGCGCAACTGAAGTCATCGGGCAAGAAAAATGAGAATGCTTCGGTATTGGACCTACTCGACACGCTTAATATTAAAGGCGCTCTTATCAGTGCAGATGCCATGAACTCTCAGAAAAAGATAGTCGAGAAAATCAGCTCGGAGAACGCAGATTATGTGCTCTGCATCAAAAATAACCACAAACAACTACGCGATGAAATTGCCGCCTATTTCCATAAGGTAGAGAGGGATAATCCCGCTTGGATTGCCTGTAATGAACAGACTGATTCTGGCCATGGACGAATTGAAGTACGCCGGTGCCAGCAACTAAGAGTCAGTGAGTGGATAAGTGAAGCACAGCACTGGAAAGGTATACGCAGTGTTATCAAAATAGAACGAGAGCGCCACCTTAAAGACAAAGAGGTGAGCACTGAAACGCAATATTACATCAGTTCACTGGATATTGACCCCGTTGCGGTCAACCAGGCTATCCGAGCACACTGGGAAGTCGAAAATAAAGTCCACTGGGTGTTAGACGTGACGTTCAAAGAAGATGATAGCCGAATACGCAAAGAGGACGGAGCGGAAAATGTCGGAGTGATTAGGCGGTTTTGTTTGAATATGGCTCGTTTACACCCCAAGAAAGCCAGCATGAGAAGCAAACTCAAAATGGCTGGCTGGGCCGATGAATTCAGAGCAGAGCTTATTTTTGGGTAAAAGTATGCGGTTGCCCTGATTCTGGACCAATATAAACTTGATAGA
The DNA here is from genome assembly GCF_002993365.1 of Marisediminitalea alba. GTDB lineage: Bacteria > Pseudomonadota > Gammaproteobacteria > Enterobacterales > Alteromonadaceae > Alteromonas > Alteromonas alba. The sequence continues at coordinate 1,102 of NZ_PVNP01000036.1, forward strand.
GCCAAAGTCAGCCAGGTGACTTATGAGGCAAACGGATTAAGCAGTCGCTTTCGTAATGCAAAAGGGGATGAGATAACTATTATTTTTCAGGTGTCGGATAACGACATCGCACTGCGTTACCACGTGGTGTCTAATAATGAAGCCACCCGCTTTAAGGTATTAAGCGAAGCCACCAGTTTTAACCTACCGGACAAAGCAACGACCTTTATCACTCCACAAGCTTTACCGATGACCGGCTGGAATGGCACCAAGCCAAGTTATGAAGAGCCCTATACCTACGATGAAAAAATGACCAAGCCCTCTTTAAATGGAGTTGGTTATACATTTCCTGCGCTGTTTAAGAACGCTGAAAAAGGCTGGGTATTGGTGTCGGAGACCGGCGTCGACAGCCATTACGTAGGTTCTCGCCTCAGTGAAGGCAATGCTGACGGTATTTATCAGATAACGTTTCCTCAGCCGGGGGAGAATGCCGGGATCGGTGATACCTATGCTTCTATGGCATTACCCGCTACCACACCCTGGCGAACGATTACCGTCGGTGAGGATTTAGAACCTATCGTCGAGACCACGGTAAGTTACGATGTGGTTAAGCCATTGTATGAACCTTCTGAAGATTATCAGATGGGCAGGGCAGCCTGGAGCTGGATTGTCTGGCAGGATGACAGTATTAATTATGAAGACCAAATCAAATACATCGACTTAGCCGCCGAGTTAAATTTCGAATATGTGCTGATTGATAACTGGTGGGATGCCCGCATTGGGCGCGACAAAATGGAAGAGCTGGTGCAGTATGCTGCGGATAAAAATGTAGCTGTGATCCTGTGGTATAACTCAAACGGTTGGTGGAACGATGCGCCACAAACGCCTCAGGATAAAATGAATACGTCTATTGCCCGTAAGCAGGAAATGGCCTGGTTGCAAAAGATTGGCGTCAAAGGAATTAAGGTTGACTTCTTTGGCGGTGACAAACAAGCCACCATGGCCCTGTACGAAGGGATCCTGTCAGACGCCAACGACTATGGCATAGGCGTTACCTTTCACGGCTGTACGTTACCCCGCGGGTGGGAGCGTATGTTTCCTAACTTTGTAACCTCTGAAGCGGTATTAGCGTCTGAGAACCTGGTGTTTAATCAACATTCCCTGGATATGCATGCGTTCAACGCCACGATGTTACCGTTTACGCGCAACACAGTGGCGGCGATGGATTTTGCGCCGGTATTTTTAAATGATCGCTTATCCCGCGATCAGGAGCGAGGCACTATTCGTTCAACTACCGACACCTTCGAACTGGCTACCAGTGTTCTGTATCAATCAGCGGTCCAGCATTTTGGCTTAACGCCTAATAACCTCAATGAACAACCAGAGCATGTGCTCGACTTTATTCGCGAAGTCCCTTCGACGTGGGACGAAACGCAGTTTGTCGACGGCTATCCGGGAAAACACGTTGTACTGGCCAGGCGCAATGGCAGTAATTGGTATGTAGTAGCAGTAAATGGTGAGAAGAGCGCCAATGAACTTCCGGTTAACTTGCCCATGCTGGCCGGAAAAACCGTGCAATTACTGTTTGATAACGCTAATAATAAAACGCAAAGCAAAACGGTTACCGTACCTGATAGTGGCAGGATGACGCTGTCATTAAAGGGGCAGGGCGGAGTTGTTCTGGTTGCCAGATAGCAAAGCCACATAACACATCAAACTACCCACGATGTTCGTAGCAACGGGCATCGTGGTTTAGCTGTTATTCTAAAAATTATTGTGCAATTTTATTGCTGACTTCTTTTGCACCAATGATTTCACGGTGATTGCATCTATCTGATCTTAAAGGTAGATTATCCTTACTAGTTTGTCGTTAACGCACTAAAGGGATTTTTGTGTTTAAAGCTAATCACGTCTGCCGCGTTTTTCTTTCTATTTTATTCGCTGTTGTTTCTTTCAATGCTGTTAGCAGCGATGACAAGTCCAGGCTCCATCAATATGTCGGTTTGCTTAACCATTTTCATGGCGAGCCAGGAGCTTTTGTTGAGGCAGTAAATCACACTGATTTGCTTTCTGCCGATACATCCTTAGCTCGTATTTTCCGTTATTTATATTTAAGAGAACCGGCAGAGTTTGAAGACTATATGAAAGTGCCAAAGGTCAGTGCGCCAGCTGAGGAAGACTGGCAAACCTTCCAGAAACTTGATGAGCTGTTATATGCCAGTTTCCGGGCTGGCAGTCTGATTCAATGGGAAAATGCACAGGAAAACCTGTTATATCTGAAAAAGCAGTTGTTGCTGTCTGGCAACAAAGCGGCTGTTGCGCAAGTCGCAATGGCCCTGGCGATATATTATTTTGACTATGGTAATGATGTTTTAAGTGGCATTTCGGAACTGTTATACGCAATGCCAGCACTTAAAAACAATGATGAATATCCACAGCCGAACGTTTTTTATGATCGTGAACTGGCTTTATTCCTTTTATTTGCCAATTTATACGATCTCGGTGCTTTCGAAGCCGCCTATCAATACGGTGTAACTTTTTTTAACCTTATAAGGAGTAACTCGAAAAGCAGACGCTACTTACAGGAATACTTTGTAATGGTAAACCTGACCAGTGAAATGCAAAAGTACGATGAAGCGATGGCTTATGCAGATGAGTTAATATTTCTCGCTCAATCTCTGAGCCCTTCCAACCAATTGTATGCATTAATTGCCAAAGTATCGGTGTATGCACGCCGCAACAAACCGGGTGATTTACAGGCTGCATTGCAGCTGGTAGAAATGGCTCGCCTGAAAAGTTCACCGCAAGAGTGGGACATCATTGAGCAAAGCAGAATGCTGGTCTTACAGTCAATTCAGGCCGGATTAAAACGCAACTCAGCCAGAGCTAATACCTTGGTGAACGAACTTTCTACCCTGATATCGAAAAATCCCGATAGGTTTAGTAGCCTGGATTTAAAGCACTTGTCGCTATTGCGTGTGTTTATAGCTGAAACTAGTAACGATGCTTCACTTGTTAAGGAAATCCGCTTAGCCAGGCTTGAAAAGGAACAAGCCTATGTTGTCACTGCTCTTGAAAAGAGACTGGATAGCTGGGGCGATGAGATGGCGTCAGACATAACACTGCTTAACCTGGAAAATATTCAACGCAGAAATGAGGCCCAACAGCAAGCCATTGAAACTGCCAACCTCAAAACGATTATCATGTTACTGGTAGTATTGTTAATTGGCACTCTTGCAGCCTGGTTATTTGTGCAGCGACGGCGGATCCATCAGTTGGCATACACCGATCCGCTTACCAGCGCACCCAACCGGCGTTTTATGTTTAATTTGCTGACCAAGGTATTTGCTAAGCCTCGTCAGGGTAACTGTATTGCGTTACTTGATATCGACCACTTCAAAAAGGTTAACGATAGCTACGGCCATCAAACCGGTGATGAAGTGCTGGTTAAGTGCAGCCAGCTTATTCGCCAACGGTTGCGCAGTACCGACCAGTTTTGTCGCTACGGTGGAGAAGAGTTCCTGCTACTGTTAAAAGACACTACTGTACACCAGGCACAAGAAGTGATGGATGATATCCGAAGTGCATTGCAGGCCGTTACCAATTGGCAGAGTACGAATGAGAAATTTGCGGTATCTTTTTCTTGTGGACTAGTTGAACTCAGTATTTACGAGGATATCGATCAGGCAATCGCCCACTGCGATCAGTTACTCTACACTGCCAAAAAGCAGGGTAGAGGACGTACCATTTTGCCCGCAGCCGCAATGCAACCCGTGTGATCGGGTATTAGTCATTAAATCGGGCAACAATCGCAGTCAGTTCGTTATCCAGCAGGGTATTGCATTGCTCCATGGTATGACTGGCTTTGGCAAAGTAGTCCTGATTAGCAATGCTCACTTTACCGGGTTGGATAAGCTGCTCATTGATCAGGCTTACCAGCTGTAAACAGGCCTGTCTGGCCTGATTTAACTGGCCGCTTTCAGATACCTTAGCCACCTGGTTTAATTTATTAAGGCTATGTTCGGATTAACTGTTGTTGAATCGAAAAGAGCCTGTTTTCGTTAAGGTTTTCTGGATTATCCATAAACCTGAACCAACCCAGGTAGTGTTCCAAGTATTTTGTGGCTACTCCGTGAAACCGTTTCATCCACGCTTTCAGACGGCTGTGATAGGCGTTAACATTCTGAATATGAAAGACTTTATCTATCACCTTAACACCTCCCGCC
>NZ_PVNP01000037.1 GCF_002993365.1 Marisediminitalea alba
CAAATTAATGTTCAACATGACTTTATTGATGTGATATTTCTGACTGTGAGTGCAGTCCTTTCTGGAGCAGAGGGTTGGAGCGATATAGAAGTGTTTGGTCGAGATAAACTTGATTGGTTGCGCCAATACCGTCCCTTTGAAAACGGCATTCCTGTTGACGATACCATTGCCCGAATTGTCCGAGTAATATGCCCTGAACAATTAAATAAAGCCTTTATGAATTGGGTGAATGAAGTGCGTGTTGAAACGGGTAAGCCTCAAATTGCCATCGACGGTAAGACACTTCGTCATTCCTACGATGGCGATAAGCAAACGGCATTACATAGCATTACCGCCTGGAGCAAAGATGCAGGTTTAGTGCTTGCGCAACTGAAGTCATCGGGCAAGAAAAATGAGAATGCTTCGGTATTGGACCTACTCGACACGCTTAATATTAAAGGCGCTCTTATCAGTGCAGATGCCATGAACTCTCAGAAAAAGATAGTCGAGAAAATCAGCTCGGAGAACGCAGATTATGTGCTCTGCATCAAAAATAACCACAAACAACTACGCGATGAAATTGCCGCCTATTTCCATAAGGTAGAGAGGGATAATCCCGCTTGGATTGCCTGTAATGAACAGACTGATTCTGGCCATGGACGAATTGAAGTACGCCGGTGCCAGCAACTAAGAGTCAGTGAGTGGATAAGTGAAGCACAGCACTGGAAAGGTATACGCAGTGTTATCAAAATAGAACGAGAGCGCCACCTTAAAGACAAAGAGGTGAGCACTGAAACGCAATATTACATCAGTTCACTGGATATTGACCCCGTTGCGGTCAACCAGGCTATCCGAGCACACTGGGAAGTCGAAAATAAAGTCCACTGGGTGTTAGACGTGACGTTCAAAGAAGATGATAGCCGAATACGCAAAGAGGACGGAGCGGAAAATGTCGGAGTGATTAGGCGGTTTTGTTTGAATATGGCTCGTTTACACCCCAAGAAAGCCAGCATGAGAAGCAAACTCAAAATGGCTGGCTGGGCCGATGAATTCAGAGCAGAGCTTATTTTTGGGTAAAAGTATGCGGTTGCCCTGCCCATGCCCAGAATCCGAGTACTGATTGTATTGCATCGCTGTGGAAGTGTTTTAGAATAACCCGGCCAACTTATGTATTTGCCAAGGAAACGCCATGTTAGATCCTAAAAAACTTGAAGATATTGCACGCCAGATTGCCGACTCGGTACCGCCAGGCGTTAAAAACATGGCCGAAGAAGCCGAAGGAAGAATTAAACAGGTGCTGCAGTCACAATTATCCAAACTGGATCTGGTGACTCGCGAAGAGTTTGATATTCAAACCCAGGTGTTAATCAAAACCCGGGAAAAGCTGGAAGCGATGGAAGTACGCCTGGCCGCTCTTGAAGCCGAGCAAGCTGCCGACGACTAAGCCTGCCCCAGCACAATTAAATCCATAATCAGCCCCAGCGCAATCACCAGCCCCACGTAGTGATTATCTAAAAAGGCCTTAAAACAGGCCTCGCGCTGGCGGTGACGAATATTATAGTGCTGATGAATAAACAGCGCAGCAGCGCCCACCAGGCCGGCATAAGCAAACACACCAAGGTTATTGAGCATAAACACCGCCGCCAGTAACAGCAGGGTAATCACCTCCAGTAGCGCCACAATCAGCTTATCCATGCGGCCAAACAAAATGGCACTCGACTTAATGCCGATAATTACGTCATCGTCGCGGTCGACCATGGCGTACATGGTGTCGTAAGCTATGGTCCACAGCAGATTTGCCACAAACAGCAACCAGCCCCACGCCGGGATGTCGCCTCTTACCGCCATTACCGCCATGGGAATCGCCCAGCCATAAGCGGCACCTAATACAGCCTGAGGCAAATAGGTATAACGCTTCATAAACGGATAGGCCGAGGCCAGCAGCAGCGCAACACAGGAAAGCAAAATGGTTGCCCAGCTCAGTTGCAGCACGATTAAAAAGGCGATCAGGATGAGGGCACTGAACAGTTGTAAGGCTTCACGCTCGGTGACATGCCCGGCCACCAGCGGGCGCTCGTTGGTACGTTTTACCGCGCCATCCACGTGGCGATCGGCATAATCGTTAATTACGCAGCCCGCCGAACGCATTACCACTACGCCCAGTGAGAATAAAATAAGCTCTTTCAGTGGCGGCATACCACCTGCAGCCAGCATTAATGCCCACAGGGTTGGCCACAGCAGCAAATATATACCAATGGGCTTATCGAGCCGCATTAGTTTGGCGTAGTGAGGAAAGTTTTGCAGGGTCAGCGTCATGTTTGGCATACCAGCGCGCAGTGAAGACGCCGGAAGTTTAGCATTGCCAGCAACGCCGAGACAATCCACCATCCACCTTTAGTCTAAAGTTAGGTTGTGCGCTGTGGTTGTCTCAACTAGAATTTAGTTAATTGAATTTTATGGATAACCTTAATGAAGCAGTTTCTTCGGCTGATTGTGTTACTTGGCATGCTCGCGCCTTTTTCTAATGCCTCAGCACAGGATCAACCGTCTTATGCCTACATTGGTATTGAACCTGAGATTGTCACCAATTATCTGGGCCCCAGTGCTACCAAGCTGGGCTATGTACGGGTGATGATCGAAATTATGGTAGCGGATGTCGACCAGCTCGAACTGGTAGAACACCATATGCCCCTGCTACGCGCTACTGCCATTGAAATTTTTGGTCGGCAGCCGGAAGAGAAGGTTAAATCACTCACCGGCCGGGAAGACATTCGCCGCGCCGTGCTGGCAGCGCTGCAAGACCACATGCTGCAGGAAACCGGCGCCAAGGTAATTAAAGACATTATCTTTACCAAGTACCTGCATCAAAAATAGCGTTGCGGCTTAACGGGCAGTCGGTTTACCGCTGCCCAGTGTCAGCAGCCAGGCCATCACACACCCTGACATTAACCCGGCCGTATGCGCCGCATTGGCCATATTTACCCACAGTACATCGGCAAAGCCTAACAGCAACCAAACCAGCATAAAGCCAACAATGGCTTTGGGCAGATAAAGCCCCCATTGTGGCCGCAACCAACCAGTGATCCACACAAAGCCTACCAGGCCATATACCACACCAGAAAGCCCGCCAAAATTGGGCCCGGATACCATCAGCTGTGCCAGATTACTCACCAGCGCGGTGACAACAAACAAAATAATAATGAAACTGCTGCCAAACTTACGTTCTACCTGGGAGCCCAGCATACTCCACCACAACAGGTTAAAAATAAAATGCAGTACACTAAAGTGAATAAAAGCCGGCCCTAACAGGCGCCACCATTCATGGTTTTGCAGCAGATTACCGAGCGGCATTATCATCAGCGCAGCGGCAATAGGCTGAAACAACCCCACCAGTGAAGCACCGAATATCAGGGTACACAGGATCAGGATAACGCCGGTTACCGGCGAGCGGCGCAGCGAAACCAGCCAACGGCGCATACTGTTGCCCGGGGCCTGTTCTACCGGTATATCGGTTCGCTCAGAGTGCTGCCAGGCCGCCTGCTGATACTTTGGATCATTGGGGGCCTGAATAAACGCCTGGCAAATTTCCAGTGCGCGTTCGTGGTGGGCTTCGTTATCCAGCACCAGCACGTACTGGTCTTCCTCGGGTACATGATGAACCTGTACCGGGATCTGTTGGGATTTCAGGTAACTGGCCAGTGAGTCAGCGTAACGTAGCTGACTGATTGCAATCAGTGGTTTTGCCACAATTAGTCGCTAACCACCGGCTGACCCAGACGCCAGCCTTCAAAGCCGCCATCCATGCTGTACACCTTTTCGTAGCCCTGACCAACCAGAAACTGTGCGGCTTGCTGGCTGCTTACACCGTGATAGCACACCACCACTACCGGGGCGCTTTTGGGAGTGGCTTCCATAAACGCGGCCAGATTATCGTTATTCAGGTTAATAGCGCCTTCCATGTGAGCAGACTGAAACGACCCGGCATCGCGGATATCCGCAATAACCAGATCGTCTTTTTGTTCAGCGACGTCAGCGATAGTGATGTGTTGGAATGGTTGCATAAAACTCTTATTGCCAGTTAAGAATGACTTTTCCTGACTCTCCGGAACCCATTACATCAAAGCCTTGCTGAAAGTCGTCAATGGCAAACTGATGCGTAATGATGGGGGAAATGTCCAGGCCACTTTGCAGTAAGCTCGCCATCTTGTACCAGGTCTCAAACATTTCCCGGCCGTAGATACCTTTAATCACCAGGCCTTTAAAAATCACCTGGTTCCAGTCGATGGCGACGTCCTGCGGCGGAATACCTAGCATGGCAACTTTTCCGCCGTTATTCATGTTATTGAGCATATCGCGAAAGGCCGCCGGGACTCCAGACATTTCTAGGCCAATATCAAAGCCTTCGGTCATGCCCAGTCCGTTCATTACGTCTTTCAGCGACTCTTCCGCCACATTCACAGCGCGGCTCACGCCCATTTGTTCGGCCAGTTTCAGGCGATACGGGTTTACATCGGTGATCACCACATGGCGTGCGCCAACGTGGCGGGCGACCGCGGCAGCCATAATGCCAATCGGGCCGGCACCGGTGATCAACACATCCTCACCCACCAGATCGAACGACAGCGCGGTGTGTACAGCGTTACCAAAGGGGTCGAAGATAGAAGCCAGATCATCGCTGATATTATCCGGGATCTTAAAGGCGTTAAACGCGGGGATCACCAGGTATTCGGCAAAAGCGCCAGCGCGATTTACGCCCACGCCTTCGGTATTGCGGCACAGGTGGCGGCGGCCCGCACGGCAGTTACGGCAGTGGCCGCAGGTGATATGGCCTTCGCCAGATACCCTGTCGCCCACTTTGAAGCCCTGCACTTCCTGCCCCATGTCGACCACTTCGCCAACATATTCGTGGCCCACGACCATAGGTACCGGAATGGTTTTCTGCGCCCAGTCGTCCCACTGGTAAATATGCATGTCGGTGCCGCAAATGGCAGTTTTACGAATTTTAATCAGCAGGTCGTTATGGCCCATTACCGGTTTATCGGTATCAAGCATCCAGATACCGCGGGTTGGCTGCTGTTTTACCAACGACTTCATGCAATCACTCCCAGTTCACGACCCACTTCAATAAACGCATCCACTGCTTTATCTACGTGCTCCAGTGTATGGGCAGCCGACATCTGAGTACGAATACGCGCCTGGCCTTTAGGTACCACAGGGTAAGAGAAGCCAATCACATAAATGCCTTTCTCCAGCAGTTTCTCTGCCATCTGGTTGGCCAGTTTGGCGTCGCCGAGCATCACCGGAATGATGGCGTGATCTTCGCCTGCCAGGGTAAAACCGGCTTCAGTCATGCGGTGGCGGAAGTGTTCGGCATTGCGCCACAGCTGGGCACGTAAATCGTGGCCATCGGCCATCATGTCGAACACTTTCAGTGACGCTGCCACAATGGGCGGGGCCACAGAGTTTGAAAACAGGTACGGACGAGAACGCTGGCGCAGCCATTCAATGGCGGCTTTGCTACCAGACGTATAACCGCCGGATGCGCCGCCTAAAGCCTTGCCCAGGGTGCCGGTAATTAAGTCAATCCGTCCCAGCACGTCACAGTATTCGTGGCTGCCGCGGCCGTTTTCACCCAGAAAACCGGTGGCATGGCAGTCGTCTACCATCACCATGGCATCGTATTTATCGGCCAGATCGCATACGCCTTTCAGGTTGGCAATGATACCGTCCATCGAAAACACGCCGTCGGTAGCGATTAGGATAAACCGGGCGCCGTCCTCACGTGCCTGCTTTAACTGTTCCTCCAGCGCCTGCATGTCATTGTTAGCATAGCGGTAACGCTTAGCTTTACTGAGGCGGACGCCGTCGATAATACTGGCGTGATTCAGTGCATCAGACACAATGGCATCTTCCGGCCCGAGTAACGTTTCAAACAAGCCGCCATTGGCATCGAAACAGGACGGATACAAAATGGTGTCTTCGGTACCCAGGAAGTCGCTGATTTTGGCTTCCAGGGCTTTATGAATATCCTGGGTGCCACAAATAAAGCGTACCGAGGCCACGCCGAACCCGTGGGAATCCAATCCGTCCTTAGCCGCTTCAATCAGTGCCGGGTGATTGGCCAGGCCCAGATAATTGTTGGCACAAAAGTTAATAACGTGGTCACCGCTCTGGGTGGCGATGTCGGCTTGTTGCTGGGTGGTGATCACCCGCTCTACCTTGTACAACCCATCCTCACGGGTGGCGTTAAGCTGTTGTTCGAGATGAGAAATAAAAGATGCTGACATGCAAGCACTCCTGGCCGAAAGGGTTGGATAAAAGAGGCGTATTGTACCGAAGAGCCGGTGAGACTGCCTATGCCAGGGCGCATGGCTGCGGGTTTCTGTACGCCTAAAGTGTAAACTTTTAAGGACGCTCTGCAACGCCTCCCGGAAGTTCGCAGGTTAGAGTTGCCAGCGCCCCATATATACCTTGGTTTGTAGCACGTCCCACAAGCGATGTTCGTCGATAGGTATACTGATGTAATACCCCTGCCCGTACTGGCAGTTCATAGTTGCCAGTTGAAATAACTGCTCGGGCTGTTCAATGCCTTCGGCGATGATCTGCTGCCCCATGCTGCGCACCATGCTTATGGTGGAGCTGACAATATTACGATCGCTTTCGGTTTCGAGCATACCGGCTATAAAAGAACGGTCAATCTTAATAATGTCGCTGGGGATCATTTTCAGATAGCTTAATGATGAGTAGCCGGTCCCAAAATCGTCTACGGCAAGTTTGCAGCCCAGGGCGCGGATCTGCTGAATAACGTCTACCGCCCGCTCTATGTCGGCCACCAGCACGGTTTCGGTGAGTTCCAGCTCGATGTTACGCGCGTCCACCTTGTGCAGCTCAATAAGCTCCATCAGGTAAGGTAGCAACGCGCTGTTAGCAAACTGCGCCGCCGACAGGTTAATAGCCATTTTTACATTACGATAGCCGTTGGTTTCCAGTCTGGACAAGAGCTCAATGGCTTTTTCCATTACCCAAAAATCAAGCTCAGACATCATTGCCGTATTTTCGAGCATAGGCAGAAAATCCCCCGGAGGCACCAGGCCTCGTTGCGGATGATTCCAGCGCAGCAGTGCTTCGAATCCGGTGAGTCGCTTGCTGGCCAATTCAATTTGCGGTTGCAGGGCAAGGAAGAATTGTTGTTCTTTTAAAGCAATACGGGCTTCATTCTCAAGCTCCACCTGCTTAACGATTTTCTGGTTCATCGACGAATTAAAGAAGCGGAAACTGGAGCCTCGTTCCAGCTTGGCTTCGTACATGGCGGTGTCGGCCTGACGCATCAGCTCCAGTGCCCGTGTTTTTGAGTTGGAAGTGTAGGCCACGCCAATACTGATGCTGATATAGAAAGTTTGTTCGCTGATGCGCATGGGCTCAACAAACTCTTCGATCAGCTTGTCGGCAACAATATTCACCTGCTCGACCTTATCGAGCCCGGTTACCAGGATCACAAACTCATCGCCACCAAACCGGGCGATCAGGTCATTTTCTCTGATCACCCTGGAAAGCCTTTCGCCGGCGAGTTTTACTACTTCATCGCCAAAGTGATGACCGTGGCTGTCGTTAACCTTTTTAAAGTTATCCAGGTCAATAAACAATAAAGCCATACCCGCCTGCCGACGCTGCAGTGCTGCCAGCTGTTTGTTGATCTGAAAGGTCATCATATTACGATTGGGCAAGCCGGTGAGGCTGTCGAACATGGCCATCTTTTCCAGCTTGGCCGTGTTCACCGTCATTTGCTGATCCAGCGACTCCAGTTTATCGGACAGTTCTACGGCAGCCTCACCCAGGGTGTCGAGCTCATCCAGCAGCCATTTTTCACGGGTAAAGCTGCGTTTTTGCTGTATTTTGAATTCTTCAAAGCGCTTTTGAGCCAGTAACGGCAGCATGTTTGCCAACGCAGTAAGTTTTTGCGCATAGCGCCGCAACAGTACAAACATACATAACACAAAGGTCAATACCAACCCCACTCCACCGAAGAAAATAACCCGGTTCTGGCTTTTATAAGCACGTTTACGCTCATCAATGTCATGGGTAAACATCAGATAATGACCGTTAGACTTGTGCTGATAGAGTGGCAATAGCGTTATAAGGTAGGCGCGCCCGTTTACGTTAACTTCGTAGCCGCTGGTGATCAGCTTGGTTTTGCTGGCGGAAGGCGGAATGGCGGCCAGAATATCGCGCATAAAGCGCTCCTGCTTATCGCTGACCATACTGTTAATGAAGTATCGGTCGGATTGAGAGTTGGCCCCCCTGGCATGCTTCACCAGCACCAGATCTGACTGACTGGCGCCATCGGCTGCCTCACTCAGTAAGGCCAGTAATTCCTGTAATGATGTGCTCATTACTACTACATTAGCAGTCTGCCGGTTGATCATCACTGGGATGCTGACAACCTGTTCGCACATTACATGACAATGCACGCCGGCAACAGGCCTAGCCTCGGTAAGGGTTTGTTCAACCATTTCAAGCACATCGTCTGGCAACATCTCCCCCTGCTGGTATACCAGTTGTTGCTGGTTGTCGAGTATCCATATGTTATTAACATCCCACTGAAGCAACAGGAAATCTTCGGCGCGCCTGAAGGTATCTACCAGTTCGGTAGTATTACCCGGTGGGATATCGTTAATGTATTTGAGTCCTTCGACCCAAACTGATAGACGTTCATTGAGTAAAGTTGAGAACTGATGATAGCGGGTAACGTCACGCGATAATATCGTCTGATTAAGCTGTTGCTCCTGATTAGCCGCCTGATACAGTAATAGACCCACCACCAGCGAGCAAACAAACATGATCACTACCAACATGATGGTCAGGACTTTGTAACTGAGCGAGACGGTTTTTTTCATCGACTCAGAACCAGTACATCAGTTGCACAGACCATGCATTCCAGTACGGCTTTGCATAAACCAGCGCATCAGGAAATACCACGGCAGTAAGGCGACCGGCACCGTGGGTACGGGAAAACTCACCGCTCAGCCTAAGATTAGCCTGAATATCCCAGCTGAGGCCCACGGTGAGTGTATCCATGTACCCGTAGTGTTCAGGGATGGCACCAAATGGATTAAATGCCAGTTGCTTGCCGTGGCGGTCCTTGCGATCCACATCGTAGGTATCAAATCGCACCAGTCCGGTTAGGTTGTTTTGCAAAAAATAGCGCCACTGGAGGTAGCCGCCCTCGCCGGTTTTATCGACATCCAGCCTGATGCCCTGCGTGAAGTCTCCCTCGTACATCAACCGGTCGCGCAGCAACTCCATGGTGAGTTCCCAGTTTTCGCTGTCGTAACGCGCGGCCAGGGTGAGCCGGTCGATACCGGACTTGCCGTTAAGCAGGATATCCACTGCGGCGGGGTCATAGGTAAACTCAGACTGTAGCAGACTAAAACCCAGCTGCCAGTGCATGGATTGCGGCTGCCAGTAGGTACTGAACTGGTGCGTAAAATCCTGTTTTACCCGCCCTTGAGCCTGCGGGCTTAGCAGCTTTTCGGTATCTTCTCTGGCCAGCGGTGAGCGACCGTAGCTCCAGCGCACTTCCCAGGTGCCACTGCTGCTGGTTTTAGCGCTTTGCAGAGCAATACCGTCGCTGCTGAGGGCGAGGTCGCGGTTACCATCGTAGTAAATAGACTGAGGCAACGAAATGGAGGGGCGGGTTTGCGGCACATCCTGGGTAGCCGAATACCACCAGTGGCGGTTTTTATAACGGCCCAGGTGCACGTTTACCTGCCAGTCAAACAAGCGTGTTAAGCGCCAGTCTAAAAATAAATAATCGAGACGTGCGCCCTGGCGAAAACGGTTGCCGCCGTCGAGGTAAACTAACTGACCTGACACACTCAATGAAGAGTTAATCACATAGGAGCCGTTAATGCCTATTTCGGTGAGTTCGGTGGTTATCTCATTACCGGTCGTGATGTAGTTGCTGTCGGTAGAGCTGGTAAGCCCCTGGGCAACAAAGCCGTGCCAGGAGAAGTCGTCGTAATTCGCCTCGCTAAAACGAGTAATAAGCAGTAACAGAATCCCTACACTCAACGCAAAACGCTTCATAACGGCTCTCCTACGGTGATCATCCTGATATTCTTATTCATCTGCCCCGGCGCTTGCAGGTAGCCAATGGCGCCGGGGGTTTGTTCTATAATGTTTTGCATAGCCTGAGCAGTGTCGACGGCTTTAGGGGCTTCGCCCTGACCGGAATACACCACCCGCTGCCAGATACGTTCGAGCTGGTAGGGATAAATATTAAGTAACTGGCGGCAAAAATACTGATGGGTATCACTTTTAGGCGGCAGTACAAATACCCTGATCCGACTGCCGTCGGGCCAGAACTGGGTGCGCCCGGCAAAGATCATCCGAAGTTGCGCGGGTGTTAGCGTAGTAATATCAACGGATTGATTAACCACCACAGCGATAGGCTGTGCGGGTGTCTCGGCCCGAGCAGTTGCTGTCCAGAATGCTCCTATCCATACCAATAGGGCGCCGAAGCAGAACGCTTTTAAAATCCAAACTTTCAAATGTACGCCTTAACTAATGTAGCCATTTGCGTAGGTCCCTTCCTGCCGCGAAGTGCCTTCCCAGAGTTGGACAGGCCCAATTACAAGTTTAGAAAAGAATTGGATTTTTTAAAGTGTTTATTATTATAACTTTAGTGCAATAAGCGCAGGACGTTAAACGCTTTCAGGCCGGTTAAGCAGCGTATCGATAGCGGTATTCACCTGGTCGGTGGTGATCATGCTCATCAGATCTTCACCTTTGGCCCGTTTACCCCAGGGTAAAGCCTGCCAGGGTTTACCAGTTTGCTGTTCAATGCAGTGGTCGTAAACTGAAACCACATCGGCCAGATTGTTATAAGGGCCGGTGCGGCGCGGGTTGGAATGCGCATACAGGCCAATGACAGGCGTATGCACTGCCGTTGCCATATGGGCAGGGCCGGTGTCGGGGGCGATAACCAAACTCGCCTCAGCGAGCACACCGGCCAGTTCTTTGAGGGTGGTTTTACCAATCAGGTCGTCTTTGATGGGAGCGCCGGCTGCCTGGATAGCATCGCCGATGGTTCTGTCGAGGGGCCCCGGTCCGCCGCAAAGGAATACCGGTATATTTTTATTGGCAAGATGCTGAGCAGCCGCGGCATACCCCTCTGCGGTCCAGTTACGTTCTGCCTTAGACGCAGCCGGGCAAATAACGGCATAGCGGCCATATTGCTGCTTTAAGCTAACGCCCTTAGCCAGATCAGACTCGCTCAAAGGCAACTGCCAGGCGGGCTTTTCCACCGGCGCAATGCCCATGGCATCGGCAAACGCCATAAAACCTTCCAGCACATGGGGATGCTGCTGCCGGGCAATGCGTTTGTTAATAAACAGGCTATGGCCTTCTTTGCTGCGGGACTTATCGAAACCTAAACGCACTTTAGCCCTGATAGCGCGGGACAGCAGATTAGCGCGCAGTGCTATCTGCATAACACAGAGCACATCAAATCGTTGTGCTTTAAATTGCTGGCGAATAGCCTGCATCCCTTTACGGCCGGTTTTCTTGTCATAGATAACAAACTCTACGCCGTCCATGCCGTTAAGCAACTGGTACTCTATCTTACCGATAATCCAGGTGATCCGGATGTCAGGCCTGGCACTCCTGATACGATTAACCATGGCTGCGGCATGACACACATCGCCAATGGCTGATAATCTAAGAATACATATTCTTGCATTTTGAGGGAGTTTTAATACACCTGACAAAGAATCTTCCAACTAGCACTGATAAACCCCGCTAATTTGATTACAATCAGCATGATTTAACAAGTCTTAATACTGAGAATTATCGTTGCAAGCCATACAAACCTATACATCAGGCCGTGATACGCTGTTACTTTGCGCCGACCAGTGCGAAGCATTCGGTATTCCTGTTCCTCCTCCTGAATGGTTACAGCAGTCACACTGGAAGCAGTCTGCCACCGCCAACAGCGGGCGCGGTCAGGCGGTACTGATTGATAAGCCGGCGCAAATGGTGCTGAGGGATTATTGCCGTGGCGGTCTGGTAAGGCATGTGTCTGAGCGACGGTTTATTTTCGGCGGGCTAACCACCACCCGTCCCTATCGTGAGCTTAACCTGCTCAATAAGATGCACCAGGCAGGATTACCGGTGCCCAGAGGGCTGGCCGGGCGCGTCAGCCGCTATGGTATCAGCTACGAAGCCAGTATCTTAATGGAACGCATTCCGCACAGTTGTGAAGTGCATGAGCACCTGCTTGCAAAGCCACTGGCTGGCCAACAATGGCAACAAATAGGACGCTTAATCAGGCAGTTACATGATAATCAGGTTTATCATCACGACCTTAACATTCACAATATTTTGATCGATCGGGACGATAAGTTCTGGCTGATTGATTTTGATAAATGTGCCGAGAAGGCCGGTGACCAGTGGAAAGCCGGTAATCTGAGCCGTTTAAACCGTTCCTTAAACAAGGAACAGGGCAAGTATCCAGGTTATCATTTTACGCCGGAAAACTGGGATAGCCTGCTAAGTGGTTATAATCAGCCTGGCTAGCCGGATGGCGATTGCATCCGCCGTAAAATCTGGTTACTGTTTTCTTAACTCAAACAATACTTATCTATTATGCATACACGAGCTATTTATCCGGGGACCTTTGATCCCATCACCAATGGTCATGCCGATTTAATCGAGCGTGCTTCACGCATGTTTGATGAGGTGATTGTAGGGATTGCCGCCAATCCCAGTAAAAAGCCGTTATTCACTCTGGAAGAGCGCGTGTCGTTGATTTCTGCGGTCACCAGTAAACTGGACAACGTTACCGTGATTGGTTTTTCCGGTTTGCTGGCGGAGTTTGCCCGTACCGAGAACGCCACTATCCTGATCCGCGGCTTGCGCGCCGTGGCCGATTTTGAATATGAGTTTCAGTTGGCCAATATGAACCGCCGGTTAAACCCCGATTTAGAAAGTGTGTTTCTTACCCCTTCAGAAGAAAACTCGTTTATATCCTCTACGCTGGTGAAAGAAGTGGCATTGCATCATGGCGATGTCGGTCAGTTTTGTCATCCGGCCGTTAAAGCGGCGCTGGAAAAGCGCTTACACGGCTAATTAGCAGCGCTTAGCGCTGGCACTGCGGGCAGTAAAAGGTATTGCGCTGGCCGATGGTCAGGCTTTTAACGGGCGTTTCGCAGGTTAAGCATGGCTCACCAGCTCGCCCGTAAACGTTGAGAGACTGTTTAAAGTACCCAGGGTTGCCATCGGTCTGGGTGAAGTCTTTAAGCGTGGTACCGCCCTGCTGAATGGCTTTTGCCAGTACTTCCTTAATGGCGATGGTCAGCAACTCATAACGTTTAGCGCTAACCTTGCCCGCTTTACGGCGGGGATCGATACCGGCCATAAACAACGCTTCGTTAGCGTAGATATTACCTACTCCCACCACAACCGCGTTATCCATAATAAAGTTCTTAATGGCCACCTGTTTATTACGAGACAACCTCACCAGGCGCTCAGCATCAAAATCGGTTGTCAGCGGCTCAGGCCCCAGGTGAGCCAGTTGCTGCGGAACAGGCTCTCCGGGCGCTTGCCAGAGGCAGGCGCCAAAGCGTCTGGGATCGTTAAGCCGCAGGCATTTGCCGCTATACAGCACAATGTCGATATGATCATGTTTGACCGGTGCTACGCTCGCATCGAGAACCCGTAGCTTACCCGACATTCCCAGGTGCAGAATTATCCGCCCGCCACCTGCCAGCTCAATAAGCAGGTATTTAGCCCGGCGGTTAACTGCCGTAACCTGTTGGCCAATGGCATCGGTCAGTGATGCTGGCACCGGCCAGCGTAAACGGCGATCGCGAACAATAATATTGCGGATTGCCTGCCCTTCCAGATAGGGGGCAACGCCAAGGCGACTGACTTCTACTTCTGGTAACTCAGGCATTACATTTCCTGCTCATCGGTCAGCCAGGGTAACAGCTGTGACAAACGTACCTTATCGAGGGTATACCACTGCTGGTCAAACTGGACCCAGAGGTTCTGATCCCTGGCCACAAAGGCATAAACCAGCCCCTGAGAGGCTCCGGCTACCCAGACAACGGCTATCAATGGTTCGGTTTGAGTAATTTCCCGCGGCGCCTTGGCTGGCTGCATGACGGCGTTACGCCACTGGCTGATTTGCGCTTCTGGTGTGCTATTAAGGGTTTTATTCACGCCATTCCAGCGCCACTGGTGACCAACCCTTTCCAGTTTAATGCCGCTTTGCTCAATTTTGAGCACATGGGCGTTTTCCGGCAGCAGCGGTAAGCTGACAGGCTGCTGGCTGTCCGGCACAAAACGGTCCAGATTAAACAGGAATATCATGCCTAACATGGCGAATATCACCACATTATTGAATCCTCGTTTGGACAGTCTTGCCATAGTTTAATTACCTGTTGAGATATACTGCTGACATTCACGCAAAAAACCCGGCAACGGCCGGGTTTTCGTGGAGACAAAAGCAAGTTTTATTACTTGATTTTGGCCTCTTTAAACATAACGTGCTTACGAACAACGGGATCATACTTTTTGATCTCCATTTTGCCCGGCATGTTACGCTTGTTTTTGTCAGTGGTGTAGAAGAAACCCGTACCAGCTGAAGAAACTAATTTAATTTTATCACGCATGATTTGGCTTCCTTAGATCTTTTCGCCACGGGCACGGATATCTGTTAATACAGCATCAATACCTTTCTTATCGATAATACGCATGCCTTTTGCAGACAGACGCAGTTTAACGAAGCGGTTTTCGCTCTCAACCCAAAAACGGTGAGATTGAAGGTTTGGTAAAAAGCGACGGCGAGTCGCGTTTCTAGCGTGAGAGCGGTTGTTACCTACCGCAGGACGCTTACCTGTTACTTGACATACTCTTGACATTATTTGTCTCCAGAACAACGAATTTTGTCTCGCCAATCGGTCCCACCAGCAATTTGGGTGTCGGGTCTGATGACGTCTTAACCTTTAAATAAGAGGGCGCATTTTATACAGCAAATCTGCGCCGAATTCAACACTAATCCAGAAAAACCTGCGATCCTGAGCAAAAAACCGCCAACCGGATCCTTCAGATCGGCATTTATACCCTGTTTCAGCGCCTAATCCAAGAATGGCGATCGCATTTCCGTTACGCCGATCAGCTGCACCGGACGGTTTAGCATCTGGCCGCCATCCCGCGCGATCGGCACCCATGGGAATTGTCCACGGCCTGTCGCTGGCTTCAGAATAAACAGATCCAGCGGTACAGAGACATAAAAGCCTTTAGTAAAGCTGCCTTCACCATATTCTTCCGACGAGACATTAGTGAATGAGGCAAATGCGCCCACCACAATGCCACTGTCGAAGCGTTTGGCAAAATCGATATTAATCCCGCGATCCTTAGCCAGGAATTGCCCCACACTGGCTCTGATACGTGTATCCGGCAGGAAGTCAGGCTGATAATAAGCCGACGCAAAACCTGTAACGGCAGAATAATCCGTAAAGGCTGTTGTGCTATCCGGCTCGCGCTGTTTGACGTAGTTTATGTCGACACCAAACGCAAAGTTACTGTCGATAGGACGATACATTATCTCGCCGCCAACGCCGCCGAACATGGTTTCCAGATAACCGCCATACCCCTGGTAATACCAATTATCGGCCAGTCTGTCAGACCACTGCATAAACACCGTATCCAGGGTGATCATTGGGCCGGTAACATATTCACGAACCCGGGTTCTTACCCTTGGCAGAAACGTTTCTTCGGCATCTACTGTGTAATTAAACTTATCGAAATTATCGAGCAGCGTGGTGCGGATCCCACCGTAGATCCCCAGGTGGTCATTAAATTTATAGCCCACACTGCTCAGCAAGCCGATTTGGTATAAATAAAAATCTTCCGGGTTACCAAAGGTCTGTGTCCAGAAAAACTTAGTGGAGAAAAACGCACCAGTGGCGCGATGTGGCTCGTAGGCATCGACCTGTTGCTGGGTAGGCGAAACACGCTGGTAGGTGTTTTCTACATCGCTCTCTGGCACGCTGTAAGTAGCATGTTCGCGGAACTTAGCGGCATCAATAACGGTATCCACCATCGGAATATTATTGCTTTGTTCCACCAGGTGATACTGCTTAATGGATTCCGGCAACTCTGAGGCCAGAATCCGGCTTACCCGCTCGACGCTTTCATTGCGGTCGCGATAAGCGGCTTGCAAACCATAAAATGTGGCCTGCTCATCATCGATTTCCAGATCGGTAATGACATAGCCCCCATGGCGGCGCAGATCGTTATAGAGCTTCTGGCGATTCACTGCGGCAGCGTTTTCTGGCGGCCGGATAGTGAGGATTTCACGCGGCGCATTATCAATTTTGACCTGGCTTACGGTGTGCATATTCAGCTTATAGCTGACGCCAAAGCCGATGGTATTGCCGCGCTGGTAATTGAGTGAAAAATCAAAGTTATTCCAGCGATAAACAGCACCAAAGTTCCAGCGGGAGTCCTGCTCCAACGCGCCGGCGCGATCCTGCTGGTAATTATTGCCCTCGAACTCGGCTTTGAAACTCAGACCTTCCAGCGGAGTCTGATATTCTACGCCTCCAAATACGGCCATAGGCCCTTTGAAGAAGTTCTGGTAATCAACCTTACCACCGCGGCCGGAAAAGCCGTCCGGACGCTCACAGAAGCTTTCTCTGAGCTCACAGAAAGGGTTAGTGATATCATTTTGATACCCTAAATGCCCCCACCCCAGGCCAAGGTGAAAGTCGAAGGGCCCGACGGCTTTACTGGCATTAACAAACTCACTTTCAAAAAAGCCGGTGCCGCCAAAATCTCTGAAGCCCACCGAAATATCCGGTAAATAATAGCTTTCCTGCCAGAGCTGAAATTTAACATCGAGGCCTTTATCTTTAAGGGTTTGATCGCCACTGAAGTCTTCTACATTACTGTAAAGCCGGGTTCGCACGTCGGTATAACGGGCGGTTGCCTCCATCCAGGGAAAGAGCTGCAGACTCACCGACATAAACCGATATTCCTGGTTGTCGGTGTAATTCATCGAGAGGGAGCCTTCCGGCATCATCCGGGCCGTTGGCGTTTGCCACAAGCCTACCCCCCCCTGCACCATCTGGCTGGGGGTCACTGAATATGAATTTGGCTGATCTGATTCGTCAGCCCGGGTCTGGGGCACGGCTGCCATACAGGCCAGTGCCAGAGTCGACAAAGAGAAAGAAAAACGCGGGGCAGCCAAGGTTACATCCTATGCATCATAAGTTGGGCGATTTTGTCGTTGAGCGGACCAATTCGGTCGAAAAACAGCTCATCCTGTAACGGTATAAATATTTCACTGCCAGGCATTGGTTTTACATGCTGGCGATTCCAGTAGGCGATGCCGAGCTTTTTTACATCACCGTCTGGCTCAAGAAGGTAAGCGATATCACGATGGGCATTGGCCGCCACACGAATATCATCAATATAATCGGTTACGGTGTATCGCGTATTAAACGGTAACGCAGTGGCTTGTTCCACCATACCGCTGAGCCTTATCACCTGTGAGCGTTCCTTAAACCGAATATAGTACTCACCGGTATTAAACTGTGGGTTAAGGCCTGGATTAAGTCGCGCCTGATCGTAATCCACTATGACGTTAAGACGGCGCATCAATTGCCAGCTGCCTACTTCCTGGTATAACGCGGCAAGCTGGCGGTATTCGGGACTATCCTTGCTCTGCTCTCGAATAAGCGTTGCCAGTTGCTGCAGGATGTCGGCCCGTTGCTGCTCTATTTCAGGCGCATTTAACTGATATACCGCCGCATTGGCCCAGTATTGGGTTGGCTTGTGCTCAACAATAGACAACACCGTTGCCAGACGCACCGGCCGGTCGAAGGTATATATCTGGCCAGCCACATTGAAGCTCACTGCGATATCTGCAATAGCTGAGCAAGAAAGCAAACCGAGCAACATACAAAATACACGTAACATCAGTTTGTCTCCCGAGCTTTAATTAATCGGGCAATCCGACTCACAAATGTCATTTTCATCCGATCGGAATTCGGTGTGGGCTGCTGCTCACTATAAATGATCTGACCGGACGCCTGTTCCAGCCAATAAACGTTCTGCCAGCTGGTCTCATGGGCCCAGTAGGGTTTATCCATATCGATAGAGACGGTTTCAGTGAGCGGAATAACGGTAAATGCTTTATCATAAAACGTGACCTGCTGAGGAGCACCTCGTTGCCACTGAGATTCCACTGGCAAACCGAAGTGGTGTTCTTCCACATCGATATGATACTGCCAGTTAGCCTGCGATAGTTTATCTGCGGCTCTAAGCGGATTGCTTTCGATATTGTCCGTATACTGCAGGTCGACATCAAGACCGGCGATACGAATGATTTTGTCCCGATCCATGGCTACCACAACGTGGTCTGCAGACACCCATTTATCCTGCCCGTCTTCAATATAGGCCAGGGCCATGTATACGGGTAAACGCTCACCATGCAGGACTTTAAGGAAATCAACTTTACTTTCCCTGACCTGCTCAAATGATAATGAAGGCCCATCTTCAAAAAATGCCAGACGGAGGGTTTCCAGGTACAACCTGTTAACATTAGAACAACCAACCAGCAAGACGCTGACGGCTACCATGATGAAAAATCGAAGAAATGTTGCAACAGACATGAAAGACTCGGTTCAGCCTAATGTAATTCCATAACCAATAAAAAAGCCGCCCAACAGGCGGCTTTCTAAAACTGTTTTCGCTTACTGAGGTACAGTAGGCAAATAAGTAGTAGTTACCGGAACGGTGATAGTAGTAGTTACGCCGTTGGTATTGGTAGTAGTTAAGGTATTTGTTACGTTGTAACAAATGCCGTCTACCAGGTCGTCACCAGCAGAACACTCTGGGTCAGGGTTTTCACCGCCGCCACCAGTACCAGTGTCAGTATTAGTGTCGTTACTCGCGATAACAGAGCCAACTACTGCCGCGGCGATTACACCACCAGCAATACCAGCAGCACCTAAGCCACCTAAAGCGCCACCGACACCACCAGCGCCGCCAGCACCAGCACCCGCACCAGCTTCACCGGTTTGTTGTGCATTCGCAGACATTGCCATAGCGGCAGTGATCAGCGTAATAAGCAATGATTTTTTCATGTTTAGTCCTTTCTATGGGATATCCGCCAAGTGATCATACTAAAGCATTTTTACCGGCAGATCACTAGGGTTGGCGTAAAAAAGTACAACTTAAGATAAAATATACCGGTATAAAAAAGGCTATGTTCGGATTAACTGTTGTTGAATCGAAAAGAGCCTGTTTTCGTTAAGGTTTTCTGGATTATCCATAAACCTGAACCAACCCAGGTAGTGTTCCAAGTATTTTGTGGCTACTCCGTGAAACCGTTTTATCCACGCTTTCAGACGGCTGTGATAGGCGTTAACATTTTGAATGTGAAAGACTTTATCTATCACCTTAATTCCTCCTGCCACATCTAAGCGCTTGTGTATTAAATCATTTTTCTCAGAAAGAGCTATGTAGGGCTTATAGCCATCACTACACAACACACTGTCTTTCTCTAATTT
>NZ_PVNP01000038.1 GCF_002993365.1 Marisediminitalea alba
ATACCATTCCATCTAGATTTGTGATCTAATTGCCACATTACATTCCTGAGTCCATTTAGTTTGAAATATACATCAGAGCAATTGCTCGCCCTTTCAAAATCTGAAAAAGATAGTCGGAAGCGTATACGCTTCTTAGCCCTTTCTCATTTTCTTGACGGCAAGAGCCGCACTTATATCGCTGAAATACTCAAAGTCAGTAGGACAAGTGTGAATCTGTGGGTATCCAATTACCTTACCAATGGCCTTGAAGGTCTGGAATCCAAAAAGGCAAAAGGTCGAACTTGCTACCTCACAGAACGGCAAAAGCAAACGCTCTGTTCATACATCGAAGAGCATAGCCAGGATAAACATGAAGGAGGTAGGCTTACCGGGGAAAGTATTTTAGCCTATATTGAGCAAACATTTGGCGTTACCTACCATCATAATGCAATCTATAAGCTGTTAAAATCGTTGGGGTTTAGTTGGATAACGAGTCGTTCTCGACATCCTAAACAACAAACAGGCGTCCAGGATGCATATAAAAAACTTCCTACTGGAAACGATCCTTAACACTCCGGGGCATCTCGCCTTGGATCGCATAGATGTTTGGTTCCAGGACGAAGCTCGTTTTGGCCAGCAAAACACGACAACGCGCATTTGGGCCCCAACGGGAAGTCGCCCACGAGTTGTGAAGCAACAGCAATTTGAATATGCACATTTGTTTGGCGCGGTATGTCCAGCTACTGGCGACACCGAAGCGTTCATTTCGCCCTATGTGAGCAAAGACATCATGCGTCAACACCTGATGCAAATCTCACAGAAAACAAAACCGGGGCGCCATGCCGTGGTGGTGATGGATGGTGCTGGTTGGCATACCGATGATATAGCCGATGACTTTGAAAACCTGACAATTATGAAACTGCCACCCTATTCTCCTGAACTGAATCCCATAGAGCAGGTGTGGAGTTGGATACGGCAACATCATTTAGCGAACAGATGCTTCCAGGGATACGAAGATATCGTTGATGCATGTACCACAGCTTGGAACGATTTCGTCGATGACACTAAGCGAATCATGAATATGTGTTCGAGAGACTGGGCATTACTGACCAAATATTAAGATGGAATGGTATAAGCGAATCATGAATATGTGTTCGAGAGACTGGGCATTACTGACCAAATATTAAGATGGAATGGTATAAGACTGGGTTTGAACCGTGAAGGCATTTATGATTTTTTCGCGTAACTTACGCTGCACCAGGC
The DNA here is from genome assembly GCF_002993365.1 of Marisediminitalea alba. GTDB lineage: Bacteria > Pseudomonadota > Gammaproteobacteria > Enterobacterales > Alteromonadaceae > Alteromonas > Alteromonas alba. The sequence continues at coordinate 1,243 of NZ_PVNP01000038.1, forward strand.
CCTGATAATGCGCCGAATTGGTAATCGACTCAAACACACCAACGGTATATTGTTCCATGTAGCGGGCGGTTTCTTTTTTCAGGATCTCCGTGCCCACTTTATCGAGGGTCATTTCAATACCAAAGTGAGAAAAGCGTTTTACCGGAAACTGAGCAAAGGCCGAGTTATCCGCCGGCGCGTCGGTTTGCGACGTTAAGCGTATAACTTCCTCTTTGATGACTTGTCTGGCCTGGGCATTCAGGCGCGACGAGAAACGGTTAAGACCCTCGAGCAGACGACCTTGCTGCTGATAAGGAATTAACGCGCGGATCACAGGTTGATGTTTTTTTATTATTTCCTGTTCTGTACTCATTTTTGTTAGTTTTTATGCAAGTACAATAGCTAAAAATTAACATAGCACAGTTGTTACGCAAAAAGCATGCACTTTTTACAGCGCCTTATAGGCCAGAGGCTGTGGGGCTTATAAGGAGTGTTGCAGACTGTCAGAGCGCCGAAACATCGGCATAAATGAGGTATTCCTCAATTAAATCCTCATTAATCCTGAAGATGTTACAAAACGGGATGGTAAGAGTACTGTCATCAAAACGGGTATAAGTCACTGTTCCCTGACATATTACCCCGGTTGGGGTTCGCCAGGTCTCAGCCACTGTGTGAGAAAGCGCTTTAACACTGTTGAAAAAGTCGTCGACCACGGCGGCAATGTTAGCCCGGTCAGTGACTATTGGTGCATTGCCAAAGCGAAAGGTGGCATGTTCTGCTAAAAAGCCTGCAAAGGTTTCGGTATCTTTATTATCAATAGCTTGAAACAGGTTTTTCACGGTGGGAGTCCTTGCAGGTAGCGCCGCTTGTATATCGCGAATGGTGTTAAAGCTAATGAAACCATGTTGTTGGACGCTTGACCAGTAAAAATTAGCGTGCCCGCCCAAGCTAGCAGCTCTTGATGGGAGCCTGTTCTATTTTTATCAGCCGGCCTTGTTTATCAAAGGCCAGGGCGACAAAAGTGCCCTCAACCAGGGCCGGATCTACTCGCTGCAGCGCCCGTAAATCATCAATTAACTCATGAGAAACAGTAATGGTCTGATTATCACAATCGGTAAACAACCAGTTTCCCTGATGGCTGGCCAGCATGGCCGGGCGCGAATAGAACACCTTTAATGTGGTTAACTGACGGGTAAATTCACGGGTATACAAAGTCAGTTTTTCGCGATAGTCGGGAAGGCTCGCCACGTCATCCTGATAGCCATGATATTCCACTTCCAGGGCAATGATATCATTGTCGGGCATTGGCTGGTTAATAAGCGGGGCGCCCTTAACCAGCAGTAACAGGCAGCCTACTGCAGCAGCCAGCGCCAGCCACTCCCGGCCGGGCAATCTGGCTTTAGCGCGTTCAAGGAAGTGCTGTTGATTACCGGGCTGTTGATTCAACACGGCCCGTTTTATCCGCCCGGGCGCCGGATAACGTTGCTTAGCAGTGTTGTATGCCTGTTGCAATGCGTCTTGACGGTCGGACTCGTTCATGATGTTTTCCAATGTTTTTTCAGGGTGTTGCGGGCATATCGCAGGCGCGTTTTTACCGTTTCAACCGGCACATCACAGATGCTGGCAATATCCTGCAAACTAAATCCTTCCTGCTGTAGCGAGAAGGCTTCCCGTTGGGTGAACGGGAGATGTTTAAGCAACTGATGAAAGTCGGTTTGGTTATCACTCACCGGCGCTACTGACCCCAGGGAATCCGGGTCGGTATCGGCCTGCCAGCGCTTACTCTGGCGAAACTCATCGATAAGCATCCGGTGGCCAATGGTAAACAGCCAGGCCTGAAAGCGCCCCTGACTTTGGTAGTCTTGTTTTGATTCCATTACTTTGAGCCAGACTTTCTGGGTGACATCTGCCGCGGTATTGGGATCGCTCATTACCAGCAGATAATAGTACAGGTTATTACAGTGCTGATCGTAGAGTGCGCTCAGGGCGGCGCTATCGCCCGTTTGCCGATAGCGCCTGAACAAAGTTTCGTTGCAGCTTGTGGCAGTTTCCGATTTCAGGAAAGTGCGTAGAAATCCGAGTTTAGCAATCCCCACAGGCGGTCCTTACTGCTCCAACTTGAAGGTCAGTACTACTTGTAACCCGGTTTGCCCCACAGGTACACCTTTTTCTACCTGGGGCTGATAACGCCATTTTGCCAGCGCCCGTTTGGCTTCCCGGTTAAAGATTCTTAGCGGCTCAGCATCCACTACGGTGATATTGGTTACCGTTCCCTGGGGCGTGAGGTCAAAGGTTAATTGCACCCAGCCTTCAATGCCTTGTCGGGCCGCATCGGCAGGATAGCTGGGGTTCACCCTGACTATCGGCCGTGCAGACGCATCACTTTGTTGGCCAAAGTCTGTATCAATGGCTATCTGATTGCCGGGTATGACTGGGTTTACGTTAACGCTAAGCTCATTGGGGCCAGGATCAGACTCAACCGGCTCTGGCAGCGAAGGGGGCTGCTCGAGCGTTTTTTCCATCGGCTTAACCGGTTGTCTGGTAATAGTTTCAGGCTCTTCCACGTGCAGTAAAAAATCATCAATTACCACCGGCTCTTCCACTTTTGGGGCTTCGCCGTGTTGCTCGATTAGTTTGGCCATCATTACAAACAAACCGAAAGTGACCAGCGCGGCCAGTAGCAGGTGACTCAATGGCCTGACATAATCACGGGTTGAAAAGGTTGGATTCGCAGTTAATTGCATAGTGTGTACTCCCTGGTTTTGGGTATAACGAATGGCGAGCACAAAAGGGGTGAATTAATTTACAAAAAATTAGCTCTACAAAATTTTACAATTTTGAACTTGCCGGGGGCAGTGTCGCAGGTGATGTTGGGGACTACAAAATTGGTCAGCGGGCAGCGCAAATTTGTGAAATGCACATTACGCCGCAACAGGAGGGAGCATGAATGATGATAACCAACCGCCGGAAGATTATTTTGGTTGCTTTGGAGACAACGCAGCGCAGGCATTAGCGTTATTAATGCCAATGGTTGATATCGCGTTAAAAGCCCATGAAACAGGCGACTATCAGGCATTTCGAAACGTGATGACAGACTCGCTGGCAGCCAGAATTACGCCTGAAGGGTTTCAAAACGCCTACGAAGCAATTGCTCCACAGCTTGGCCCGCTTATATCTAAACGGCTTGTTGCAGCGTTGAACCGGGCAGGCAGCCCACGGTTGCTGTTTGTGGCCCGATATTCTAATACCAGTGATGATATTTTGATAAATATCACATTTACTAACAACGCTGATACGCCACTCATCAACGAGATGTGGATAGAGTAGAGGACAGCCGGATTAACTTAATGCCTTTAACCGGTAACCATTACCGCGGATCGTGGCGATTTCGATGCCCGCAGCAGGCGGTAGTTTTTGGCGCAGGCGGCTGATATAAACATCCACAATATTAGTCAGCGGATCAGTGTTGCTTTGCCAGACCCGGCTTAAAATACGCTCCCGGGTGAGCACTTTATTTTGCGACTCAATAAAATAGCTCAGCAGGTTAAATTCAATATTGGTTAGAGTGAGTTCTTCAGCTTTACCGTCTTGGCTAATGCTGGCCAGTTTGGACTCCAGATCCAGTTGCAGGTTGGCAAAGCTCAGCTGGCGAGGCGCTTTAGCCGGTTGCGAGCGATGCCGTCTGCCCAGCGCATTAACCCTGGCCAACAGCTCGTCGAAATCGAAGGGTTTGCACAGGTAGTCGTCGGCGCCTTTGTCGAGCCCGGTGACCTTTTCGACAATATCATCGAGGGCCGACAGGAGTAACACCATAGGGCCATGGCTGAGCTGTTTCAGGGCGGGCAGTATCTCCACGCTATCGTCTTCGCCAAACATTCTGTCGAGCACCAGCAAATCAGGCTGCTCCCGCTTAGCTAAATCAACCAGGTTATGCAGTGCAGTTTCTTTGATGCATTCAAACCCTTCGGCAGTGAGTCCGCGATAAAGGAAATTGACCAGCGAGAGTTCATCATCAGCAATCAGAATTTTCATTATTCAACATCCATTGGCAGATAAATTTGAAACAGGGTGCCTTCGCCCTGGGTGGAATTAACCTGTATTTCCCCGCCATGCGCCTCAATAATGGCTTTGGCAATGGCGAGGCCAAGCCCAAGTCCTTCGGACTTGTGCTTAAAGCGCACAAAGCGTTCAAAAATATGGTTAATATCAGCAGGGGAGATCCCTTCACCAAAGTCTTTTATCTCAATGCAGGCACTGCTATCTACCTGCTTTAATGACACGTTAATAGGCGATTGCGGCGCTGAGTATTTACATGCGTTATCCAGCATAATAGCAACCACCTGTTTCAGGCGTTGCTGGTCAAATTTGAGCTGTAACGCTTCGGTGCTCCCGTCAATATCGAGAGTAAACTGGCGATCTTCGTGCAGACGCTGCCACTGGCTAACCTGATTTTGCAGGAAATCGCCTAGCGGCTGGCGCGAAGTGTCCAGTTTTAACTGACTTAGTTCGGCTCTGGCCAGCAACAGTAAGTCATCTACCAGTTCACTGAGGTTCACCGCCTGCAGCAATATTGAGTCCAGCGTTTCCCGGTAAACATCCTCTGAGGCCGAAGACTGGCGCAAAGTAACCTGGGCTTCGCCTCGGATTATGGTTAGAGGCGTTCTGAGTTCATGGGAGACATCAGCCAGAAACTGACGCCGACGGGAGTCAACCCTGGTAAGTTGTTCGTTGACCTGCTTGATTTCCCGGGTGCGCTGCTCTACCTCAAATTCCAGCTGCTTGCGAGAATGTTCGGCTTGCATTTCGTGGTCAGCCAGGCGCGAAGCCAGCAGGTTTAGCGACGATACCAGTTGGGAGAATTCGGTATCCAGGGTTTCTGGTAAGCGCTGGTGGTAATCGCCTGCTGCAATGGCTTTAGTGCCGTTGTTGATAATGGTTAGCGGCTGATAGAGCTGATTAAACAGCCAGTAACAGGCAAGGATAATACATGGCATGGCAAACAGCGCCACGCCCACAGCAAACCACACAATGGCAGTGTTAAGGGTTTCTATTTTGGCATTAATGGCTGAAACTACATTACCCTGCCGTACTACAGCGGCGTTAATTGCCTCACGAAATTCATTATCAATCTTTACCTCGAGCAAGGTTTGCAAGCGGTTCTGCTGGTCCAGCGGGGTGTTATTGTAAGTTGCTGTGATGGCCTTAAATTCGCTGATGATGGCGTCTATCAAGCCGGCCAATTCGTCGGTATCTTCAATGCTGCCGGCGGTCATCTTGCTGCCCAGAGCCTGCCTTTGTTGCAGTTCGAGACGGCGAATTTTGTCTAACGACTGAGCAATAAGCGCCTGTTTGTTGCGAATGATAGCCTGGTTGGCACTTTCTCCAAAAATCAGCTCGTCGGTGAGTTGTTTGAACATTCGATAGGAGATGCTGCTGAGTTTCTGATGTTCTGCCAGCAGTGTTTGTCCGGTATTACTTTGCTCCAGGTTAATTTGTGTCAGGTAGGCAGAAACAGCCGTACAGCATAGAGCAATCATCATGATCAGCCCTGAGGTGATCCCAAATAGATAGATTTTTCGCTTATACATGAACTTACTTCGCAACGCTTTAACATCCAATACGTAAAAATCCGAAAAAAGCGCAATTTTGAACTACGCTTTGTGAACGCAATGTAAATTTGTCGCGTATTACATACAGTTTGACTGAGCGCGGCTGGCTCCTTGCAGCGTTGAAGTGTTCGGTAAACGCCATCCTGAGGTAGACATATTTTATAGGTGGAGTGCAGCATGTTCTGGCAGCAGAAGACGAAAACCAACCAGGCTATTCAGGCCCTTGAGCAAAGTATCATTGCGGTAGTCAGTATCGACGAAAAAAACCGGGTGACCTTTTTTAATCAGGCGGCCGAAAAAATCTGGGGCTATGGTAAAAATGAAGTGATTGGTAAGAACGTGGCCATGCTGCTACCGCACGAATTGCGCGCAAATCATGATAATAACGTTAACCATCATCGCCAGACCGGTCAGGATAAGATTGTCGGCAGTTCCAGGGACGTGCAGTTACAACGCAAGGATGGCACTAAGCTCTGGGTACAGCTGTCGCTGTCTAAAATCGTGCTTAACGGGCACATCCATTACACCGCCTTTGTGCGGGATATTTCTCAGGAGCGCGATTCCAGGGAAACTATGGCGCAAACTCTGGAGCAGGCGTTGGATGCGGTAGTCTGCATCGATGAGCATAACTGCGTTACCTTATTTAATGCTGCGGCAGAGAAACTTTGGGGCTATGACCGTCAGGAAGTCCTCGGGCAAAACGTTAAGATGCTGGTTCCGCAAGCCATTCAGGCGAATCACGATAGTTATGTAAATGCCAATCGCGAAACTGGTAAGGATAAAATCGTCGGTACCAGCCGGGAAATAAAAATCGAACGTAAAGATGGTGAGGTGCTTTGGGGCCAGTTATCGTTGTCGAAAGTCAGGCTTGAAAACAAAACCCTGTATACCGCGTTTGTTAAAGATGTAACCCAGGAAGTACTTATGCGGGAAGAGCGTGAAATGCTCTCTATGGTTGCTAACGAAACCGATAACTCGGTTATTATTACCAATCCGGCCGGGCTGATTGTGTATGTGAATAAAGGTTTTGAAAGATTAACCGGGTATTCGCTGACAGAAATTAAACACAAGAAACCGGGGGATTTCCTGCAAGGGCCGGAAACCTCACCAGATACCATTGCCCGCATTCGTAAGAATCTGCACGATCGCACACCGTTTTATGATGAAATCCTTAATTATACCAAGAGTGGCGAGCCTTACTGGGTGTCGTTGTCTATCACGCCAATCCTGAACGAAAAAGGCGAGGTGAAGAACTACATTTCGGTACAGGCTAACATTACTGAAGTTAAACAGATGGCGCTCGATTTTACTCGTAAGATCAATGCTATCGACAATTCATTAGTGTTACTCGACATTGATAAAGACGGCCAGCTTAAAACGCCCAGTGATTTACTGGCCACAAAACTCGGCTCAAGTGCCACGCAGCAGGCTTTTGTGGATCATGTTTTACAGGAACTCACCGCAGAACATAAGGCTGAATTGCAGGAAAGCGGCAATATCAAATTGCAGATCAACTTTGGCCAGGGTGATTTTATGTTGTCACTGGATGCCGGTATTTGCGCGCTGAAAAACTTTAAGAATGAAATTACCCAGTACGTATTATTTGGCATTGATATTACTGCCCGCCGAATTGCCGTAAATCAAACCCAGGAATCTATGAAAGGCGTGCTGAATGTTAGTCAGACCATCAGCAACATCATCGGTACTATCAACGGCATTTCAGAACAAACAAATCTGTTGGCGCTTAATGCGGCCATTGAAGCGGCCCGGGCGGGTGACGTAGGCCGCGGCTTCGCGGTGGTGGCCGATGAAGTGAGAAGTCTGGCGTCGCACTCCAGGCAGGCCAGTGATGAGATTGATAAACTGGTAAAAGACACCGTAAGCCGAATAGACGATCTGGCGGTAATGCTGGGCAAAATCGACCAGTAAGTTAAGACGCCGTTGCACAGCTTTGATAATGCTGTGCAACGGCTGTTATTGCTGGCCAGCCAGCTCCCGGGCATCAAAATAAATGGCGTTGGCACCGTTTAGCTGCGGGCGGGCAAACAGGAAGCCCTGAAATTTACGCACACCTGCGTTGTTTAACCACAGCCATTCGTCGAAGGTTTCTACCCCCTCTACAATTAAGTGGCTGCCAGTGGCATTGGCAAATTCGAATACCGAATGCAATATCGCCTGACGCGGGCCGCTTTCGTGAATGCCATGAGTGATGGCGCGATCCAGCTTTATTTTATCCGGCATCAGGTCGGCCAGTAACGAGAGGCCGGCATAACCGGCGCCAAAATCATCAAGCGACAGCCGGATCCCTGCCGCACGAATATCTTCAATAACGGCAAAGAAGGCATCGTTTTCTTTTACCATTTCACTTTCGGTAATTTCCAGAATAAGCTGTTCAGGCCTCAAGCCGCCTTCTTTGAGATAGTGCAGCAATTGACTTACTACCCGTTCGTTTGTCGTTATTGCCCCAGGCAATAAATTAACCGATAAAGACTGGCCAGGCTGTAACAGTTTGGCCCCCTGGGCAATGGCAATGGCTTTGGATTTTAAGTCAAACTCATACCTTTGCTGCTCAGGCAGATCGGCCAGAATTAATTCAGGGTAACGGCCTACATTGTTACGCAGCAACGCTTCATAAGATGAAATGCCTCCAATCCGGGTATCTACGATGGGCTGAAAGGCAAACTGAATATCGCTGGAAGGGTAGGGGGTAAGGTCAATCTGGCTGGTGGCTATAGTACACTGAACCGTGGCGCGTTCGGCTGCAGAAACACAACTGCGCCAGCGCCCGGTGGCGAAGCTGTTAAGCAGTGAAAATACTCTGCTGTCGCGCCTTACAGTAAGATCTGAAGGAAGCCAGTAGCAATGGCTACCGGGCTTAAGAATTAACGTTCGCAGGTTCCACTTGCCGAAGTCGCGTTTAGCACAGGCGCTGTCGAGCACTTTTACAATATTGGTGTGGCGCGGGTCGGTTTTTATATGCTCAAACAGCCTGTGGATCACATCTCCTTCACCCTCAAGTACCTGAAAGAAAAACTCGCCATCAAACAGCAATAACCCGGTAACATCGTTAGCCTGATTAAAAGGCTTAGAGTCAGCGACAATTTTATCGATATCCGGTTCCGACATCTTTTGGGTTGCACGACTTCGGTACACCAGCTGTCTTAACATCCACGGCTCCCACTTAAAAGATTGCAGATTTACATTTTAAGTATAGACACCCTTAGGAATACGAAAAGCAATAAAACTCAGATTATTGATGCAGATTAATGGGCGCTGCGAGGGCTGCATTTATTTCAGGCATAGGCAGGCAGCCGGCTTTTAATGTTCTTTTAATCTTCCTTTCAAGCTTTATTCAGGCGTGATGAATATTCTTAATCATGAGCACCAAGCAGTGATTATTCAGCACTGGTTAGTTATCTGATTTCGGAAAAGAGAGTATTGTTATGCAAAAAATGAACTTGAAAGTGTTAGTGGTTCTTTCGTTCTCCTCGGCCGTGTTAACAGGTTGCGCTACCGCACAATCCCAGCAATTAAAAAGCAGTATGAATGAGCCTGCGGCAAATACTGCAGCAGCGTCGGTGGTGGATAATCGTTTGCTCTATTCGGATGCCTGTATTTCAGAGCGTGAAGTGGTAGAGGCGCAGAAACTCTGGGGTGACGGGATTGTAAGAATAGGGTCGGTCTATTCATCTGACGGCGACTATACAACTGCCGCAGCAGACTTTATTCAGGATATGTACGGCTACGACCTGAGCAGCGTGTTATTTAAACCGACACTGGCTGCGAAGGTACAGTTCAGATCGAGCTTTGATGCGGCATTATCGTATTTTGTGGGCGGTAACGAGGCTTACTCTGAAGATAAAGGATTTGCCATCAAACCGTACACCAAAGTGAAGTTTGATAACGTCGGGATTATTAATAACAGCTGCAGCATGGCAGTGGCCATGGGGAATTATTACTTTACCGACACCAACGGGGGCGAGACCAAAGTGGAATACACCTTTGCTTATGTTAAAGACAAATCAGGTAAGCTAAGAATTGTAGCTCATCAGTCATCGCTGCCTTATTCTCCGCTTTAAAACCTTTAATTACCCGTAACAAAAGGTAGCTCTGAGGAGCTACCTTTTACTGTGTTTAATATACTGTTCGATTACCAGCTTAACAAAGGCCTGGCAATCGGTTGCGGTGGACGGGTCGTAATGGCCATCGTTGGTCAGGTTATTGGAAAGGACCCGGATCCCCAGAAAAGGAATACCATAACTGTGTGCAACCTGTGCTGCTGAGGCGGTTTCCATTTCTTCGGTACTGGTACCAAATTTGGTGTGCAGCCAGGCGATACGGTCTAGCTCGTTGTTCCAGAAATTACCACTGGCGATAGTGCCTTCTACTACTTTGCCGCGCTTATACTGGCCTTTTACCGCATGGGCCGCCGCCAGTAACTCAGCATCGGCAACGTAGTACCGAATACGCTCTGCATCTTTGGCTGAGTCTCCCTCGCCGGCACTGCCTTCAGAGGCGAGGAGATCCATTGGTAACCACTCAAGTGGAGCAGATCCCTCACCTTTATCACGAAAAGGGGTTTTAAAATTACTCGCATTAACGCTGCGTTTACCTAAAACAATGTCGCCAACCTGTAAATCAGGATCGTGTCCGCCGGATGTGCCCTGATTGATAATAGCCCGGGGATGATAACGCTCAATGCCAACAGCGGTGGCGGCCGCAGTGTTTTCCAGGCCTTTACCAGTTTGCGCAACCACTACCGGATAGCCGTTGAAGGTACCAATATAAAACGTTGCCTGACCTGCCTTCTCAGTGCGGACATCGTTCAATAACGACGCGAAATATTGCGCTTCGATGGGCATTGGCCCCTGGATCATAACCGGCGGTAAAGCCTGCTGCGAGGTGCTTATCTCTACGCTTCGAAACGCTTCTCCATAGGTTACAAAACTGCTTAACGAACACGCCAGCAGCAGGAGACAGGTGTAGAGTTTTTTCATTATTGATACCTTGATGAGCTTAGAGGAACCATTTCCAGATAATAAAGACAATCAGAAAGCCAAACAAATAAACCAATCCGGCCCGGCTTAACCACAATACTACCGGGCCGCCTCTGAGTGATTCCGGGATATCATGACGATTAACCAGCCGGTAGTTAAGCCAGGCAAATACCGGCGTGGTCATAAAGGCCAGGGTCATGGCAAAGCCCAGCATGGCCAGCAGGGCAGACTGGAAGAATAACACCATGGCAAAGCTCGCCGCTGCCACCAGTAATAGCCAAACCGCAAACACACTATCAGACACATCCTGTTTGCCTTTGAGTAAGGTGTAGCATTCTGCCAGGGCCCGCGAATAGCCGTCATATACGGTAATCGCCGATCCAAAAATACATAAAAAGGCAACTACGGCAATCAGGTAACGGGACCACTCACCAATGGTGGATGCATATAAATCTACCAACTGGTGCGAAAAACCAATACCGCCGCTGGCCAGTTCCTGCCCGCTGCCATGTAATACCAGACTACCCAGCGCCAGGAACATCAAGGCCAGCAGTAATGTAACCAGGTAGCCGAGGTTAAAGTCGAATAAGGCCGATTGTGGTGTTACTTTAGCTTCGTGACACTGCTCTTTTAACCATAACGAGGTGATACCGGATATTTCAATCGGGGCGGGCATCCAGCCCATGGTCACCACCAGAAAACCGATTGCGGCCAGCGTCCAGGGCGAGGGGGATTCAAATTCGGCCGGCGCAACCGGGCCTTGTTGCCAGGCTATCACGGTGGCCGAAATAGTCGCGATAACCAGGGCAATCATAATCACCTTGGCCACCTGATTGAGCGCATGGTAATGGCCAGCCAGCAGGATAATCAGCGATACGATAAGTAATACAGCGGCCAGCCAGGGCAACGCCACATTAAACGGAATAAAGTAGCCCAGTAAGCTTGCTGAAAACAGCAATAAGGCAGCGGCATTCACAAAAGAAGAAATGCCGTTAAGCGCAAAACTCATGAGCAAATAGGGCTTGCCCATGGTGAGATAACCCTGTTGCAGGGTTTTATTGCTACTGATGGTATAGCTCACCCCGGCCCGGAAAAACGGGTATTTAAACAGGTTTACGGCCAGGATCAGCAATGCCAGTTGCCAGCCAAATTTAGCCCCGGCCTGAGTAGAGGCTACCAGGTGGCTGCCACCTATGGCCGCAGTAGCCATCAATACGCCCGGACCGAGTAATTTTATTAATTTTGCAAAGGATAAAGAGGCTTGGCTGTCAGCGCCTGACTGCATGGAGGGCACTTTGTTTTCCTGTTGGTTACTGGAGGATTAAATAATGGAACCAGTGTAAACTATTCTGCATCAGGGGTTGAGTGTAATTTAGCTACTTTATCGGTAGTTAGAGCGAAAATCTGCGTGAGCTATTCTAAAACTCACTAAAAGATTAGGATAGGTATTGCATAAAGTGTGTTTGTCAGAAAGATAATTAATGGAATATAAACAAAGCGATCGACAGGGATTTTTTAACCGCTTATATGTGCACTTCTTCTTGTATGCGGTGCCGCAACTCAGTGCTGTGGCGCTGGTTGTGACTTTTGGCGATGACTCTCGGGCCAGTTTGTGGCAATCGGCGGTGTTGCTCATTGGCTTTAATCTGGCTTTTGCGCTGTGGTTACTGCTGTTCAATAGTGGCAACGGACGCGTTGAGCCATTTAGTATTGCTATTAATCATGATCAGCTGACAGTCACCGAATTCGGCCGTAAACGCACCATTGAAAGACAACACTTTGGTGGGTGTAAAATTTATTCGGGGTACCCAAAACAAGTCCGGCTTTGTAATCACAAGGGCCAGGATATTCACTTTAGTTACTATGCGATATCCTCAGCACAAAGAGCACAGTTGTTTAAAGAGTTAGGTTGTGACAGCCGATAGGGTGCCCCATGAAATCTATTGAGGCCATGCTACGCCATGACAAACAGAGGATGCGGCTATTACAGGCGGTACAGGCACTGCAGTTGCCGGATTGTTTTATTGCCGCCGGGTTTGTGCGCAATATGGTATGGGATGCTTTGCACGACTATCCACCTACACCGCTCAACGATGTGGATGTTATCTATTATGACAAGCAACAACACTTAGCGCCGGAAAACATCGAAAAGAAGCTGGCCAATACGTTGCCTGATGTTAACTGGCAGGTTAAAAATCAGGCCGTGATGCATCACCGCAATCAGGACCCGGCTTATCAAAACAGTACCGATGCCATGCGCTACTGGCCGGAAAAAGAGACGGCGGTGGGCGTGCGCCTGAATGACAACCACCACCTGGAGCTGGCTGCACCTTTTGGGGTTCAGTCTTTGCTCGAAGGTAAACTCACTCACAATCCGCTGCGTAGTAAAGAGGTATTCAGACAACGCATAGCCAGCAAGCAATGGTTAGAGAAATGGCCAAAACTTCAGATTATTAATTAGCGAACGTTTGTCAGTCCTGGATTGATAAATGACTAGCAAGGGCAGCGCGACTCCGGACGCTGCCTGGCAAATTTTGAGCCGGAAATTAAACTGCTACTTTGAAAGGCATAAGCGCCGCAGAGAGCCGCAACGGGAGCAATCAGGAATGGATTTTTTATGAGCAAGCTTAATACCTGGCGAAAAGGTTATCACCAGCAGCCGCGCTGGTTGCGTGTAAGTGAGTGGTGTCTGCTGGCCTATTCGCTTTATGCATTGTTACTCGGACTATTAACGCCCTATGTACTGACGTCAAAATTGCCGGCGGCGTTATCCCAAACTCTCGGGCGGGAAGTGACCGTTGATACCATCTCGATTAATCCTTTTTTGTTACGTGTACGGGTGGCTAATTTTCGCATTGCAGAAGCAGATCAACAGGGCGACTTTATCCGCTTTACCCAACTGGAGGCCGATGCGGCATTCTGGCGTACCTTATTAACCTTTACACCAACCCTTGAGCATTTCTATTTAAACGGTCCTTATGCGCGGTTAGCCCGTGAGCAGGGCGGTGAAACCACGGAGTTTAACTTTTCAGATATCATTGCGCATATTCAGTCACAAAGCTCGCCCGAGGAGACAAACGAAGAGTCGGGTGATGAAAGCGGTATACCGCACCTGCGACTCGGATTGTTAAATGTAACGGATGGCAAAGTAGAAGTCTTTGACCGGGTCAGCGGTGCCGAACTGGTTTATCCCGACCTGGCGCTGGAGCTGGCTAATCTGGATACCCACGCAACCATTTCGGATAATGCACGAAGCGAGGAACAAGGCAGCCCGGATAATCTGTACCAGGTGAATGTAACCACTACCGAAGGCGGCACCCTGTACGTGGATGGGCTGTTTCAGCTCGCGCCACTGGCCCTTACTGGCAAAGTGGTGATAAAGAAACTAGCCCTGCCACCGTTATGGCCGCTGTCTGATGACATCATCATAGCGCGGTTAACCGATGGGACATTGGATTTCTCAGTAGGTTATGAGGTGAGGGAAACGGAGCAAGGCTTTCGCTTCAGGGCAAATGACGGTCAACTGGCTGTTCATTCACTGGCGCTGTCTGATACAACCCGTCAACGCATTGCGCTGGATACGTTTAGCTTAACCGATATGCGTCTCGATACAGATTCACAGCGGGTGGATATTGCTGGCTTGAAGCTTGAAGCGCCTTATATCAACGGCGTTTACGACAATGACGGGCTGGATTTGGTTAGTCTGCTGATGCCAGCCGGAATAGCACAAAATAACGCGGAACCTGAAGATAACTCGCAGTCAGAGGCATCTTCCGCCTGGCGTGTTGTGCTCGATAAACTGGCAATTACCGAGGGAGATGTTCAACTGCACGACAAAGCCATTGCACAGAGCATGTACTGGCGGCTTCATCCGATAACGGTGACAACCAGCGAAATAGACAGTCACTTTTCAACGCCGGTTGACTATGAAGTTGCACTGGCAATCAGCGGTAATTCTCAGGCTATACCTGATAATGCCCAGGGAGAATTAGTCACTCGCGGCAGTGCTGATCTGGCAACGCAGGCAGTGGCCGGTGAGCTGACACTCTCGAATATCGCGCTGTCACAGGTGCAGTCGTATTTAACGCCTTTCGTAAACTTATCCTTGTCTGAGGGGGCACTGTCTGCCACTACCCGCTACGAAGTTGCAGAGAGCGGTAAAAAGCTACTGGTGAGTGGTGATGCAACCGTTGATAACCTGACCATTCTGGATGGACTGCACTACGAGCCGTTAGTTAAATGGCAATCCCTGGACGTAGCCGATCTACGCTTCAGTCTTGACGACAATACGCTGGATATGGCCTCGGTTAATATTACCGAGCCCTACGCGAAAATCCTTATCGACGAGCAAAAACGGACCAATATCGGTGCGATTATCCGTAGTGGTGAATCTTCTTCTGAAAACGCATCGGAAGTCGGTGACGCTAAAGAAGGCTCTGTTAATACGCCAGAAACTGGCGACGCTGAAGGCTCAACTTTAGCAATCAGTATCGCGGCCATTAACCTTATTAACGGCAGTGCTTACTTCGCTGATGAGTCCTTAACACCGCAGTTTGCGTCGAGTATTGAATCGCTAAACGGTTCTATTGAGCAACTCACCTCCGATGCGGGGAGTGCTGCAAAGGTTGCCATTAACGGCAAGATAGACAGCTATGCGCCGGTGTCTCTCAAGGGCGAAATTAACCCTTTGCTGGAAGAGCTATTCCTCGATCTGCATTTTGCCGTTGAGGGCGCTGAGCTCACCTCGGTGAACCCTTATTCAGGCACTTACATGGGCTATTACATCGATAAAGGGCTGTTGTCTTTGGATGTTCGCTACAAGGTGCAAAACAGTGAGCTTGATGGCAATAATCACGTGGTGATTGATCAGCTTACGCTGGGCAGAAAAAGTGATTCGGAGCAGGCGCTGAGTTTGCCACTGGGCCTTGCTGTAGCGTTACTGCAGGATAACGACGGAGTGATCGATCTCGGTCTTGAGGTGTCTGGCGATCTGGATAATCCGGATTTCAGTTTTGGCTCGATTATATTAAACGCCCTGGGCAACCTTATAACCAAAGCCGTGACCGCGCCGTTTACTTTTCTGGCCAGCCTGGTGGGCAGTGAGGATGAACTTAACCGGGTCGATTTTGCCGCAGGCCAGGACTCGCTCGATGAACAAGCTACACAACGCCTCACTACGCTGGCCGAAGCGCTGAATAAGCGGCCGGGTTTACGGGTGAGTATTGAGGGCACCGTCGATGCGGTGAGCGACGCCCGTGAACTGGCGGTGGCGCAACTACACCAACAACTTCTTGAGCGCAGTGCACAGGATGCTTTACCGGATAACTTTTCTGCCAGTAATGTGCCCCTTGAGGGGCCGTTAGCGAGTACGCTGGAAACCCTGTTTAGCGAAACATTTTCAGATTCGGTGCAGGACGAACAGCAGCGGATCCGGGCGCAACTGCAAAATAATAATGAGGAACCTGTCACCGAACAACAGGTCACGCGAGCCCTGCATATTACGATGTACAATCGCTTGAGAGACAGTATTACCATTCCCGAGAGTGAGCTGGCCGCGCTGGCTCAGGCGCGTGGTAAACGCGTGAAAGCCTATTTGGTCAATCAGGCTCAGGTAGAAGCCGGGCGTCTGTTTTTACTTAACAGTCGGGAGCACCTGCAGTCCCAGTCAAGAAGTGTGGAATTGTCGTTACAGGCAGATTAGGTTTAGTCTGATATTCTCAAAAATCGAGCGAGGCTATATCGTAACGCCTTTTGGGTTAGGGCTGTTCTCTTTTTTTATCAACACTTGTCTGAATAACAGATAAATCCCGAATCGACTATAATCATCAGGAAGTTGTATTTTTTAGCGATTACAAGGAAGAGCAATCATGACAGCTGAACGTACTAATTACTTTTTAGATAGCTTAACCCGTGGGGGATTTCTGATTAATTGGTACCTCCATAAAACCCCAAAAGACAAACTTGATAATTCTATCGCCTTTCTGGCAGCTTTTGTGGAAACACTACTTATTGTCGGTGTGATAATGTTGGTTGCAGGCTCCTTTACACTATCTATTCCCGGCGTTCTTTTAGCAATGTGGATATCAAGCGGAGTTGCTTATGGCGCCGTTCTGACAGTTAATAATTACCCTCTGATACACCGTGTTGCCGTGGGCATTATTTTCGGCGTTAGTTGTATGTTGTTAACAATCATGTTTCTCAATAACTAAGCAGATACTGTGATGAAAATAGCAGGTCGTAATAAATAAGTGCTTCCCAAAATCGGATAGTCAACTCAGATAAAAGTTACTAGAGGACAAGCAATAAAAAAGCGGCGCATTTAGCGCCGCTTAGCAGGGAGATAATGTCTTAGTGGTTACTGTTTGTTTTCCAGTAATGCACTGCCAATTTCAATTTGGCGGGGCTTTTTCTCTTCCGGAATTTCGCGTTCCAGGTCGATATTGAGTAGCCCGTGTTCCAGGTTAGCGCCGGTTACTTTTACGTGGTCGCCTAAGTGGAACTTACGTTCAAAGTTGCGCTCAGAAATGCCTTTATGCAGGAACTGACGTTTTTGTTCCTCATCCTGGCTTTCCTCGGCCTCTTTTTTACCGGCCACAGTCAGCGCGTTTTCCAGCACTTCGATGCTTACATCGTCTTTGCTGAAGCCGGCTACGGCCATGCTGATTCGGTATTTGTCTTCGCCCATTAACTCGATGTTGTAAGGCGGGTAAGTGGTTTGATTACCGTTTTGAGAAGCTGCATCAATCATGGATGCCAGACGGTCAAAACCAATAAAAGAACGGTAAAGTGGAGATAGATCGATAGTACGCATAGTCATATCCTCGCAATTAAGCAATATGTAAAGTTAGGTTTAATACCACCCCGCTTAGCGGCGATGGTTGTGTCGGCCTTATCATTAAGCCCCGACAGTAAAAGAGATATGTGCAGCTGGTTCTTTTTCAATAGCATGTATAAAAAAATCCCGCTTTTTTAAGCGGGGTTTTTCAAAATCGATTTAAAATTAGCAGGTTACATTGCTACGGATTTTACAATATGGCCATCTTTAACCACCAGGCCAACGTTTTCGAGCAGCGAAATATCATCCAGCGGGTTACCTTTTACGCCCACAATATCGGCTTTTTTACCGGCACTGATACTGCCTAACGTTTCTTGTTGTTTAAGCAGTGTTGCCGGATGAATGGTGGCCGCCTGGATAGCCTGCATTGGGGTCATGCCAAAGCGCACCATGCGGGCAAATTGCTTACCATTGTCGCCGTGAGGGTAAACCCCGGCATCCGAACCAAACACCATTTTCACCCCGGCTTTCACCGCTTTCTGAAAGTTTTCACGCTGACGTTTGCCCACAATACGCTCTTTAGCGAGACTTTCTTCTAAGATACCGGCTTTTTCGCCTTCACTTAAAATATACTCGGTAACGTAAATATCCATCGAGAAGTAAGTGCCATGCTCGAGCGCTAGTTCAATGCCTTCCTCATCCAGTAAACTAACGTGCTCTACTGAGTCGACACCGGCTTTAATGGCTGTTTTGATACCACTGGTACCGTGCGCATGCGTGGCAACGGTTAAGCCGCGCATGTGGGCTTCGTCTACCAGCGCCTGCATTTCCTCGAAGGTGTATTGCTGCACACCCACTTTAGTACCTTTTGATAATACGCCGCCGGTGCCACAGAATTTAATTACTGTAGCGCCGTATTTAATATTGCGACGCACAATTTCGCGGACTGCCCAGGGGCCGTCTGCCACGCCTTCACTCACAGTATGAAACTCATAAGGCAGCAGGTTATTGTCGCAGTGCCCGCCGGTTACGCCCAGCGACGGGCCCGATACAAACATCCGTGGCCCTTGTATGTCGCCATCGTTAATGGCATCCCTTAAGGCCACATCGGCAAAGCCGGGGGCGCCAACGTTACGAACAGTGGTAAAGCCTGCCATAAGCGTGGCTTCGGCATGTTTTACACCGGTCAGCGTGACGCGCGGCAAGGAATCCGCCAGACGTTTATAGCCGTGTTTGGTGGCGTCAGAGGTGAGGTGAACGTGCATATCCATTAAACCGGGCATCAGTGTGTAATCGCCCAGTTCCATCACGTCAGAATCAGCCGGAATGGTTACCGAACGCTTGGTACCGGCAGCCACAATGGTATTGTCTTCCATTACTACTACAGCATTAGTGATCAGCTTGCCATTTTCCACGTCGATCATACGGTCGGCGGTCAGTACTGTGGTTTTAGCACACGCGGCAGAAGCGCCAAGCGTCAGTGCAAGGAGTGTTATTATCGTTTTCATTGAATACCCTGGAATGTTAAATCTTAAGGTACAAAACTAGCAGTTAGCCAGCGTAAGGTATAGGTTAATCGCGACTGAGCGGCGCTATTGAGCGAGGAAATTTCAGTTGCTCTGAGCACCGCGCTCGCGCAGTTTAAAAATGAGGAAAACCAGCCCGATTAAACCGGTTAACAGCCACAGCGGGAAATCGCCCCATTGACGATAAGGCGTGCTGCCGGAAACGGTTGATAACTTGGCTGATAGAGCGGCAGTTTCAAACTGCGGCAACTGCGCAACCACTTTACCCCGATGGTCGATAAAGGCCGATATACCGTTGTTGGTAGAGCGGATCACGCCAATGCCCAGCTCTTTGGCTCGCATACGGGCAATTTGTAAATGCTGAGCCGGGCCGTGAGAACGACCAAACCAGGCGTCGTTGCTGACGGTAATAATAAAATCCGTGTCGGCATAAAGGTTGGCTCTTACCTGGCGCGGAAAGGCAATCTCAAAACAAATGGCCGGGGCCAGGTGCAGGCCATTAGCCAGCAGGTTGGGTTGTTGAAAATCGCCACGACTAAACGATGACATGGGTAAGTCAAACAAAGGAGCCAGCGGCCTTAGTAAATCCTCAAAAGGCACAAACTCGCCAATGGGTAACAGGTGGTGTTTGGCATAGCGGTTACCATGAAAATAACGGTAATGGCCCTGTTCGTCGTCGGCATGGGATTTACCCAGTACAATCAGATTGTTCCAGGCTTCCTGACTTTCAAAGTTATAGTTAACCACACCGGTGATAATGGCCGTATCGTAGCGGGCGGCTTCGGCGTTCATATCAGTGATAAAATCCTGAGCCAGCATTTCCAGTTTGGGAATAGCGGCTTCCGGCCAGATGATCACATCGTTGTCCCATACCAGGCTTGTCAGCTCCCGGTAGGTGTTCATGGTCGGTGCGTCCTGTTCCGGGACCCAACGCAAAGACTGCGCAATATTACCCTGCGCCATACCAATAGAAACTGGCTGTTGGGGCTCAACCCAGCTAACTGAATTTAACAGCAAAGCTGCAATAGTTATCGAACCGGTAATGGCTATGGCCTGTAAAAATCGTTTGGTCAGGGTGGCCACGGCTAACGCGCTAACCATGGTCATTAATAACCAGGTCATGCCGGTTTCGCCGAGCACGGGCAGCCAGCCGGATAGCGGGCTGTCGAGTTGACTGTAACCTAAGGATAACCACGGAAAACCGCTCAGCAACCAGCTTCTGAGCCATTCAGCGATAAACCAGATCGCAGGGAGCAGCAGCGGCAGCAGGGCAGGTTTGACCCAGCGTTTAGCAAAGTAAAAACTGAACGCGGGAAACAGCGCCAGGTAGGCACTGAGTAAAAACATCATTAGCACTGAAGCGATGAGTGGCATACCGCCAAAGTCTGCAATACTCACGTGCACCCAACTGATCCCGGCACCAAACCAGCCCAGACCAAAGGTCCAGCCCAGCCAGAAAGCTTTTTTAGGGGTATCCGTAAGGAGTAACTGACGTAATGCCACCACCAGAGCGACAGGCGTGATCAGCCATAAATCGAAAGGGGCATAGGCCATAGTTAACGACGTGCCGGCCAATAACACCAGCACTAAAGGAAGCCACTTTCTCAAGCCAATTACTCCAGGTCTGGCAGGGTCACTTTCAGTTGCATCAACCGGCGTTTATCCGAGTTGGTAATTTTAAACTGGATGTTATCAATAGTGATTTCATCACTGGTGGCAGGCATATGGCCAAAGGCCTTTAATACGATGCCGCCAATAGTATCCGCTTCCTCTTCGCTGAATTTGGTTTCGAAAAAACGGTTAAACTCATCAACCGGTACCAGTGCCTTAACCGAATACGTATATTTGTTAAGCGGACGGATATCATCGGTGCCGTCTTCTTCCAGATCGTATTCGTCTTCAATCTCACCAACGATAAGCTCAAGAATATCCTCGATGGTCACCAGGCCGGATACACCACCGTATTCGTCTACCACAATGGCCATGTGATAACGCTGCTGGCGGAACTCCTTGAGCAGGACATCAACCCGTTTACTTTCCGGGACGATCACTGCAGGACGTAATACGTCTCGTAAATGGAATGCCTGATCGTCGTTAGTAATAAACGCGTAGCGGAGCAAATCCTTGGCTAATAAAATGCCTTCGATATGGTCTTTATCTTCGTTAATAACGGGGAATCTGGAGTGAGCGCTGTCGAGCATGACAGGCAAAAATTCTTCAACCGGCTGGTCGATGTCGATGGTAACCATCTGAGCGCGTGGGATCATAATGTCCCTTACCCGCATTTCGTTGACGCCAATAACGCCTTCGATCATTTCTCTGGTTTGGGGGTCGATCAGCTCGCGCTGTTCGGCTTCGGTGATGACCTCAACCAGGTCTTCTTTACTTTGCGGCTCTCCGGAGAATGAAAGCTTCAGTTTATCAAACCAGCTTTTTCCCGAGGAGCCGTTGGTAGAGTGGGGGTTATCGTCGCTCATAATGTCCGTGTCTAATTAGCGTTATAGGGTCTGTTTCTT
This sequence comes from Marisediminitalea alba, assembly GCF_002993365.1. GTDB lineage: Bacteria > Pseudomonadota > Gammaproteobacteria > Enterobacterales > Alteromonadaceae > Alteromonas > Alteromonas alba. The sequence goes on from NZ_PVNP01000038.1 coordinate 22,645, forward strand.
GTTTATTTCTGGCTTTACGGCCCGCATGAACAATGAAAAAGCGCCTGCGTCTTTTGCAAAGTTAATCGTCTTGATACGGGTCGTCAATGGATAATTTGGCTAACAGGTCAATTTCAAGTTGCTCCATGGCCTGCGCTTCATCTTCTTCAATATGGTCGAATCCCAGTAAATGCAGGGTGCCGTGAATGATCATATGGGCATAGTGGTCGCCAATTGCTTTGTGTTGCTCGGCAGCTTCTGCAGCGATAACCGGCACGCAAACAACCAGATCGCCAAGCAGGTTAAGCGGCACTTCCGGCGGGCACTCAAAGGGAAAAGACAGCACATTGGTTGGCTTGTCCTTGCCGCGGTATTCGTGGTTAAGCGATTGTGACTCGTCGCTATCAACAAACCGTACGGTGAGCTCTTTTTCGCCTGTTTCCAGGTGATTCAGAACCAACGAAGCCCACGCGGTGAGCTGGGCTTCGTCCGGAATAGAAGCGATAAGTTCAGCGGCGCCTTCATAGGCTTGCTGGTAATCAACAACGGCGCTCACTTAATCATCACTCTCGTCGGATTTGTCTTGCTTTTCCTGTTCCTGGGCTGCTTTTTTAGCAATCCGCATACGCTCCTGCTCGGCGTCGTAATCTTCATAAGCCTGCACAATGCGTGCAACAACCGGGTGACGAACCACGTCGCCGGCAGTAAAGAAGTTAAAGGAAATGTCATTCACATCCTGCAACACATTAATGGCGTGACGCAGGCCAGAGCGCGCGCCGCGCGGTAAATCCACCTGGGTAATATCACCGGTGATAACCGCCTGGGAGTTAAAGCCAATCCGGGTGAGGAACATTTTCATTTGTTCTACGGTGGTGTTCTGGCTTTCATCAAGAATGATAAAGGCATCATTGAGCGTACGGCCACGCATATAAGCCAGCGGGGCGACTTCAATAACATTACGCTCCATGAGCTTTTCCACTTTCTCGAAGCCCATCATTTCAAACAGGGCATCGTAAAGAGGGCGCAAATAAGGGTCGACCTTCTGGGATAAATCGCCGGGCAGAAAACCAAGTTTTTCACCGGCCTCGACTGCCGGGCGGGTGAGCAGAATACGGCGCACTTCCTGACGTTCCAGGGCATCTACAGCGCAGGCTACTGCCAGGTAGGTTTTACCGGTACCCGCCGGGCCAATACCAAAGGTAATATCGTGATTGACCACATTAGCCACGTACTGCGCCTGATGAGGATTACGTGGCTTAATAACACCACGCTTGGTCTTGATATTGATTTCTTTGCCGTACTGGCCGGATTCTTCGCGCTCCAGGCAATTGGCTTCCTGAATGGCAAGATGAACCTGCTCGGGGGGTAAATCCGGTATCAGCCCTTTAATCGGCTGCGTCTCGATGTACAGTAACTTAAGTAACTCACCGGCGCCTTTGGTTTGCTGAGGCTCGCCAACAATCTTAAAAAAGTTGTTGCGATAGGTGATTTCGACGCCCAGTCGACGCTCAATTTGCTTGATATTATCGTCGAACGGGCCGCACAGGCTGGATAACCGTTTATTATCTTCCGGTTCCAGCACGACTTCATTACTTACCAGTTTACTCAAGTTGCTTTACTGCCTCTTAAATTGAAGGTTGAAATTGGCTTACACCAAGTTCATCAGGCAGCTCGGCCTGATGCTTGGCTAAAATGCTTTGCGGTGATACGGCTACGCGCAGGCCCATGTCGGCCTCGCGGCGAACCACTTCGCCACGCAGCGAGTTACTGAATACGTCGGTGATTTTAACATCCACAAACTCGCCAATCATATCGGGTGTACCCGGGAAGTTAACTACCCGGTTATTCTCGGTACGCCCCTGTAACTCCATAATGTCTTTTTTCGATGGGCCTTCCACCAGAATGCGCTGCTCAGTATCCAGCATATTGCGGGCAATGCGCAGTGCCTGCTGGTTAATACGTTGCTGCAACAAATAAAGACGTTGTTTTTTGGTGTCTCCGCTTACATCGTCTACGGCATCCGCCGCCGGTGTGCCCGGGCGCGCTGAATAAATAAAGCTGAAGCTCAGGTCATAATCCACTGCCTGAATTAAGTCCATGGTAGCTTCGAAGTCTGCATCGGTTTCGCCAGGGAAGCCGATAATAAAGTCAGAAGACATGCTGATATTCGGGCGCACTTTACGTAATTTGCGGATCTTTGACTTATATTCAAGGGCAGTGTGGCCGCGTTTCATTAAATTGAGAATACGATCCGAGCCACTTTGCACCGGCAGGTGCAGGTGATCAACCAGCTCTGGTACGGTTTCGTACACGGCAATAATGTCGTCGGTAAATTCCACCGGATGTGAGGTGGTGTAACGAATACGGTCGATACCATCAATGGCGGCAATCAGTTCCAGCAGTTCGGCAAAGCGGCACACAGAGCCGTCGTGGTGCTCGCCACGAAACGCGTTAACGTTCTGACCCAGCAGGTTTACTTCACGCACGCCTTGTTCTGCCAGCTGAGCGACTTCCAGCAGTACATCATCCACCGGGCGACTGACTTCTTCGCCACGGGTGTAAGGTACTACACAGAAGCTACAGTATTTGGAGCAGCCTTCCATAATAGAAACAAACGCCGTTGGGCCTTCTGCGCGGGGCTCTGGCAGGCGGTCGAACTTTTCGATTTCCGGAAAGCTGACATCCACTACCGATGTTTCGCCAGCCTGGATTTGATTAATCATTTCAGGCAAGCGGTGCAGGGTTTGCGGTCCGAAAATAAGATCGACAAACGGCGCCCGCTGACGAATGTGATCGCCTTCCTGTGAGGCCACACAACCGCCCACACCAATGATCAGATCCGGGTTGGTCTTTTTCAGGTTTTTCCAGCGGCCCAATTGATGGAACACTTTTTCCTGGGCTTTTTCGCGGATAGAGCAGGTGTTGAGCAAAATAACATCGGCCTGTTCCGCTTCTTCAGCCAGCGAATACCCGTGAGTTGAATCGAGCAGATCGGCCATTTTTTCCGAATCATACTCATTCATCTGGCAACCCCAGGTTTTGATGTACAGCTTTTTACTCATAACAATTCGATAATCACGTTGGGCTGGCGCCAACACTCAGGATAATTAAGTTAACCCCGGGCGCGCAGCGATATTGGTCAAAATAGCCGCGTATTTTAACTGTTATAAACCCTGATCGCCACCCTTGTGAACCGGTCTGAGCGGGATTTTAGCGCTTTTTCGATCCAGCCCAAGGCAAGTTTACGTAACAGCTTAAACTTCATGATTTATTGCTAACGCACTGATATAAAGCGCAGGTTAGATTTAACCCCTGAGTTGGGGCATAATCGCAAAACATAAACAGGGTTCCTATATGTTTGATTTTTGTATTAATGGTGCTGGCATGGTGGGCGCCGCCACCGCGTTAGGACTGGCACAGCAGGGTTATCAGGTAGCGATTATAGAACAACGTCCGCCGCAACCTTTTGAGGCTGCTCAGCCGCCGGATTTACGTATGTCAGCCATCAGTGTGGCATCGGTAGACCTACTGCGTGCGCTGGGGGCCTGGCAACATATTGAAGCCATGCGGGTACGCTCTTACAGTGAGTTATCGGTGTGGGAGCGGCCGGACTGCCGAACTGATTTCACCGCCAGTGATGCCGGCTTCGAACGCCTGGGCTACTTTGTGGAAAACCGGCTGATTCAGCTGGGCTGTCATCAGGCGCTGAAAAACTTCGATAACGTTACATGGTACTCACCGGCGCAGATTAGCGGTATTAAGCGCTCTGCCAGCGCTGATGAACCAGTGATTATCAGCCTGGGATCCGGTGACGAAATTACCACTAAATGGCTGGTCGGGGCCGATGGTGCCGAATCCCAGGTGCGCCAGCTTGCCGGGATTGGTATTTCAGGCTGGCAGTACGCTCAGCAGGCCATGGGCATTATTGTGGAATTTACTCAGCCGGTAGCTGATTGTACCTGGCAGCAATTTACGCCCCATGGCCCGCGAGCTTTACTGCCTATGCACGATAATTACGCCTCGCTTATCTGGTACGACAGCCCGTCGCGTCTGGCGGCTTTAGCAAAACTATCGCCAGCCCAGCTAAAGCAGGCAATCGAAAACGACTTCCCGCCATTAGGTGATGACTTTAAGGTATTGAATAAAGCCGCCTTCACCCTCATTAGAAGACATGCCAGTGAATATGTGGTGCCAGGCATTATTCTGGTAGGGGATGCAGCACATACCATTAATCCATTGGCCGGGCAGGGGGTAAACCTGGGGTTTAAAGACGTGGCTTGCCTGCTGGGTCAAACCGCCAACGGCCAGGCGAACGGCGAAGACTTTGCTGCTCGCTTACGTACCGGATACCAGCGGCCACGTCAGCGGGATAACGCGCTGATGATGACTGCCATGGATGGGTTTTATACCACCTTCAGTAATGATCATACGCCGCTGAAATGGCTACGGAATGGCTTGCTAAAACTGGCGCAACATACCGGGCCAATAAAGGCTCAGGTACTCAAATACGCAATGGGATTAGCTTAATGACCATACTTTATATTCTTGGCATATTATTTCTGGCACTGATAATTATTGTGCCATTGCTGGAAAAGTCGAAATGGCGAATGAGCGGTGAGGATATGTCGAAACTGACCCGCTGGTTCTGGCCGCTATTAATGATTTTACTGGTTGCTCAGTTAATCAAAATGCTGGTGACTTAGGCCGGCCAGGTTGCGGCGCGGGCGTAATTACTGCGCCCATTCACCGCTTAAATCACTGACAATTTTATCCACCATCCAGCTCAGGCTTGTCGGCGATTCCACGCTGGTTGCCAGAGTTCGCATGGCGATAAACTGGCCCTGTAACCACATCGCAGCGCGCTCAACCGGTATATCAGCGGCCAGTTCACCCGTACTCCGGGCTTTTAAAATCACCGCCTGAAAGGCTTCACGCAAGTGTGCCAGCGCAGCTTGCAGCTCACTTTTTACGCCTTCTGGCAGTTCCGCCCAGTCGGCCTGGGTTTTCACAATCAGGCACTGAATTTTATGCGCGGCGCTGTCCTCTACCGTTAAAGGGAAACGCAGGAATTCGCGTAGTTGCTGCAACGGTGTATCACTGTTTGCAACAGCCATAATCTGACCATGCAGTACGCCGGTGTAATGGTTAAGCACCTCAAGATACAACCCTTCCTTACTGCCGAACGCGGAATAAATACTACCAGGACGTTTATCCAGCGCGGTCTGCAGGTCTCGCATGCCGGTGCCAAGATAGCCTTTTAACCAAAACACCTCGGTTGCCTGTTGAATACTTTGTTCCCGTGGATAACCCATTTGTCTACCTTATAAATATTAATTTGAACGATCGCTCAAATTTAACTTGAACGATCGTTCATGCAGGCGTTATGGTAAAACTTCACCAACCAAAAATAAAGGACAGCTATGACAGATTTTACCATTTACACAATGAAAAGTGCGCCGGAAGCAGCACAGCCGCTACTAGAGGACTCCATTGCCTCATTTGGCATGATCCCCAATTTACACGGGGTGATGGCGGAGTCCCCGGCGGTGCTGCTGAGCTATAAATTTTTACACACTCAGGCTCAGAATACGTCGTTCAGCCCTGAAGAGCTCACTGTAGTGTGGCAAACGGCGAATGTGGAGCACGAATGTCACTACTGTGTACCAGCGCATACTGGCATTGCCAAAAGTATGAAAGTGGACGATAGCATTACCGAAGCACTAAGACATAAAACCCCGTTACCAGACAAACTGGAAGTGCTGCGCGAAACAACCAAAGCCATTCTGCTCGACCGGGGCAATCCGGATACTGCTAAACTTACCGCCTTTTTTGATGCCGGTTACAGCAAGCAGCAGCTGTTGGAGATTATTTTGATTCTGGCGCAGAAGGTTATGAGCAATTACATTAACCATCTGGCAGATACACCGGTGGATAAAGCCTTCGCGAAATATGAGTGGCATCCAGCCTAAAGCAAACAGGGCCTGATTCATCAGGCCCTGTTGTTAATTACCAGATACCGTCTTCAGTTTTACCCTGAATCTCGCAGTCGCCGGTTTTGTATTCCGGCGTTTCGCCCCGCTCGCGTTTATTAAAGTAATCCTTGCTGATACTGACGATAGTGGGTGTCATCCACATGATGGCGATAATATTGATCACTGACATTAAGCCTAACGCCATATCCGCTGCTGCCCACACTTCAGGTAACGCGGCCATTGAGCCCCAGAAAATCATCGCCAGATAACCGCAGGTATAAACGATACGGCCTATTTTGTTATCGAGCTTAAACATATGCAGGTTACTTTCACCGTAAGCGTAGTTGGCCACCACTGAAGTAAACGAGAAAAAGCAAATTGCCGCGGCAACGAAATCAGCGCCACCGGCACCAATATGCGTTTCCATAGCAGACTGGGTTAAACGGATCCCTTCCATCTGCTCGCTGCTGGAGCCGCCGGCAAGTAAAATAATAAATGCCGTAGCTGTACACAGCACCATGGTGTCCAGGAAGACGCCAAGCATTTGGATATAGCCCTGGGAAACCGGATGATTAGGGTTAGGCGCAGCACTCGCAGCAGCGTGAGGTACGCTCCCTGAACCGGCTTCGTTAGAATATAAACCACGCTGGATACCGTTTTTCACCGCCGCCCCCATGGCTCCGGCGCCAGCTTCCTGTAAACCAAAGGCAGACTGAATAATATTCATCAGCATGGCTGGTAGTTCGGTAATATTGATAGCACACACCAGCAGGGCAGCAAGTACGTAACTGATGCCCATAAACGGCACCACCCATTCCGCAAAACGGGCAATACCGCGTAAACCGCCCACTACAATGAGCGCTGCCAGGGCGATAATCGCCATACCTGAATAGCTGGTTGGAATGTCGTAGGCGGCATTCAGCGCATCGGTGATGGTATTGGCCTGGACGGCGGAAAAGATAAAACCATAACCTAAGAATAAGCACAGTGAAAACGCCACGGCCAGCCAGGTTTTATTCAGCCCCTGCTTAATGTAATAAGCCGGTCCGCCACGGAATTCGCCGTTGTCATCCTTAACCTTATACAACTGGCCCAGCACACTCTCGGCAAAGCCGGTTGCCATACCTAGTAGCGCGATAACCCACATCCAGAAAATACTGCCGGCGCCACCGAGAGAAATAGCCACGGCTACGCCTGCCAGGTTACCTGTGCCCACCCGTGCAGACAAACTGGTACACAGTGCCTGGAATGAACTAATGCCTTCTTTGTTGCTGCTGGTGCTGCCTTTCAGCAGGCTGAACATATGGCCAAAATGTTTAATTTGCACACCGCCAAGTCGAATTGTGAACCAAATACCACAAATCAACAGCATGTAAATGAGAACCTGGCCGTTACCCCAGAGAATATTATTAATAAACGCAACGATGTCGTTGAGCACTGAAGAGTTCCTGTTTAATTATTATAAGGTGGGAATAAAATATACCATATATGGACCCTCTCCGATTGCAAGACACCGTGTTGACTAATTAACGTGATTCATTGCTGCCATATATTCGGCTTTTTAGTGAAGTCATGTGGCTTCTAGCCTTGATGGTTGTTCGCATCTTGTTGTCTCATCAATCCGGCGGCCTCGAAGGCCCTTGGTATAATCTGATTTGAACAAGATGGTTATGAACCGTTAATCATCAGTACGTTGTCTTTTGCAATGCGTTGATAGGCTTCCTGTTTTCGTTTACGTGCTTACTACTGGTTTGGGTTTGACCGGCTAAACCGCAGCTTTATTTATCTGCCCTGGCAGATAATCCTGTTGATGGTGCAGCATGGCCCAGGCCATTCTCGCCATCTTATTGGCCAGCGCGACGCAAGCTTTGTTAAAGCTCATTCGCGCTAAGCAAGCCCGACACCACTGGCTCACTTTATCGGTTTTATCACCGATATGGCGCAAGGCGGCTCTGGCACCGTTAATCATCTGGGTGCGTAAATACGTATTCCCGCGTTTGCTGATACCCAGCAATCTCGGGTTATCTCCCGTTGTATGTTGTTTGGGGACGATACCCAACCAAGCGGCTAAATGTCGACCACTATTAAAAGCCTGTCCTTGTCCAATACCTGCATATAAAGCAGTAGCAATCAGTGGCCCAATACCGGTCATGCTCATTAAGCGCTCGCATACAGGGTGGTTTTGTGCAAATGCTTTCAACTCCTTATCCATTTCCTTAATGCGCTCCCGTAACACCAACAAATCGTTGAATAAACCTTGAAACAGTTGGCGAGCTAGCATACTCAATCCATTATCAGCCTCTTCCAAGGTGAAAGGTAATTCTTTCACCACGGTCGCTACGCCCCGTGCATACACAATACCGTATTCAGCCAACGAGCCTCTTATCTGATTACTCAACGCTGTTTGCTGCGCTATCATACGCTCTCGAATACGATGCATGAGCTGAATATCTTGTTGTTCCTGAGACTTAAACGGCACAAATCGCATCCCTTCACGCTGTGAGGCCTCGGCTATCGCCTCTGCATCATTGTAATCGTGTTTATTGCCTTTTCGGTATGCCACAACATATTGCGGCGCGATGGCTTTGACTTCATGCCCCGCTTTTGTCAGCTCACGACACCAATAATGGCAACTGCCACAGGCTTCCATCACCACGATACTTGGCTCCAGTTGGCTAAAATAGGACAGCACCTGATAACGCTTTAACTTCTTCTTTTTGAGTACTCTGCCGGACTGATTCATAACAACTAAATGAAAAACAGACTTGGCGATATCTAAACCTATTGTTACCTTATTCATGTGACCTTCTCCTTCTTGATAGTGATTCAACAACTCTATCTTGGCTCATTTGAAGCCTTTATGGGAGGAGAGGGTCCATACCATTAATC
>NZ_PVNP01000039.1 GCF_002993365.1 Marisediminitalea alba
ATTCCATCTTAATATTTGGTCAGTAATGCCCAGTCTCTCGAACACATATTCATGATTCGCTTAGTGTCATCGACGAAATCGTTCCAAGCTGTGGTACATGCATCAACGATATCTTCGTATCCCTGGAAGCATCTGTTCGCTAAATGATGTTGCCGTATCCAACTCCACACCTGCTCTATGGGATTCAGTTCAGGAGAATAGGGTGGCAGTTTCATAATTGTCAGGTTTTCAAAGTCATCGGCTATATCATCGGTATGCCAACCAGCACCATCCATCACCACCACGGCATGGCGCCCCGGTTTTGTTTTCTGTGAGATTTGCATCAGGTGTTGACGCATGATGTCTTTGCTCACATAGGGCGAAATGAACGCTTCGGTGTCGCCAGTAGCTGGACATACCGCGCCAAACAAATGTGCATATTCAAATTGCTGTTGCTTCACAACTCGTGGGCGACTTCCCGTTGGGGCCCAAATGCGCGTTGTCGTGTTTTGCTGGCCAAAACGAGCTTCGTCCTGGAACCAAACATCTATGCGATCCAAGGCGAGATGCCCCGGAGTGTTAAGGATCGTTTCCAGTAGGAAGTTTTTTATATGCATCCTGGACGCCTGTTTGTTGTTTAGGATGTCGAGAACGACTCGTTATCCAACTAAACCCCAACGATTTTAACAGCTTATAGATTGCATTATGATGGTAGGTAACGCCAAATGTTTGCTCAATATAGGCTAAAATACTTTCCCCGGTAAGCCTACCTCCTTCATGTTTATCCTGGCTATGCTCTTCGATGTATGAACAGAGCGTTTGCTTTTGCCGTTCTGTGAGGTAGCAAGTTCGACCTTTTGCCTTTTTGGATTCCAGACCTTCAAGGCCATTGGTAAGGTAATTGGATACCCACAGATTCACACTTGTCCTACTGACTTTGAGTATTTCAGCGATATAAGTGCGGCTCTTGCCGTCAAGAAAATGAGAAAGGGCTAAGAAGCGTATACGCTTCCGACTATCTTTTTCAGATTTTGAAAGGGCGAGCAATTGCTCTGATGTATATTTCAAACTAAATGGACTCAGGAATGTAATGTGGCAATTAGATCACAAATCTAGATGGAATGGTATAACACCTGTAATTTCTTATACATTACGACTGTTTGCTTCATACTTTTGTCTATAATTCACAGTAACTTTCAAAAACATAAGCTATAGTTGTTACAGGTTTGTTATAACAATACATTAAGAAGTCAATCGCTGTGAAAATTACAATCAGTCAGTTTGTTATAATCTGTATCGGTAGTCTCGCGCTCGGGTTTTTCCAGTTATCATTAGGCGTTGTTGCTTTTGTTGTCGGCTTGTTGTCGTGTGGATTTACCTACTTTGCTTCACAGAATCAGGATGGGGTTCAGGAAGATAGGCCCCAGGCAGTGAATGAGTTTTCTCAGAAAGGTGAAATGATCAGTCAGTCGGCCAGCCGGATTGCTATCGGTGGGGCAAGTGTTTCGCACTTTTTAGATAAGCTAACCTCAATGTTCAACCAGCAGGTCGACAGTATCAAAGAGATTGCTCAGCGTATTGAAAATATCGAATCCGGCAACCAGCAACTTGTTGAACATGCTGTTATGGCAGAAGATAAGATACAGACTTCTGACGAAATGACGCAGCGTAGTCGCCAGTTACTCAATAATCTCCTTGACCAACAAGCCACGCTAATTAGTCAGATTAATGACTCAAAGGCTATGCTTCAGACACTACGCAGTAGTGCAGAATCCATCGGCAGTATTACCACTACTATCAATCAGCTCGCCGACCAGACCAACATGCTGGCGCTTAATGCCGCCATCGAAGCTGCGCGAGCCGGAGAACAGGGCCGGGGCTTTGCGGTAGTGGCCGACGAAGTGCGTGACTTAGCGAAAAAAACCACTGACGCGACGCAGGGAATTGATGAAGTGCTCAGTGAAATCAATCAGTGTAGCCAGAATTCCGTAATGGCCATAGAAAAGGTAGCAAATGCCGGTGATGAAATGAGCCAGATGATTACTGAGTCATCTGATTTAATTAAAGCCGCCAGCGAAGCTTCGAGCGCTGCAGCCAACTCTATGACAGTGATGAAAGATACCGTGGATGAACATGGTGAGGCCAATCGTGGTATCAGTGCCAATGCAATGCAGTTACATGAAAATACCCGTCACCTTGAAGCTGAGTTAGGTGAAGTATCGGAGAAGGTACTGGCGTTGAGTCACCAGACCGAGGATATTTTCCGCCAGTTGCAGGTCTTCGATTTACATAACCGCAATGCAAAAGTGCAGCGCATTGCCCAGGAAACTGCGCAGCGAATTGGTAAGTTGTTTGAACAGGCCATCGAGCAGGGGCGGCTGTCACAGCAGGCATTATTTGATTTTAACTACCAACCGGTGCCCAATACTAATCCGCAGAAGTTTACTACCGGTTTCGACAAATTCACTGATGCAGAGCTACCTGTGTTGCAAGAACCAATTCTGGAGCAAAACGACTTTATTATCTACGCTGGTGCGGTGGATGTGAACGGCTATCTCCCCACCCATAATAAAAAGTTTAGTCATAAAATGACCGGCAACTATGAAACAGACCTGGCTAAGAGTCGTACCAAACGTATATTTAATGATTACACCGGCTCTCGCTGTGGGAGTAATACCGAGAGCTTCCTTTTGCAAACTTATAAGCGGGATACCGGCGAGGTTATGCATGATCTGTCAGCCCCTATTTTTGTTAATAATCGACACTGGGGTGGATTCAGGATTGGTTATAAAGCAGACTGATAAGTATATTGTGCAAGTAACAAAGACCACTTACGATGTATAAGTGGTTTTTTTTAGATAAACGAAATAAAATTTTATAGCCCCCGGTCTATAGTGAAAGAGATAACAATTATTTGACCCGATAGGAACAAGACAATGAAACAAGTAAACAAAAATGGTATTGCAAGCGCACTGGGTGCGGTGGTTTTAACCTCCATGTCGTCTATGGCGATGGCTGATACGGTTAATCCGTTTGGTGCTCAACAATTAGAGTCTGGCTACATGCAGTTTGCGCCGGAAGGTAAGTGTGGCGAAGGTAAATGCGGCGAAAGCAAGAAAGCAAGCAAAGAAGGTAAGTGTGGCGAAGGCAAGTGCGGCGAAAGCAAGAAAGCCCACAAAGAAGGCAAATGTGGTGAAGGTAAATGCGGCGAGAGCATGAAAGCCCACAAAGAAGGCAAATGTGGTGAAGGTAAGTGCGGCGAGAGCATGAAAGCCCACAAAGAAGGTAAGTGTGGTGAAGGCAAATGCGGTGCCGAGAAGAAAGCCATGAAAGAGGGTAAATGTGGCGAAGGCAAATGCGGTGGTGATAAAAAAGCCAAGAAAGAAGGTAAATGTGGTGAAGGTAAGTGCGGTGGTGCCGCTTAAGCCAGTCATCACAGGAGTAGTTCATGGCTGTTAAGTTACAGGGTGCTGGTCTGGGCCTACGCAGGGAAATGTTGGATGATGTGCTGCCTGTTCTTCCCGGAAATGTTGATTTCTGGGAAGTATCACCTGAAAACTGGATCCCGCTGGGTGGCAAATATCGCGAAGATTTTAATCGTTGTGTAAAGCAGGCCGTGTTCACTACCCATGGATTATCCTTGTCTATTGGTGGTCCTGATCCATTGGATCACCGATTTTTGCATGAGCTTAAGCACTTTCTCGATCGCTATAACATCGAATTGTACAGTGAGCATTTAAGTTATTGTTCAGCCGATGGGCACTTGTACGATCTGATGCCGATTCCGTTTACTGAAGAGGCAGTAAGCTATATTGCCCAGCGAGTGAAAGTGGTCCAGGACATTCTTGAGCGCCCTCTGGTGCTGGAAAACGTGTCTTATTATATTGCGCCTAACCAGCAACTCACAGAACTCGAGTTTATTAATACAGTGTTGTCTGAAGCGAACTGTAAAATGTTGCTCGATGTCAATAACGTGTATGTAAATTCGATTAATCACCGGTACGATCCCTACGCGTTTATTGATGGCCTGCCGTCGGAACGCATAGTTTATGGGCATATTGCCGGCCATTATGAAGAAGCCGAAGATCTTAGGGTCGATACCCACGGCAGCGATGTCATTGAACCGGTCTGGGATTTACTGGCTCATAGTTACCGAAAGCACCATGTGTTTCCTACTTTATTGGAACGTGACTTTAACATCCCGGCATTAGAAGTACTGCTTGATGAGGTACAACGCATCAAACAAATCCAACAAGCGGTTAGCGCTGAGCAGCAGGGCGTAGCCTGATGACATTACAGGTGCAGTTACAATCATTTGCGAATAGCATTCGGGCGCCACAACACTCAACAGACGAGTCGGCAGATACGCAACGCAGAATGGATATTTATCGCTCGTTGTTTTTTAACAATGTATCGGGATTTATCCAAAACGGCTTTCCGGTGTTACACAGCCTGTATACTGAAGATCAGTGGCAGGCGCTGATACGACGCTTTTTCATTGAGCACCAGTGTTCGTCTCCCTACTTTATTCATATTAGTAAAGAGTTTGTCGAATACCTCAGTAATGAATATCAGCCGGTTAAAAATGATCCGCCCTTTATGGCGGAGCTCGCGCATTATGAATGGCTTGAGCTGGCGTTGTCAGTCAGGGAAGCTGAGCAACCTGTTAATTATTGGCGGCAGGATGGCATACCTTCACGGCTCACCGCCTCGCCATTAACTGAGCTGGCTGCCTATCACTACCCGGTGCATCAGATTAGCCCCGACTTCAGGCCCGAATCTGGCGATTCGATGCATTACTATCTGCTCTATCGTGACGAGCAACATCAGGTGCAGTTTCAGCATATAACGGCACTGTCTGCGCTGGCATTACAATTACTCAGCAGTGAGATTCATAGTTTTGACTCGTTGGTGGCAGCCATTCACCAGCAAGCTCCGCAGTTTTCCGTTGAGACACTACATCAGGGGCTGACACCGCTCCTGACTCAGTGGTTATCCTGCGGTGCCGTAATACCCGCTGAATCAAACGGTATATAGATAAAATGAATGCCCGGTTTTTCATCGGGCGCTATATTTGCACTGTCAATTTAGACTGCTTTCGATTACCATTTACCCCCTTTTTTAGCTTAATTAAATTTGAGAATTTTCATGGCTGGTAACGAAGATTTTAAAGAAGTGTTTAACTGGTGGTATTTTCTGGCAATTGTGGTTGCGTTAGTCGCGTTTCCATTGCTTCCTACGCTAGCAGGTATCTTTACATACCTGATCAAATAAATTCATGCTAAAAAAATAATTATAAAGGACAGGCATGAGTGCAGATTATATAAAATCAGTTGTAAAAACAGTGCCGGACTATCCAAAGCCCGGCATTGAATTCCGTGATGTGACCAGCGTATTAGAAGATTACGAGGCATTCAGCCAATGTATCTCTATGCTGCTCGACAAATATCGACCTTATGGATTTAACAAAGTGGCAGGCACTGAAGCCCGCGGCTTTTTATTTGGCGCTCCTTTGGCGCTTGAGCTGGGAGTCGGCTTTATCCCGGTACGCAAACCTAACAAACTGCCCCGTGACGTACTCAGCGAAAGCTACGAGCTCGAATACGGCAAAGACACCCTGGAAATTCACCGGGATGCCATTAACCCCGGCGATAAGGTGCTTTTGATCGACGATCTGTTAGCCACCGGCGGTACTATTTCTGCTACGGCTAAGCTTATTCGTAACCTCGGTGGTGTGGTAGAGCACGCTGGTTTCGTTATCGGCTTGCCGGCACTACACGGCTACGAGAAGCTTGAAGCGCTGGGGCTGGAACCTTATTGTATTTGTGAATTTGATGGCGATTAAGGACAACTAACGGTGGCATATCAGGTACTGGCAAGAAAATGGCGGCCGGGCAGATTTGCTGAACTGGTTGGCCAGGAGCACGTTGTTGCGGCGATCACCAATGCGTTGGATAACGATCGCTTGCATCATGCTTACCTGTTTACAGGAACGCGTGGGGTAGGTAAAACCACTATTGCGCGTATTTTCTCGAAAAGCCTTAACTGTGAACAGGGTCAAAGTGCTAACCCTTGCGGACAGTGCAGTACCTGTGTCGAAATAGAGCAGGGCAATTATGTTGATTTGCTTGAAATCGATGCTGCTTCTCGCACCAAGGTCGAAGATACCCGCGAGCTGCTGGACAACGTCCAGTATAAGCCAACCCGCGGGCGCTATAAGGTTTACCTGATAGACGAAGTGCATATGCTGTCCAAGCACAGCTTTAATGCCTTGCTGAAAACTTTGGAAGAGCCACCGCCTCACGTTAAATTTTTGCTGGCCACCACGGATCCGCAAAAATTACCCATTACGATTTTGTCTCGTTGCTTGCAGTTTAATCTCAAGGCCTTGTCACGGGATCAGATTGGTCAGCAACTGCAGCATATATTGCAGCAAGAACAGATTGCCTTTGAAGAGTCTGCGCTGGGACTATTGGCTAAAGCCGCTCAGGGCAGTATGCGTGACGCCCTGAGTCTGACCGACCAGGCGATAGCGCAGGGCAATAATCAGGTCTCCGGCAGCATCGTCACTGATATGCTCGGCCTGATGGATCGCCAGCAATTGCTGAAAATCCTGTTTGCGATTGGTAAAAAAGATGCCGCTGAAGTACTTCATCAGGCTGCAGAAATTGACGTACTCGCCCCTGATTACAGTATTGTGTTGGCAGAACTGGCGAGCCTGCTGCATCAGATAGCACTTACCCAGTGGGTACCAGAAGCGTGTAAGCTGGAAACCAACACCGCCAAAGCGATTTATCAACTGGCCCGGCATTTTGCTCCGGAGCAAGTTCAGTTGCTGTATCAGATTGCTTTGCAGGGCCGTAAAGATTTACCCTTTGCCAACGATGCGCGCAGTGCGTTTGAAATGACGTTACTGCGCATGATGACCTTTGCCCCGGTAGAACCGGTTGGCGAGCGGGAAACCGTTATTCAGCAAGCGCCGGCACGAACGGTACCCGATGCAGGTAATCAGGCAGCCACTGTGCCCTCAGCGCAAGCAGAACAACACTCTGACACAGTAGCTGAGACGGCAGAACAAAACGCTGAACCGGGCGCTCAGGCCGAAGCATCCGATGAATCACAACAGCTTGCCTCTGAGGCAGAGCAGTTGATGGATGAAGCTGCAGATTTTCGTCAGCAAAGTGACGCTTTAACGCAGCCGTCATCACAACCACCGCATTATGATGAGCCGCCGCAGGATTACGACGCGTATCAGCAGTACGATAATAATCCACCGGATGAGCACTTGCCGCCGCCAGCAGACTACCCGCATGCTTATGCAGAACCTCAGCCTGAAGCGGCCGATCGGGACGAACAGGCTCCGGTGGCGAATACCGCTGCCATGTTGGCGTTGCGTCAACGACTCAAACAGCAGGCAGCGGAGGACAAAGCTGACGCAGCAAAAAAGCCAGCAACGACGACTAGCAGGGAGTTTAAGCCCTCGCTGGCAGCTAAGGTCGCACCGAGCGATGAATCACAAGCTCAGAATGAGGCAACTGAAACGGTTCAGCCAACACCTGATAATGCCAATGTAACGCCTCGGGATGAGCCTTACCGCCATCAGGAAGAAGAGGCAGACTCGCCGCCGCCCTGGGTGTTGGAAAACAGTCAGGGCATGGCTGATGAGCCAGGCCAAAATGCCGAGCCGGTAAATGAAGCTCCGGTAAGCAATCCCAACGCTGATGCCGGGCTTGAGCAAACCGATAGCGATTACAACCCGTCGCAACCTGCAGCAGAAGTGCCCGCCACCTTCGTTCCTAATCAGGCTGCCGACGTATCATTCGATACGTACAGTAATTTACCTGCTTATCTTGAAAACGGCGATAAGCTGCTCGCTGCCAGTCAAATCGATAAGTGGAGCGCGCTTATTGAGGCCATGCCTATTGCGGGACTACTCAAGCAGGTTGCTTTGCACTCATTGTTTGAGCGCAACGAAAATAAAGTATTGCTCAGGCTCGACCCGGCGCAGGAGCACCTGGTTAACGAAACTACCGCTTCACAGTTGTCGACTGCCATGTCAGAAGTGCTACAATCGGCGGTAACTGTGCAGTTAGAGTTTGCAGAGGTCACCGATACACCTTTTCAGATTCAACAGCAAATTAATACAATGCGACAACGTCATGCTCGACAAGTTATTCAGTCTGATGATGTTATCCGCTCTGTGGTGGGGGCGTTCAATGCTGAGGTACTGGAAGACAGTATTCAGCCTCGCTGAGTAGCGATGTCGCAACTTATCAATTTTTTCTATTAGAGAGATACTATTATGTTCAAAGGCGGAATGGGCAACATCATGAAGCAGGCGCAGCAAATGCAGGAGCGCATGCAGAAAACCCAGGAAGAACTGGCCAATCTTGAAGTGGTGGGTGAATCAGGTGCGGGCATGGTAAAAGTCACCATGACCTGTAACCACAACGTACGCCGTGTAGAGATTGATGAGTCGTTAATGGAAGACGATAAAGACATGGTGGAAGATCTGGTTGCTGCGGCATTTAACGATGCCGCGCGCCGCGTTGCCGAAACGTCAAAAGAGAAAATGTCTGACGTCACCGGTGGCATGCCACTGCCTCCAGGCATGAAAATGCCGTTTTAATTTTTGAGTACACGAAAAAGCCGACGTCTGAGTCGGCTTTTTTGTTTGCCCAGCGAAGCTGGCAAACCCGTCAGGTTGAAAGAAACCTGAATCACCCTGACTGAGGGGAAGATAATCCGAATGGCAAGGGCGTTGCTGGCCAACGGCAGGGTTCGAAGGAAGCCATAGGAAGTTAGAAGTACACAACGAAAGTGAACCTGATTCGGCAAGGCAGGAGGGTAAGCGTGCAAAATAGCGCGAAGCCCGATACTCAGTCAGTCCTGTTTTGTGTTTGAGGGTGG
>NZ_PVNP01000040.1 GCF_002993365.1 Marisediminitalea alba
ATTGTCGCAAAACTGGCTGTAGCTATAGCAAGCATCAGGGTAATTAGCCTGATATTCCTCCCAGAGCAGCAGTTTAGTTACACCTTTACGCCGCAGTTCAATATCCATCAGGCCATAATCAGGTTTAATACGGCCCGCTTTCCTGTCAGGATAAAGTGACTGATGTAGCCATTGATCGGAGGCATGCTCAGGTAACGGCCAGCCACAATCCAGGGTTCTGAATTTACCGAGAATATCAGATATAGTGGCAGCCCCCACATTCAGTCTCCTGGCGATGTCCCGGTTACTGAGGTTTTCATCAAGCTTAAGATAGAGAACCGCTTTAACGCGTTCTATGTCAGTAGGTTTTGACATACTTGTTTCCTCTTTAAAATTAAAAGAAGTTAACAAGCATAAAAGACTGATCGGGTGGTGAAGAAAAAGTCTGTGATCGAATGACCGGAATAGAGTTGATCGGGCTAGCCAGAATCAGCGATCGAGAACATCAGAATACGCACCAACGCATCTGGACATCAATAAGACAATTTGCCAATTATGCAATAGAGAATGGCTATTGGGGATTCAATGAAACACTCATTTTTAGACTAGATGAAGTAGCTATTCCCAATAGTGGTTCAAAACAAAGGGTGTCACTTCTTGACCATGAAAACGGTCCATTCACGCGCTCAGAGATCGCGCAAATATCGATTGTCCTGCAAGAAGGAAAGTTGCCATTACAATATAAAATAATGGTCAGACTCGCCATGAAATTTGGATTACGCCCCATTCAGATGGCTCTGCTGCGTGAGGAAGATATATTCTACGATGATAAGCTATTGGCATGGTTCATAAACATCCCTCGTGTAAAAGGTCGTGTAGCTCAATTAAGACGAAACCCCAATAATTTCATGCTTCGAGAGCTTCCTAACGATTTGGCAGATGACATCCAGGAACTCATTAGCAGCGAAGCTGACAGGTCGCTTTGCAACCTGGATGGTATTCGCTGCCCGCGCCCTTTATTCAAAAGAAATAAAATTAACAAGCACTATCTAAGTGATAAAAAATTGCTCGATTATGCATGGCACCGCAGCTCTGCTTTGATATCAGGAATATTTAACCAAAGCATATCTACCTTAATTGACCTCAAATCGGCTTATTTAAAAGACGAAAGTGGAGAGCCTCTGCCATTAAAAATCACTGCATATCGCTTCCGTTATACGCTAGGGACGAGAATGGTTTTAGAAGGAAAAACACCTGAAGAAGTTGCTATGGCGTTGGATCATTCGACTACAGCATCTGTAGAACACTACTTTAGGTACAATCGTGATCTTATCGATTTTATAGATGACTCATTTAACTCATCTAAAGTAATGGACAACGCCATAGCGCGTTGGCAAGGCTACATTATCGACGAAGATGATGACACAGTAAAAGGTACTCTTGTCCGAGGAAAAGATTTAGCAAATTTAGGGAAATGTTTAAAAACAACTCGCTGTGAATGGCATCCCTCAATTAGCTGCTATGGATGTGGTCGATTCCGCCCATTTAAAGGTGCTAATCATACCGCTCAACTTGAAGTGATAGAGGCTGAACGAGACTTCGTACGTAATCATTCATCTGGACCTGTGCAACACCAACTAGATGAAGCCTATGAAGGAGCCGTACAAATCATAGAAGCCCAACGGATTTTAAATGAGGGCGAGCTGTGACCGCAATTACCAACCTGCAAATACGTAAACAGGAAAAGCAATATTCTCAGCTTTTTGAACGTGTATCAGAGCTAAAATCATCAGCACAACCAGAGTTTAATGCTCTTGTATCTTCTGGAAAGATTATCGGAAAGTGGGAAGATATTGCTTGGACGTACCGCTCAAGAACAATATATTTCACTCGTCCAGTTGATGGCGATGGCAATCAAGTTACGGGCAAAACTCCGGCGGAGAATAAAGTCGCTATCAGAGGCATTTGGGCGGACGTATACAGACTATATATCCTGCACAAAATTAAAGGCCATAATGGTAGTCCTAAGAGCATATCAGGTTTGGTATCGCAGATTTCGTGGCTAGGCGAATATTATCAGTATGAAGTTGCTTCACTTCAGGAACTTAATCAAGACAAGTTAGATGCGTTAATTCCTTTGTTAGAGGCAAACTTTCAGAAAAGAGGCCCTTTCGAACGTTATAAAACTATAGTGAGTTTCGTCAAAAAGTTCCTAATCCCACATAAACTCTGTCGAAGCTTTTCGGCAAATGTAAAAATGATTAACCCTGCGGTAGCTAGGAAAGATCCAACATCAGAGGAAGCTGAGCAGGCTAGACGTGATAAATTTAATGAAAACATTGATGCCTACATTGGTACGATAAAACAACGATTTGACGAAGATGTGCGCCGACTGGAACGTGGTGAACTAGCTAAGTTTCCAGAGCCAAAGCCGTATTATGATGAACTTCGTCTTCTGGCTATGCCATTTTTCCTTGCTTTAGGGTTACGTATTGGCGAGGTATGCAGACTACATAAAGACTGTATTGGTTATGATGAGCAGTCAGAAAAATGGTTTCTACGCGTATTGACCGAAAAAGGCGAGTTAACCAATGCGAGGCCAGTTCCCAGAAGGTGGCAAAATGTCATAATTCAATCACATGAACGCATACTAGAAATAACCAAACCATTCAGAGCATTTGCAAAAGATGTTGAGAATCGTTCTGAGCAAGCGTTTTTAGATGTATTAACTTTTTCAGCAAGACATGACATTTTGGCAAAAGCTATGGCGGATAGTGGTTATTGTCCTGACGAGCACTTTGTTAGAAGTGAGATTGGGAAAACAGATAACTTACATCCATCAGGTTTGACTTACAATTCCTTAAGAGTTACCAAGGATAAAAACGGAGATGAGAAAAAAGGCATATATGCAGACGCCATTGTAAGTGACATTAGAGCAAAATCTTCACCAGAGAGTAACACCCCCGTCGTACAAATCGTTGTGTCTAAGGAAAAGGTTGCAGCCATTGCAATGGGATATTATCGCGGGTACAAACAGCGAATTTATCACGAAAATGAAATAGATGGAGAGGTCAGTGAAACAATTACATCAACTTCATACTCGGTAAATATGCCATTCAGTGACTTTTTGTTCATTGTGAAAGATGACATGTTCAACGGCGCTACTGTATCCCAGGGCTTTGTACCAAGGCCCATGCTAACAAATGAGCTATCAAACTGGTTAGCCGAAGATACATCACGCAGTAAATCTGCTTTCAGGCGTTTTAATATCAAAGATGCTGACAACAAAATTGTAAATATCACCTCACATCAGTTTAGACATTGGGTAAGCACTGCACTACTCAGATCAGGTAAAAATGAGAGCATGGTTGACCTGTTTATGGGCCGCAAAGCTGGACAAACGCGTCACTACGATCATAGAACGCCTAAAGAACGCGCTGAAGCAATCCGAAGTAAATATATGTCCTCAACGCCCCCAAATGATGTGCTAGGTCGGCGTATCAAGCGTATGAGAGAGAATCATGTGTCTGAAGCAGAGATTGAAAACGCTTTAAATCACACTCTTTCAGTTGTGCATTATACCCCTTGGGGTACTTGTAATCGGGACTTGGATGTCAGCCCCTGTGAAAAAGGGATGATGTGTTTACGTGGTGAAGATGGTCAGGGTTGTCAGCACTTTGGCATCGATGCTGACGATGATGAAGCAAGACAATCCATTATCAATACTAAAATACACTATGAAACTCAGTTGGCCGCTTTGCTGCCAAATTATGAAGAACTCCTCCATACTCTTAACAGTCAAGAACCGCTTGATCAACATGTCCAATTTTGCATTGATACAATAAACGGTTGTGAGAGTGCACTTAAAGCCTATGAACGGGCTAAATCACATAAAGATGATGAGATTCCAATCGTGCAAGTTTTCACGCCAGAGGAAAACACATGAGTAAATCTCCCGAATGGCTAACACTAGCCTTATCAAACTTGGAATTTTTTGCTCACAACCCAGAGTTTAAGCATGAGTTCGGCCATGACTACATAGCTGACCGTTGTAACGTCTCCAGGATGACTTTGAATCGCAATAAAAAATACATGAAGCGATACAAAGAAGTTAGAGAAATACTGAGGGGGTTTAAGCCAACCAATCCAGCCACAGGCCCCGCACCTATATCAGGCTATAAGGAAAAACTTGCTGATGAAAAAGCAAAAACTGCGCAGCTTGAGAAAGATTTAGAGGAATTACAGTTACGTTTGAATGATTGTTACCAAATGCTCGAAGATCACGGCGTAGATCCTCAATTCATCTATCCAACCAAGATGAAAAAACACAAGGAGGCATAGTGAGTAACCCAGCAGCCAAAGTAAATCTTGAACGATTCATAGCCTTCGTCGATGAAAGGAATAAGCAAGGCGACTGGGAAGATTATGCCTTGCCAAACCTTCTTGATTTAAACAAAAAAATGATTGCTCGTGAATGCGAGTTTGATCGGAAGAGAATTACTGAAAACTCGAAGATTAAAGCGGAATATGAGGCCGTAAAACAAGACTTGATATTGAAAGGTATTCTAATCGAGGACACCCGTTCAGGTTCACAGAAGCTAACAACTAAAACAGAATCAATCAATTCAAGTCGTGACAAAGCTGCAATGAAAAAAGCCCAGGAAACGGCCGCAGCGCTTGAGGAAGAGCTTTTTAGAACTAAGTCAGAACTAGATAAGGCTAATAAGAAGGCTATGTTCGGATTAACTGTTGTTGAATTGAAAAGAGCCTGTTTTCGTTAAGGTTTTCTGGAGTATCCATAAACCTGAACCAACCTAGGTAGTGTTCCAAGTATTTTGTGGCTACTCCGTGAAACCGTTTTATCCACGCTTTCAGACGGCTGTGATAGGCGTTAACATTTTGAATGTGAAAGACTTTATCTATCACCTTAATTCCTCCTGCCACATCTAAGCGCTTGTGTATTAAATCATTTTTCTCAGAAAGAGCTATGTAGGGCTTATAGCCATCACTACACAACACACTGTCTTTCTCTAATTT
>NZ_PVNP01000041.1 GCF_002993365.1 Marisediminitalea alba
ATTGTCGCAAAACTGGCTGTAGCTATAGCAAGCATCAGGGTAATTAGCCTGATATTCCTCCCAGAGCAGCAGTTTAGTTACACCTTTACGCCGCAGTTCAATATCCATCAGGCCATAATCAGGTTTAATACGGCCCGCTTTCCTGTCAGGATAAAGTGACTGATGTAGCCATTGATCGGAGGCATGCTCAGGTAACGGCCAGCCACAATCCAGGGTTCTGAATTTACCGAGAATATCAGATATAGTGGCAGCCCCCACATTCAGTCTCCTGGCGATGTCCCGGTTACTGAGGTTTTCATCAAGCTTAAGATAGAGAACCGCTTTAACGCGTTCTATGTCAGTAGGTTTTGACATACTTGTTTCCTCTTTAAAATTAAAAGAAGTTAACAAGCATAAAAGACTGATCGGGTGGTGAAGAAAAAGTCTGTGATCGAATGACCGGAATAGAGTTGATCGGGCTAGCCAGAATCAGCGATCGAGAACATCAGAATACGCAACAGCCGATTGGTTTTCAAGCGATGAAGTTTCGGCATGGAAAAGGTACCTTGAACTAGCAAGAACGCATAAGCCAAGCAATGAGAGGCTATCTGCCATGTATTTGAAATTCGGCTACCCAAGTGCTGAGCTGGACGGTAAGGTACGCACACAGCTAAAAGACGATAACCTTTATTTTTACAGTGTTAAAACGGCATATGGTTTAGCTATGGATGAGCAAGCGGAAGACCATGAAAGAGGGAACGCAGTGTTGGCATTAAAAGGCCTTGCACCGTCGCTTGCTTTAGTTGTGATGGCTAAGTTATATGAGTCGAAGACCAGTTCTGAAACATTGAAGTTTGAAGTATATCAATACCTGAGTGAGGCAGCGGAAGCGATCATGTTTGACATCGAAATTGAGGAGTTTGACCCGTTAACAAACACCTTTGGTGACGCTCCAACAAGCGAAGCTTTATCAAGAGTAATGATTACCTACTCGTTTCCATACAATGACTTGTACAACACAGCAAAATGGGATAACAACATTAGGGCTAAAATTTTAACTGAACATGGTATTTAGCTGTAAAAATTAGGCACCTAGTGTAATGAGCTGCGTTGTTCTGTACAGCATTATGATTATTACGCAGTGCAGATATCTGATATCAGATAGACCAAGGATATTCCGCTTCCCATCCCGGGCAGCCAGCATACATATGCTGTCATCCCGGCCAAAAAATGACTGTCACCCCGGCCAAA
Organism: Marisediminitalea alba; assembly: GCF_002993365.1. Taxonomy (GTDB): domain Bacteria; phylum Pseudomonadota; class Gammaproteobacteria; order Enterobacterales; family Alteromonadaceae; genus Alteromonas; species Alteromonas alba. The sequence continues at coordinate 1,231 of NZ_PVNP01000041.1, forward strand.
TAAATACGGTCATCCCGGCCAAAAATTTCCCGTCATCCCGGCCAAAAATATACTGTCATCCCGGCCTTGAGCCGGGATCTCCCAAACAGTTTGGCTCACCTTCAACAGCCTTTTTAGGAGAGCCCTGCTTATTTAGGAGATCCCCGCTCAAGAGCATGCGGGGATGACTAAGGAAAGCATGCAGAGACGACAAAGGAAGGGTAAACAAAATATCAGGAATGCGTTAAATCACAATACAGCTTATCAATAAGGCCACTGAGTAACTGCAACTCATTCATGTCGAGGTTTTCAATCTGACACAATAACTCTTTAGGAATAGCCGCCGCCTCGGCTTTAGCTGCTTTACCCTTGGTGGTTAATACCACCTGTTTTACCCGCTTATCCTGCTCAGACGGCTGAATATGCACATAACCCTTTTGCTCCAGCTTTTTCAGGATAAGCGTTAAACCACCGGGATCGATCCGGCTTTTTTCTACCAGCGCAGAAATAGTGAGCTGTTTATGCTCCCACAATGCCAACAACACAAGATACTGCGGATAAGTAATATCCATTTTTTGCAACAACGGCCGATAAGCCCGGGTGAATGCATTGGATACGGAATAAAAACGGTGGCACAACTGGTTGTCCAGCTTTAGCAGATCGTCATCTGTCATAACAAAAATACCTCTGCCATTATTTTGCATACAAAATAGTTGTCAGGCAACTGTAGGTTTGCTACTTTTACTTTGCATACAAAGTAAATTTCAGGAGGACACCCTATGCATAAGTTAGATGATGTACTTTACACTGGCGTAGCAACAGCAACCGGCGGTCGTGGCGGTAAAGCGGAATCTGATGATGGCCGTTTAAAAACCGACCTGTCGGTACCAAAAGGTCTGGGCGGTGACGATGGCCCGGGCACCAACCCTGAACAGATGTTTGCCGCTGGCTATGCAGCCTGCTTTATCGGCGCGCTGGGTTTTGTGGCGGGTCAGGAAAAAGTAAAACTGCCGGAAGACGTTAAGGTAACCGGCGAAGTAGGCATTGGTCCTATTCCTACGGGTTTTGCGATTAAAGTAAAACTGATTGTAGATTTAGGTGATATCGATACCGATAAAGAAGCCATGGTAGCCAAGGCGCACGAAGTATGCCCTTACTCCAATGCCACCCGCGGTAACGTTGAAGTTGAGTTTGAAGTGATCTAAATACCAGTCTGGTTACAGGCAGCGCTTTACTTAAGCGTTGCCTTTATCAAACCTACCTACACAAAAAGACTTGCCAATTCTCCCCCCTTTAGCCCATCGCACTTAGCCAGCCCATTATTTTGTACACCACTAAAATCCACGTTTTGAAATTTTAATGAGAGAAACCGCCCACTGCATCAACTTGTATAAAAAACATACAAGAAAAAGCAATGAAAACATCTCAATATTCCTCAATAATGATAATAACCACTACCCTGTTAACCGCGGTTACCCTAACCAAGGCTAACGCCAGTTCCACCCTGACTGTTCGCTGCGCAGATGCCGATCAACAAACCTGTGTCGAAACAGAGATCCAAAGTTTCGAGGCCAGTTTTAACACCTGCTCTGCTGGCCGGGAGATCGATACCATTGATCTTGACCATTTTGCAGTAAAAAAACACCCAGGTTCGCCCGCCACCGCGGTAACCGAAACAGCGCGTAAAGACTGGATAAACAACCTCACCAAAAACTGCGCAAATAATTATTACAAACCCAGTGATGGCTCAAGCTGGACTAACCAGTTTATGGTGGGTTATTCACTCAACTCATCGTACAACGAAGATAACGAACACGAAGGGCTGCAGGAGCAAACCCCCTTTGCCCAATTTGGTTTTGACGGCAGATGGCGCTCTGAAAGCGGCAATACACTGCACTGGGAAATCGGCGGACTCTTTGCAAGCAGCCCTACGCTTACCGACTCAGAAGATAACAGCACACCCACAGAACCCGCCACTGATGCAGAAGGCGACCAGCCTGAAGAAATGCCCGAAGATGAAACCTCAAAACCGAGTCAACCCACCTTCAATGACGTATCCGACTCACTGGACATTTACACCAAAGTGACCACCAACTTTTGGGCTGACAAAGATGATACGCTCAAGGATTATTTTACAGTAGGGGCGCTGGCAGGCTTTAAAACCCGCGACAGCATAACCGACGAACAAGACGCTGTAGTGCATTATTATGGTTTACTGGGCGAGTACTTATATTTTGGTAATAGTACCCGTAATGCCAAAAATAGTATTCCTCGTGGAAAGGTGTGGGTAAGTTACCTCAATTTTGAAGAGTACGGAGGTCTGGAAGATCAAAAACGCTGGCTGATCCGCGGCGAATGGCAATTAAATAACGCCCCGGATGCCGATCCCGACGAAGGCCGTTTTGTGGTTGGATTTAAAGCGAATTTAGGCAAAGGCGCCGATGATGTAGGGATATTCTTTGCCTACCGCTCCGGCTTCGACAGTATTCGATCGTTTATTACCGGTAATTAATGGCACTAACACCAGATTGTATGAGGCATGCGTGAAATAACGCAGTCAGTTTTTCACCATGCCTAAATAAAAGCCCGTTCCAATGACATTAAAAATAAGAATCGACTCATGACCCAATTACTCAAGCTACTCCAACGCCACAAAAAAACGCTCAAATCCTTAAGCTTACTCATGCTAACGCTGATCACCTCAGGGTGTATAAATACCGGTGCTTTCAGAAGCGACTATAGCAGTATCTGCCCTTATCATGGCAAGAACGCCTGCGCCACGTCGGGTATGACTAAATCAGCCGCTACGAGTACCAGTGCCAATACAACCTATCAGCTGCATTTTGTTGAGTTTGACGATCAAGGAGCCGTTTACAGCGCCGCCAATAAAAAAACCGTAATGAACCAGTTACGATCGCTTACCCACTCAAACCAACCCACATTGTTAGTAACTTACATTCACGGTTGGAATCATAATGCCGATGGTGACGATGAAGACGGTGATATTATTAAACTTCGCCAGGTTCTTAGCCGTTTGGCTAAAGAAAACCCAGGCCAACAGGTGGTAGGTGTATACCTTGGCTGGCATGGCCGACGCTTTCCCTGGTACCTTAATCATCTCCTAACCTTCTGGGACAGAAAACAAACCGCTCATCAGGTAGGCCGTAATGGCATGATCACTACCTTATTGGAGCTGGAAGATATTGTTAAACATCAGTCGCCCAACAATACTATGGTAACCATTGGTCACAGTTTTGGTGGCGCGGCGTTGTTCTCCTCAATCCAGAGCATATTAGCCGAGCGATATATACAAAGCCGGCCGTTTAACACAACCAAGGCGGTTGCAGGATTTGGCGATTTGGTGGTGTTAATCAACCCGGCTTTCGAAGCCATGCTATACCATTCATTGTACGATCTTGCGCAAGATGAATGCCGGGCTTATCCAGCCAATCAACCTCCCAGGTTAATGCTGCTAAGCGCTGCAGAAGACTGGGCAGTAAGGTGGACCTTTCCTATAGGCCGAATTCCCAACGTCTTGTTTGAAACCCACGAGAAAACAACCGCTAAATACTGCCGACCTTTTAACTCCAAGGCAACCAACAACCAGGCCAACCACCATCTGGTTAAAGAATGGCGGGCTGATATGACAGGCATAGGACACTATGATGCCTATGTTACCCACTTTCTTAATCGTATAGATAATTGCCAATACAGTGAGCTTAAATCGCAAGCAATGCCTGTAGAAACAATGAACACCATTACTCAAAACGAGTCGACCATAGTTGGCCCTTGTTTAAAATTGACCTCTAAAAATCGCGTACAGCGTAACAACCCGTACATGAATATATTTACCGAAGACGGCATCATGGAAGGTCATAACGATATATGGCAGCCAGAACTTATGGATTTTATTTTTAGAGCTATCGATTCGCGAGCCAAAGCAACCGTTAAATAATACCAGTACAGTAATAAAAAAGGCCTCCTAGCGGAGGCCATACAAATAACGGTACACCTTAACGTTTATCTGAACTAGCACGAATAACATTTGACGTGCCCCGGCTACTCCACATACCATTTAGTATGCACATGCACGTCGTCACGCTTTAGCAGTTCATCACTCGCCATCCAGGCATACTGATTGTGCTGTTCTTTTGGCAATGCATCCAGCGCGATATCCAGGTTAAGTTCGTACCCCAATACCACATAGTGCGTAGACACCGATTCATCAAAGGCGCTGTCTTCATACAAATGTTCGAACACGCCCATAAAATTTGCCGCAGAACGCTCGATAGCTATACCCAACTCGGCCTCAGTGAGGCGCAAAAAAGCCTTATCCAGCTTTTCGTTTTTCTGTACCCGGCCACCCGGTACAAACCAATAGCCCTGCGCCGGGCGATTAGTACGGTAGCCCAAAAGCACCTCGCCCTTAGCGTTTTTCACAATCAGATCGATAGACACCAGCGGTGTGGCACCGATAATTGTTTGATATGTGCTCTCGCTTAAAAATGCCATAAAAAGCCCCACAGTTAACAATAGTTGCCCGGCGAGTGTAGCAGTTTATGGCCAGTAAGCAGATGAGTTTAAAGTGGTTTACCGAACATCGCATCTCATAACAATATCAGGCTCCCATAACGCCCAAGCTTTATCTTTAAAGGTTAGGTAATGCAGTTCCCTTTCCTTTTGCAATTACTTACAAATAAACACCACCCCAAAGCACGCATGGTTAATAATCTTTGTGCTCTCATTTGGTAAATACGTTATACTCAATCTCGTTAATGTACCGATACCAGAGAGCCAATGTCTGTTCAGGATGAACCCCATCTAAAGCCCCGCCCGCCATTTTTATTGCCGTGGGTATTGGTACTGGGCTTTATATTATTATCTGCCTTGTTTTTTATCCCGGTGCCGAAAGAGCTGCGAAACGCCGTGGGTGGCGCCATCCTGAATACCGGGCATATCATCTTTTTTTGTATGTTTGCCCTGGCGTTTTATCCCTTCACCAAAGGCAAAAACCGCACCCGCCTGCCCCGCTTTTTACTCATTGTATTTGCCCTTAGCCTGCTGGTAGAAACCATTCAAAGTTCTGTTGGCCGGGCATTTCAGTGGGAAGACATTCTACGCAACGAGTTAGGGGCCATCTTAGGTATTAGTATTCAGATGCACTTTCAGCGGCCACATAAAGCGCATTGGGCCCTTAGAATTTCACTACTTGTGGCTATTAGCGCAGCAATTTTAGTAGAGCGCGTACCCCTGTATGAAAAGCTGGTATCACTGTATAACCTGGGCTAAACCAAACGCCGTTATCCGTTGCAACACCAAACGCTATTTGGTATCAATGTCTACTTATCCGAACATAAAAAATAACTAAAACCCATTAACACCACCAACCAAAGCTGCCATTATTTATAATGAAAATGGCTATGTTCTGCTAAATTGTTGCTATACTGTATATGAATACAGTTATTGAGGGTTGATCATGATCCCAGCACAATTTACAAAGCTTATAGCCGAGTTAGAACACTTAACAGATAGTCAAACCCGTTATGTTGAGAAGCTGCTGAAAGGCACTGATAGCGTCTCACAGTTGATAACAGAG
>NZ_PVNP01000042.1 GCF_002993365.1 Marisediminitalea alba
GGATGACGGGGGTTGTGGCATGTGGTGATGACTTTAATTACCTGTCATCCCGGCCAACAAAATACAGTCATCCCGGCCAAAAAAATATTGTCATCCCGGCCTCCGAGCCGGGATCTTCTAAACAGTCTGGCTCCGCTTAAATAGCCTATTAAGGAGATCCCCGCTCAGGAGCATGCGGGGATGACGAAGGGTGTGGCATGCGGGGATGACGAAGGGTGTGGCATGCGGGGATGACGAAGGTGGAGCATGCGGAGATGACTAAGGTTGTGGCTCGCGAGGTATAAACAGCATTCTTAGTGATGCTGCTGGATCCAGCGTTGGGTTAATATGGCGTACAATAAGTCCACGTGTACATGGGCCTTATTACTCCCTACGGTATGATCAAAAGCACTCAGTAATTTTGCGTTATCCAACAAACCCATTTCTTCAAGGCGGGTGTCTTCCAGCAACTTTCTGAGTGGCTCAGCGTTATCTTTTACCAATTTGCCGAAATGATTATCAAAAGTCACTTTCTGCACATTCCAGCAAACGCTTTCTGGCAGCAAACTATCCATAGCATTACGCAGTAGCCATTTAGGGTAGGCGCCTCGAATAAGCTGCTTAGGCGGAATAGCGAAAGTAAATTCAGCAATACGGTGATCAAAAAAGGGATGAACTACCTCTATACCATATTGCCAGGCTACCTTTTGATACGAGCGTAACGAATTAAACGTAGAGGTTGTTTTAAGCGCCTGGTAACGGGCATAGCCTACTTCATCTTTGTTAGGATCAAAGGGATTTTTTACCGTGCCGGTTTCTTGCGCTAACGCACTGGCTTTTGGCGTTAACCAGGCAGGCAAGTCTGCAGGTTGACGCCCTTTAATTTGCCGCGCCAAAGCCAATAGCGACTGCGGGATCATCGGCTTCACAAACAACGAACGAAACACCGGCCACGGTGCCATGCCGGTTTGCTTACAGGCTTTGAGTACCTCGCTAATCACGCCAATATCGCCCTGCTTTAAGCGCTGAGTATAAGCACTGGCGTGCCCCCAGCACATTTCGTCACCACCATTACCGGTAAGTAATCGGTGACTACCAGCCGCTTGAATAATCTCACATTCCTGATGATAACGCGGAGAAAGTACGGTACCCGGTGAATCAAAATCGGTGGGATACAGAGATAAGAAATCCCGGTGCGCACCGGCATCTACCGTGATCTGGATGGGATCCTGAAGGCCCAGGTGGGCATACATCGCCTTAATATTGTCTGACTCATCGCAACTTTCCGACTGGCTGTATAAGTGCGATAACGGCCGGCAATGGCGTTGTGGGCTAAGCAGTTTATGGGCAAGCGCGGTAATCGAGGTTGAATCCATACCGCCACTCATTTGGCTGACTACCAAGTTCTCATCAGCGGCAATATGATCGCCCACGGTGTTGTTAAGCAACTGGTAAAACGCATCGCGATAGGCGTTATCCGAGGCCAGTTCAAGGCGATGAGCAGGGTCGATATCCCAGAACGGTTGGGTGTGCAGGCCACCATCCGGGCTGGCTTGCAACGAACAGCCCATCGGCAATACAGCAATATTGTTATACAGGCACAACTCTGGGTTAGGCTCGCCGGCCAGCCAACACGCCAATGCGGCGGGATTGAGCGTGGGGGTAGCCGGCAGTAATCCGGCAATAAAGCTGGCTTCAGAGCTGATAACCGTTACCTGACCCACTCGGGCATAGTACAAGCAGTGTTGATTAAGCGCATCGCGGCTGGCTATTAACTGCTGTTTATCTGCAGCCCAGCAAAACGCAGTGTGTGCCCCTTTAACGCGGCGCGATATGCCTGCCGCATTTTCATTGATTTGCGTGCTTAACGCATTATTATCGGGCGCGCGACTGCTCGCTACTATGGCATTGGCGTGGGTAAAACTAAACTGATGTAGCCTGGCGTTATGAACAGGGCCGTGCTGATTGTAGCTGGCAACCAGGCAATTAGGGTTTTGCCATAGCAAACGCACGGTGGCGAACTGGCTGGCTTGGTTAAACAATTCATTTAATGCGTGGTGGTTTGCCGCCACCATGGCAAACATTGCAGTCATAGGTAATGCAATTTACGTCCTTGGAGAATGCCGTTCACTATGCCTGTTTCGGCTATAGCAGGCAAGATAAGCGCTCCTGATCCAATAAATCCATTGCTGAAAAAATAATTAAACATTTGAAAAATATAGATTAAATCAAAAAATGGATCTTGTTGGAACATAGTTGCACAAAATTTGTGCTAATCGGTGAAAGGGAATAGAGAAATATAAAAAATATATTAAAATCATGTGCTTATGTGGTTTATAAAGATATGACAAGGCGCCAGTCAAGACAATAAAAATGGCACTCTGTAACGGTATCAGCGGCGCATATTGTGCCGAAATCCGCCTTTTTAAGGGTTAAACACGGCTTATCAAGCCATTTTTAAGGAGGTTGTCGGAGAATTTTACAGAGAAAATACCTAACGCCACCAAAATAGCTGGAAAATGTTTAGGTGTTATATAACCTATTGATAATAAAAGTTTATAAGTGTTATGGCGCGCTTTTTGCGTTAACTGAGTAGCGCACAACGCGGATCGTTATGGTAATAAGTTGTACAGGGTAGTAGCCGGACATTAGAGGAAGATAACAATGAAAAAATATTTATTAGCTGGTCTTTTTACACTTTTCGCCAGTCAGTCAAATGCGGCGTTTATTGAAGGCGTTACCGGTGCTGATATGGCAGGCATGACGGTTACCGCAGAATTTTCTGATGGTTCAACCGATACCCTGATGTGGAACGCCATGGGGACTGATATGGGCGGCGCGTTATCGCCGGAGTGGGGCGTAATGCTGTCGGGCGATTCGTTTGGTGAGTACGACCCGGGCACCAACACCTTTTACGGGCTTTGGGTTGTGGCCAACAACTCAAATTTCGATATTGTGGAACTTACCTTAAATGGCGTTAACGCTGGTGTGGTGTTCGATACAGAATTCGGTGATGCCTCAGCCAATGGCTCTGGTCCTGGCCGTGAAATGGTGGGCTCAAGTCCGATGCTAGTTGCCACTTATACACAAAATTACCTAGACGAGTTATTCAGTATTATGACGCTGATGAGCCTTGATGGCAGGGTAGTTGGCGCAGGAATGCGCAGTGCGTTTATGACCGACACCGACATGATCGAGCCGGATATGCCGGTGCCAGCCCCTGCAGGGCTAGCGCTAGTGGCATTAGGGCTATTATTGAGCGCTCGAAAACGCCAGGCCTAATAATCGAATTCGACAGGAGAATTACCATGAGCCAGCAAACAGCAAAGCAAAGCAACACAGAGCAACGTAACATAGAACAAAGCGCAGAATACCAAAAGCCTGCGTTAGATAAAGTCGGTAACCTGGCAGAACTCACCCAGGGGTTTGCAGGCAGTGTGCCAGACGAGCAGGGTGGCCAAACTAAACGCAATCCATTCCAGGGCTAGCACCTCATCGGCTGTAAAACGCTGAGGTGGAGATTTACCGCAAATAGCTTAGCTTTGTCTTAAACTCGCAATAAAGCAGTGTTACACTGTTAAATGAAGCAAAAACTACAGTTTAAACAATGGGTTAATTTTTAGGCATCTGTAGTGTCACAAAATTTTACACATTGTGCGGATCGCCCGGATCCGATATTGTTAATAACATGATCCGGTCTTTGTAAAACAACAACTTAAGTGATGTTTTAAATTCAGGCACGACAGTTGCATTAGTGATTGCAGTAGTATCAGTAATCAGATTTAACAACTTCAAGGGATTTTCCAAATGAAGAAATATTTACTCGCAATGGCATTAGCTGTAACAGCAAGCTTTTCAGCAAATGCATCTTATATCCAGGGAGTATCTGGTGCGGAGCTGGCAGGCATCGAAGTAACGGTTGACTTCTTAGCCGGTGGTTCAGAGTCTGCAACCTGGGTGTCTACCTCAACTACAGCTGGTGGTGCATTCGGTGCATCTGACTGGTCTGTAACGTTAGACGGTGATTCTTTCGGTGAGTTCGATCCTTCAACCAGCACTTACTATGGTCTGTTCGAAGTGTTTGCATCATTTGACATCATGTCAATCACCCTTGATATGCTGGGCACTGGTCTGGTATTCGATACCGAATACGGTATGGCTTCTGGCAACGGCTCTGGCGCTGGCCGCGAAATGGTAGTTGATCTGCCACAATACACCGTAACTTATAGCAACCTGGTTGAAGACGAACTGTACAGCACAGTGACTATCGACGGTATCTTCGAAGAAAACAGTGTAACTGGTTTCTTAACCGACGTAGACGCAGCTGCAGAAGATGTACCTGCTCCGGCTGGTCTGGCTCTGTTAGGCTTAGGTCTGCTGGGTATGCGCTTATCTCGTCGTAACAAGTAAGAAGGAACGAATTTTGAAAACTGAAAACACTCAGCAAAGCAAAAAGCAATACGTTGCGCCAGTTTTAGAAAAGGCGGGGAGCCTGGCCGAACTGACTCAAGGTTTCGCAGGTAGTGTACCTGACGAACAGGGTGGCCAAACTAAGCGTAACCCATTCCAAGGTTAATGCATTAACCTATTGAAAATCCCAATAAAAGCCCGGAACTAACCGGGCTTTTTTATGGTGTGCCGGGCATGGCGCGTGGTGTTTCGACACCGTTTAACTCACTGTGGTGGTGAGTTGATGACTTGGAGGTGAAAGTCCTCTGCACACCCGGCAAGGGGAAGTGCTAGCCGAACGGCAAGGGTGTTCATCGTGAGGTGAAATCTGAAGGAAGCCGAAGGCAAAATGCTGGCCTGACGAACAGGAAGCGGTTTAGG
>NZ_PVNP01000043.1 GCF_002993365.1 Marisediminitalea alba
TCACCCTGCAACAACGCCTAAACCGCTTCCTGTTCGTCAGGCCAGCATTTTGCCTTCGGCTTCATTCAGATTTCACCTCGCGATGAACACCCTTGCCGTTCGGCTAGCACTTCCCCTTGCTGGGTGTGCAGAGGACTTTCACCTCCAAGTCATCGACTCACCACCACAATGAATCGAACAGTGCTTTCGCACTACGCGCCATGCCCGGCGCACGATAAAAAAAGAGCCGCGGATGCGGCGCTTAATCAACTAAATCCTGAGGCATGGTTTCGCGAACTTCATTCCAGACCCGCCCTGAAGCATAACCATATTCGCGGACTACTGCGGGTACCGACTTGTAGTCACCTTGCTCGGCAACCTGCTGTAATTTGGCGTAGAACTCTTTAGCTACATCGCGTGCACGTGGGTCTGAGAAGAAGAAACCACCAATGCGCGAATACAAACCACGGAAGCCGTTCATCATCAGCACAAAGACATTGTTGCCTGACGCCAGGGCTAAATCGTGGTTCAGCTGATAATCGAAGTGCGCAAACGCTTTACCGTCTTCCTCAACCTCTTTATAACGTGCAATGATAGCGGCTGATTCCTGAGGATTTTTGCGGATAGCACCGCGAATAAATACAGCGCTCAGATTGGTCCGGGCTGCCAGCAGATTATCGACCAGTTCGGGAATACCATCCTGATCGAGACGAGCCAGCGTTTCAAGGATATTAAGGCCGCAGGTTTCCCAGAAGTTGTTCACTTTGGTTGGCTTGCCATGCTGAATGGTTAACCAGCCATCACGGGCCAGACGCTGCAACACTTCACGTAAAGTGGTGCGTGTTACGCCAATAAGCTCAGACAATTCCCGTTCAGCGGGAAGAATAGTCCCTGGAGGAAAACGTCCGCTCCAAATCGACTCTACGATGTATTCCTCGGCAAAACCAGCCGGACTTTGTGCCTTGTATATCATATTTGCTCGCCACCGAACGTTCTTGTTATTTTCAAACTGATTGTACCAGATGAATTTTCATAAGCACAATGAATAAATCGCCGTTAGGCAGCTTGAATCACCTAACTTAAATAGATACGACCAATTGTAACAGTTCTACGTGTTAAAACAGCATAACAAACTGGTTGACAAGTGACAGTTTTTCTCAGTCTGACAATGAAATATGCGCAAGAGCAGCAATAATTTTCACTTCGCGCATTTTTTAAACAGCTGTGCGCAGATGGTCTGAGATACGTCGCTTTCTACTTCCTGTCGGGATAGATTTCGGTTAGTCTTTGCAAGCATTAGACGAAAAGTGTCCTAAAAACAGACATTCACATTCAAACTGTCACCCAGGTGGTGACAAAAAATTATAAATCTCGTCTATTATTAGCTGAGAACAACAAATTAAGCCTGTGATAAAAAAGGAAATTACTCCATGCAAACCTCTATGACCATGGCGATCTATAAGAATTTTCTGGGGCATGCGCCAGACTGGTATAAAAAGACCATTATCGGCTGTTTAATTGCTAACCCTCTGATTTTCATGCTCGATCCATTTCTGGCCGGCTGGTTACTGATTATCGAGTTTATCTTTACCCTGGCTATGGCGCTAAAGTGTTATCCCCTGCAGCCCGGCGGGCTGTTACTTATAGAAGCACTCTTCATAGGCATGACAACCCCCCAGCACATGATGCACGAGATAGAGGTCAACCTCGAAGTGCTGTTGCTGTTGGTATTTATGGTGGCCGGTATCTACTTTATGAAAGACCTGCTGCTGTTTCTGTTTACCAAGCTGGTTATTCGGGTGCGAAATAAAACCGTATTGTCACTGGCGTTCATTATTGCTTCGGCGTTTCTATCTGCTTTCCTCGACGCGTTAACCGTTGTTGCGGTAATCATCGCCGTTGGCCTCGGTTTCTACACCATTTACCACAAGGTCGCATCGGGCAAAGAATTTCATCACGAGCACGACCATACCTCCGACGACAGCGTGGCAGATTTAGGTTCTAATGATCTGGATGACTTCCGCGCCTTCCTGCGTAACCTGATGATGCACTCTGCAGTCGGTACCGCGCTGGGTGGTGTAATGACCATGGTAGGCGAACCGCAAAACCTGATCATTGCAGATAAAGCCGGCTGGAACTTTGTAGAGTTCTTCATCCGTATGTCACCCATCACCATTCCGGTATTCCTGATGGGTATCCTGACTACCGTCATGCTGGAGAAAACCAAATTATTTGGTTATGGCGCTAAGTTGCCAGACGCAGTGCGTCAAATTCTGGTGGATTATGATAAGTCGATGGATCAGGCCCGCTCCGTGCGTGATAAAGCGCGCCTGGGTGTGCAAGCGCTGATCGGTGTATGGCTGGTTGTAGGCCTTGCCACACATATGGCCGCGGTAGGCTTAATCGGATTATCAGTTATTGTACTGGCCACCTCCATGAGTGGCGTTATTGAAGAGCACGCGCTGGGTAAAGCCTTTGAAGAAGCGCTGCCCTTTACCGCTCTGCTATGCGTATTTTTTGGTGTGGTCGCAGTCATTATCGAACAGGGTTTATTTGCACCGGTTATCCATTGGGTACTGGGTTTTGAAGGCACCACACAGCTGGTGATGTTCTATCTGGCCAATGGGGTGCTGTCGATGGTGAGCGATAACGTGTTTGTGGGCTCGGTATACATTACCGAAGTCAGCACCGCGCTGGCCAACGGCGAAATTACCCGTGACCAGTTTGACTTACTGGCAGTTGCTATTAACACCGGTACTAACCTGCCAAGTGTGGCAACCCCGAATGGTCAGGCTGCGTTCCTGTTCCTGCTGACATCGGCGATTGCACCGCTGTTAAGACTCTCCTATGGCCGCATGGTCTTTATGGCCCTTCCTTACACCATAGTACTGGCAATTGTAGGCCTACTGGCCACTTACTGGGGCCTAGCAGACGCCACCCAATGGCTTTACGACATGCACCTTATCGAACACCACACAGGTGTTCCCGGTGCCGATAACAGCGGCCACTAGGAGCATTATAAAGAATGGGTTTGTTGAATGGACTTAGTAGCTGGGCAGAACAAAAGTCTGCCTGGCTGGCACTCCTCGCCACCTCGCTGGCACTGGAGTGCACGGCGCTGTATTTTCAACACGGCATGGGTCTTGAACCCTGCATAATGTGTATTTACCAACGCACAGCGATGTGGGGCATTGTGCTGGCGGGCCTGCTGGTGCTGCTGTTCAACCACCCGCTCACTCGTTTGGTAAGTTATGGATTGTGGGGATACAGTGCAGTAAGAGGCTTTATGATAGCTTCTGAGCACATTGAAATTATCGAGTCGGACGATCCGTTCTTCGGCACCTGTGAAATCTTCCCTAATTTCCCCGAGTGGGCACCGCTACATGAATGGCTACCTGCCATATTTGCAGCCCGTGGCGACTGTCTGGAAAACAGCTGGCAGTTCCTGTCGATGGGGATGGCTGAATGGATGCAAATCATATTCGGCGCCTACTTTGTAGTATTAGTGGTTGTGCTGCTGGCCAGAGTTATCGATAAGAAACTCTTTTGATCGATCTGACAACCCTGCCAGTCAGACTGGCCCCCATTTTTACCGATGCCGGGCCAGTCAAAATTATTCGCGCCCACCACAAATACGCACTGGCCTTGTCTGAAGCAGGCAAACTTGCTTGCACCTCCATTAAGCCCTGGATGGGTTCAGGCTTAACTCCCACTACTCTGCGACATGCTGAATCCCTCATCGAGACATTCGAGCAGCAACGTAAAATCGGCTACGGTATTACTTACCTGCTGATGTGGAACGAGCAATGTTTGGGAATGGGCCTGCTTAACTACATCCATCCGGTGCATCTCAACGCCAACCTGGGGTTATGGCTGGTTCCTGAGGCCAGAGGCCGGGGCCTGGCAGTTAAACTGTGTGAACGCCTGATAGAAATTGCCAGACAGCCTTTAGGCCTTAACCGTTTAGAGTATTTCACTCTGCCGGATAATCAGGCCAGTATTAAGCTTGCCCACGCCATTGGCGCCAAAAAAGAAGCCCTCTGCAAACGCCGTATTCTCAATCAGGATGCCCTGCTCTTCAGCCTACTGCTCAACCACTAGTTTTCGCTAATTCATCCTTACAAGTAAATAATGACGTCTGCTTAAGACAAGGGGACTAAACCGCTCCGCGGTAGTAGTGCCGCCCCCACCTCATTAATTATATTCTGATCTCGTTCTCCGCTTCTAAGCTGAAGGAAGGGCAATGTCGCCCTGAATTCACTCAGGAGTGAAACCATGAGTTACTTTGAAGGATCCAACCCCATACGCCAACGCATGATTGAAGATATGACCATGCGTAGGCTCAGTCCTAAAACGCAAATAGGCTACATCAGAGGCGTGAAGAAACTCGCTACCTTTTTGAAACGCTCGCCAGAGGATGCCACGGCTGAAGAATTGCGCCAATTCCAACTCGCATTGGCCGAGCAAGGTACATCTAACATCACCATCAATGCCACGTTATCGGGTTTAACGTTCTTATT
>NZ_PVNP01000044.1 GCF_002993365.1 Marisediminitalea alba
ACTGATGCAAAAAAAGAATAAGTACTCTTCGCTCAAAGCGCTTGAAAAGTTTGAAAAACGTAAAAGACCATCTCTGATTAAACTCTGCTTTATTTTCCCTCTTACCTTTGTCAAATCCTATGTTCTGCAAAGAATGTTTCTGTCTGGTAAGCGGGGGCTTGTGCATGCGCATATTGAAGCTATGTATGCTTTTCTAAAAGAGGCAAAATTGTTTGAATACCAACAGCTTGCCGGTAAACAACATGCCGATGCTCTGCAGAGAGGACGATTAAAATGAAAATTCTGCACGTACTGCAAAGTAAATTGTCTTTGCCTGCTCGAGATTACGGTGGAACTGAGCGTATTGTCTGGGGCTTATTAACTGCGCAACAGGCGTCTGGTCACGAGGTACGTTTGTTGTGGGGGGACGCTCCAGACTTACCAAAGAATGCTGCTCGGTATGATGCGACAAAGTCTATGCGTGAGCAGATAGGCGGCTGGCCCGATATAGTGCATTTTCACCAGCCCTTTGATGGTGAGTTAGATGTGCCTTATATTAGTACTGAGCATGGTAATGCAGAACATGCCCGTAGCTATGGCCAAAATACAGTGTTTTTAAGTGCACGCCACGCTAACAACCACAATGCGGAGTGTTTCATACACAACGGTCTGGACTGGACCGAATATGGCCAGCCGCATTTAGGTAAACCACAGAATTATTTCCATTTTCTGGGCAAGGCCAAATGGCCGATAAAAAACCTCAGTGGCGCAGTGGCTGTGTCAAAGCAAGCGGGTGTCAAGTTACAGATATTAGGTGGTGTCCGATTTAGCCTCAGTAGCAGAGGCTTTTATTTCCATCCTGATTGGCATTTACGTTTTAACGGCATGGTGGGGGGCGCAGTTAAAAACAAGTTGGTGCGTAATTCACGGGGGCTGTTATTTCCGGTCCGCTGGCACGAGCCTTTTGGTCTTGCCATTATTGAGTCTTTATATTTGGGAGCTCCTGTTTTTGCAACGCCGTATGGTGCAATTCCTGAAATCATCACCCAGCCAGAGCTTGGCTTTCTGTCGTCAAGTTACAGTGAGCTTGCATCGGTGATGCAAGACAGTAGCAAGTATGATCGCGAAGCCTGTCATCACTACGCTAAAACCCGATTTAATAACCTGACGATGGCTGCGGCTTATCAGCAGTGCTATCTAAAAGTTATTAGTGGTGGTGTGTTGAATAGCAAGAAGCCTTATGCGGAGCATCGCTGGCATGAGCTATTACCTGTTACTAATTGATGGGGCTGACGTACTTTGTTGTGTTGTAAACACCCATGATTAAAGTATTGTATTCAACAGCGTTGCTGCTGCTCACGCCTGTATTGCTGTTATATTTCCTGCTGCGTTCGCGTAAAGACCCGGCCTACCGTAAGCGTTTCAGTGAGCGGCTGGCGTTGCAGCCGGTGCCTACGCAAGCTGTAGGCGGCATGTAAGCGTTCATTCCACGACGTTCTGCCACCCCGCTAAAATTCGCCCTAACCCGGATTTCTCATGAAGGGATAAAAAGAAGCGGCTAAAAGTGCTATAGTTTCAAGAACCTAACCAATCCACCAAGCACCAGTAGCCGCATCCAGAATGGTACCTCAAAAACTGACCTTCTCGCCACTTTCCCGCCGCCAGATTGAAACCGACTTCTCCGGAGGCCATATCACCTCCGATGCCGGCTTGCTGTTACTGCGCGAAGTCGACAAACAACACCGGTTAGCACAAATTACTGCGTCACAGAGAGGCAAAAACAGCCCGAAAATTGTCAATCAAAAAGATGGGCAATCAGATAAACCTTACCATGCAAGGGCTATGTCATGGGCACAGCGGTTAAAGCGGGTATTCAATATAGACATTACCGAATGCGAAAAATGCGAGAACCACAATGTAAGCATCATCGCTTGTATTATAGATATACACGTTATTCAGAAAATACTGGCACATATAGATAAAAAGCACCCAACTTCTAAACAAACAAAGCTATTGCCACATTTGCGTGCACCACCTGATGAACAATACACAAACGATTTCACTATTCAACGTGACTTCAATTTTGGGGCGTAGGCTCCATTTACTGCTGCAAGAGTAAAGAAAAACGCTAGTAAATGGTGGGGCTATTCGCGCTTCACCCCCCATTTCCTGCACCAAAGGCCTATCGTCGCAAGACATTGCAAACTAACACGCCTTAAAATACTCCCACAATTCGATAATTCAACAAACCAATCTAGTCAAAAAGACAACTGTCATAGGGGGTAGCAAATAGCTTTAATCCGTCTTATACTC
>NZ_PVNP01000045.1 GCF_002993365.1 Marisediminitalea alba
TGCCCAGAAAATGGAAATAATTCTGTGGTTTACCTAAATGCGGCTGGCCATATTCGGTCCAGTCCAGACCGTTGTGTATGAAACACTCCGCATTGTGGTTGTTAGCGTGGCGTGCACTTAAAAACACTGTATTTTGGCCATAGCTACGGGCATGTTCTGCATTACCATGCTCAGTACTAATATAAGGCACATCTAACTCACCATCAAAGGGCTGGTGAAAATGCACTATATCGGGCCAGCCGCCTATCTGCTCACGCATAGACTTTGTCGCATCATACCGAGCAGCATTCTTTGGTAAGTCTGGAGCGTCCCCCCACAACAAACGTACCTCGTGACCAGACGCCTGTTGCGCAGTTAATAAGCCCCAGACAATACGCTCAGTTCCACCGTAATCTCGAGCAGGCAAAGACAATTTACTTTGCAGTACGTGCAGAATTTTCATTTTAATCGTCCTCTCTGCAGAGCATCGGCATGTTGTTTACCGGCAAGCTGTTGGTATTCAAACAATTTTGCCTCTTTTAGAAAAGCATACATAGCTTCAATATGCGCATGCACAAGCCCCCGCTTACCAGACAGAAACATTCTTTGCAGAACATAGGATTTGACAAAGGTAAGAGGGAAAATAAAGCAGAGTTTAATCAGAGATGGTCTTTTACGTTTTTCAAACTTTTCAAGCGCTTTGAGCGAAGAGTACTTATTCTTTTTTTGCATCAGTGACTCTGTGGTTCCGTAACCAAAATGCGTAACCAGCCCCTGCACTTTGACAGTCGATACCCCTTTTGCCAACACCAGATTTTCATGAACTTTTCGATCAAGTGGGTACTGCGCCTGACTTCGCCGGAACACGCGGACTATAGAACGTTTGCCTGAATACGGCGACATGGGCTCGCCCCAAAAAACATCCTCAAAGTACAAGCGCATGGCAATGTCTTCGCTCTGTTCGTACAGTTTCCGAATATGTGTTATCACCTCAGATGAAAGTATTTCGTCGCCATCAACATTAATTACCCAATCATACTGGCACAATGACATGGCAAAGTTTTTTTGCTTAGCAAATCCCAGCCAGTCCTGATGAACTACTTTAGCACCTTTTGCCCTGGCTATTTCCTGAGTGCCATCTGTACTGCCCGAATCAACCAGAATAATTTCGGCAAAGTCCTGCAAAGCATCCAAAACGGATGCTATGTGCGCTGCCTCATTACATGTCACCAGAAAGGCACTTATGGGTAATTTTTCAGCAGACTTTGTCATTGCTGTTTTGCCTTATGCTCAGCCTGTAAAGTAACCAGTGCAGCGTATTTATTAAAACCGTATTGCCCCAAAATAATGGCCATCAAAAAGCCTCTCCACCCGTCTAAAAAACCAAGATGTAACAAATATTGCTGCAAGAAGTCGGTAAAAAAACGTAGCACTGCAAACGCCAGGCTACTCCTTTTTCCTTTGGCATATTTTTCTTCAGCCAGTAAACAGGCATATTTCAGGTGTTTTTCCTGTGCATGATGATAACTGCGCCAACTGTGGTGAATAATGGCAGACTTAAGCGTACGACTTTTCTCATTTGGAATAAGCAGCGTTTCATGCACTTGGCGGTTCTTAAAACTCACACCGGTCTTTAAAAATAATTTACCCTGCGGCGAGGAATAACGACCATGCTTCAGCAACTTACCAAAAAAGTAAGTATGCCAAGGCATTTTAAATAAATTTTCCTGCAAATCTGGTTCAGACAAGACAGCATCAATTTCTGCTTTAAGGGCATCAGTCATGACTTCGTCAGCATCGATGTTTAATACCCAATCATGCTCACACCAGGTTAAAGCGCGATTACGTTGAGGGCCAAAGCCCGGCCAGTCAGTCTGATAAACCTTGTCTGCATACTGTTGTGCTATAGCTACAGTATTATCCTTACTGCCCGAGTCCAATACGATTAGCTGATCTACCCAACCAGAAAGCGATTGCAAACAACGCTCTATCCGATCTTCTTCATTACAGACAATCACAAAACAGGAAATTTTTCTCGTTCTCATGGCTATTTTGTCCAAGTATCACACTACGCTGCTTCATTGACGCCTTAATCGAAAAGCGCCAGTACTCTCGCATCAGGTTGCCGCTGAATAAATGCCGACAACCGCTCAAATACCTGCTTTGGCGGCAAGCGTGTTTTACTGCCCACCACACAGAATAACCCCGGATTGTCGGCTGCGAAGCTATCCGCCACCTGCCACTGCTCATAGGGGTGAGAGTCGTGTATCAACATGAGCTGCGGCACTTTACTGGTGCCTGCAATCACATGAAACTGCTCTAACAGCTGATGCTTTAGCGCACACAGATAATATAGCGAATATTCGGTCCACTTTAGCTGCAGGTAACGGCCCAGCCACCAGTTGCGTGGGTCTGTAGGGTTGTGTAATGAGCACAACCTGTCAGCCCAAGTTAACTGTCTGTTTTTTGGTTTTAAATCCTGCATCAACTGTTGGCTGATGGTTTTTGCCATCAACGCCGGTGTCACTGTCATACCTACTCCTTTCGGGCCGATATTTGCACTGATACCTAACAGCCGGGCAGACGAACGCCACCATTTCGGATGCTGTGCCCTTGGCTCATACTGCAACAACGCCTTGCCCTCGGGTAGTAACAATAATTCTGTTAACGGCTTTAAGCAGACCACATCGGCATCCAATGTCAGATAGAACTTATTAGACACTTTATTTGCAATCGCTATTTTGACCAATTGCTGCTTACGCCAGCCGCGCATCTTAGGGTATTTTTTCAGCTCCGGCAGCAACTCGTCTTCAGAAATGACGATTATATTTAACCCTTGCCAACAGGCATATTCATGTCTGACCAATTCCACTTCATACCCGGGCACGACAACAAACAATTCGCTAATCAACCCCGCCGGCAAAAAAGTGCTGAGCGACGTAAAAAGAATGTGCGCCCGCTTTAAGTCGTTGACATCATAACTGCCACTGGCTTTCAGGGGCAAAACGGCGCTAATCGCCATAAAAACTCCTCTATAATCACACCGGCCCTATCCAGGGATAATTTTGTGTCACAGTGAAAGGCGGCGTAGCCTACCCTAACAGGCTGTTGAAAAATCTGGTTTTCCTGAATGCTACGACTTTTATAACAAGTGCGCCTTAGTAAAATTTATCTTGGTATTTCTCGATGCTTCAGCACCAATAATCTTTCTGCAGCAAGTCTTGTTCAAAATTTGATCAAAACACTCGTAAATGTCAGCTATCAAAGCCCTTAATTGCCCTTTCAGACAATCAACACCTTCAATCGGGTCAAATTATAGGCAGCCGCCGTAAAGCGGAAGATCCAAGAGACCTTGGCTCGCCCAACATGACGAAGTTTTCTCATCAGCCCTATATCTTTCATCCAGCCGAAGCACTCTTCAATTCGCTTGCGTTTGACTTGGCTGATTTTATAGCCCTCGGTGCCCGTCGTTCGTTTATCAATGCAGCTACGCAAGGACTTGGCAGCTACGTGTGGGGTAATGCCCAAGCCACGACTACCCTCAACAAATTCCAGGGTGTCGTAGCCTTTATCGGCACCTACGGTTCTTCCGGGACGTGTTCCCTGTTTTGCCAACATCGTGGTACCCGCATCCCACTCTTTACTTGTGCCAGCTTCAGTGACTTCAGCCTCTACGATCAGTCCGTTTCGATTTTCCGTCAGGATGTGCCCCATGTGACACAGCTTTGACTCTTTCCCTGAGTATAAGACGGATTAAAGCTATTTGCTACCCCCTATGACAGTTGTCTTTTTGACTAGATTGGTTTGTTGAATTATCGAATTGTGGGAGTATTTTAAGGCGTGTTAGTTTGCAATGTCTTGCGACGATAGGCCTTTGGTGCAGGAAATGGGGGGTGAAGCGCGAATAGCCCCACCATTTACTAGCGTTTTTCTTTACTCTTGCAGCAGTAAATGGAGCCTACGCCCCAAAATTGAAGTCACGTTGAATAGTGAAATCGTTTGTGTATTGTTCATCAGGTGGTGCACGCAAATGTGGCAATAGCTTTGTTTGTTTAGAAGTTGGGTGCTTTTTATCTATATGTGCCAGTATTTTCTGAATAACGTGTATATCTATAATACAAGCGATGATGCTTACATTGTGGTTCTCGCATTTTTCGCATTCGGTAATGTCTATATTGAATACCCGCTTTAACCGCTGTGCCCATGACATAGCCCTTGCATGGTAAGGTTTATCTGATTGCCCATCTTTTTGATTGACAATTTTCGGGCTGTTTTTGCCTCTCTGTGACGCAGTAATTTGTGCT
>NZ_PVNP01000046.1 GCF_002993365.1 Marisediminitalea alba
GCCACCTTAGCTGATTGACGAGGATCTTCTAACTCACTAAAAAGCTGTTCAAATGCACCTGTACCCATGACTCTCTCCGCAAAAGAGAGTATAAGATCACAGTCACTAAATTTCGTCCAGTTGTAATATCTCTTGTTAACTCAGTTGGTCAATAAATGTTCGTGATCTTGCCCTGCCAGGCGATCTTCAAACTGATAGTGAGTGCTAACGTCTTTACCTGCGAAGGTGGTGTCTTCAATAAGCGAGAGACCAATCCCGGCTTCCAGAAACAGAGGAGCTTGTTTGATTGTGCCAATTTGCTTTACCAGCACCGGCGAGACCGCCAGCACAAAATCGGTATCGTGGTTATCTTCAGCCCCGTATTCCCAGAAATTAACACTCGCTTCCCAGTACAGCAGGATGTCATCGCTGATATATGACAACGGTCCGGCGTTGTAACGTGCGGCTAGCTTAATCCCTTCGACATCGCCCTCACCGCGGATATAGTCTACAGAGTAGCCAGGATTACCTGCCACACTCAGGGTTGGCAGTAATAGCAGGCAGAGGCTTAAAATTAGTCTGTTCATAAATAGAATTCTCAATCATCATAAGGCGATAACTGTATTTTAAATCCTAATTAAATGGATGATTATTGCTTAATAAGATTAAATTCATTTCATAAAAAAGAATGATCTTTACAGACAGATCACAATCTCCAGGCACAATAAGATTTAGACAAGGGCCCTGTCTGTAATCCCCCGAAAAACCAGCAATGAGTTTTAATAATGGCAGTCTGGTCATGCCGCTATCATAAAGTTCGGATAGTGTATGATAGGTGTATTCACAGACACGGATAATCAGGCATGAGTAAAAACAAAGTCAGTGACATCATGGACGATCTGCTGGACAAAACCACTGGCGAGGTGTCGGTGGGCGATGTGGTCAACAAGTTTGAAAGCCGCGGGTTCGGGCCACTTTTGCTTCTGCCTGCTCTTATAGCCTTGCTGCCTACCGGCGCTATCCCCGGTGTACCGTCTATTTGTGGCGTAACACTGTGTATAATCTGCTTACAGATGGCAGTTGGCGACGAACATCCCTGGTTACCCGCCGTTCTGAAGAATCGCTCTCTGAGCCACGCAAAGCTGGAAAGTGCAGTAGAAAAGTCCAGACCCTACGTGGTAAAAGCCGAGAAAATACTCACTCCGCGCTTAACCGGGTTAACTCAAAGCCCGGCGTCGCGTTTTGTTGCTGTTTATTGCGCGCTGTTTGCCCTGAGCATGATCCCACTGGAAGTGGTGCCCTTTGCTGCAGCAGTGCCTGCCTTCTCCATAACCCTCACCGCGGTGGGAATGATGAGCAAAGACGGCGCGGTGTTACTGGCAGGCATACTGTGCCAGGCGGCAACAGGCATGTTACTGCTGCAGGTGCTCTAGCCGGTTTTAAAGTTGGCTACCAACAGGCGTAACTGCTCCGCCTGCTGCGACATACTGGCGGTGGAACCTGCCGCATTCTGTGTTCGCTGCTGAGCATTGGCCGATAAATCCCTGATGGCCACTACAGCACTGTTTACACCGCGTATTACCACAGCCTGCTCTTCCACACTCAGCGCTATCTGGTGATTATTGTCGGCAATCGCAGCAATAATATCCGTGACCTGAGCAAGCGAAGCGGCGGCCTCCTGAGTATGCTTAACCATTTCATCGCTGACAGAATGGGTACTTTGCATTGCCTTAACTGCAATTTCGGTAGCGCCCTGAAGCCCGTCTATAGACACCTGGATCTGGCCCAGCGATTGCTGGGTTTTAGTGGCCAGATTACGAACCTCGTCGGCTACTACCGAGAAGCCACGGCCATGTTCACCGGCACGGGCCGCCTCAATAGCCGCATTCAGCGCCAGCAGGTTGGTTTGCTCGGCAATGGAATTTATCACCTCAGCCACGCCGCCAATTTCTTCGGCCAGCCCGGCCAGTTTTTCCATCTGACCGGTAGCGTTGGCCACATCACTGGACATGGTCTGGCTGTTAGCCAGAGTTGAATTAAGCAGTGCCTGGCTATTACGGGTTTCTGCCAGTGCATTGCTGGCCTCCTTGGCCGCCCCGGCCGCGTGCTGGGTAACCTGTTCAATAGAAGCCAGCATTTCTTCGGCGGAGGTCGCCAGGCCATCAGCCTGTTCCAGCTGTGCCTCCAGATCCCGGGCAATCGACTGGTTGCCGGTATTCACAGAGCTGGCCATGGAGGAAGTTGTAGCAGACAACTCTTTCACTTCGCCCACAATCCCCCGGATATGCTCAATAAAGCGATTAAACTGTTGAGCCAGTTGCGCGATTTCACGATCGCCACTCTCATCCAGCCTCTTTGATAAATCTCCGCCGGCGTCGGCCAGCTTGCCCGCGCGATTACTGATTAAGTCCAGACTTTGGGTAATACTGCGCCCGGCCGCCAGGTTAATAAAGACCACCAGCACAATGCCAATAATAGTCAGCGTTGAAAGCATAATGATAGCGCCCCGCACGTCGGCAAAGCTCTCATCAATCCGGCTGGTCTGAACGTTGCCCAGAAGGGTTATAAACTCTGAAAAATCACTTAGCAGTGCTTTTCTTAGCTCACTCAGCCGCGCCGCATTGTCAATGTATTGTTCGCTGACTTCCTGGGCCTGAATATTGAGCTCCAAACCACGCCGAGCGGCGTTTTCAACCGGCGTGCCGGTGAGCGCAATAAGGTCTTTGCGGGTATTTTCGATGGCGGTACTGATATATTCGCGCAACTCAGGAACCAGACTACTATCGTTTATCATGCGCAGAAACAGGCGTTGGATACGATAGTTAGTGTCGGTGTTATTGGTGGCGCCAATGATGGTGCGCACTTC
Source organism: Marisediminitalea alba (assembly GCF_002993365.1). GTDB lineage: Bacteria > Pseudomonadota > Gammaproteobacteria > Enterobacterales > Alteromonadaceae > Alteromonas > Alteromonas alba. The sequence continues at coordinate 2,846 of NZ_PVNP01000046.1, forward strand.
CCCTTCAGGCAACGACACCGGATCTTTCAGCAGCTTCTTCGCAACGTATTTTAAAAACGAATTTGACTCATTAATGGAACTGTCGGTGGCCGCCAGTAACTGCTCTTCCAGTTGCAGCATTTGCTGACGGTGGTCGTCAGCCCGGGCTATCCGATTAGCTATACCGGAAAACTCATTGGCCTCCACGTGTGTGGTCAGCGAGTCCGGGATATTTTTAAGTTCATTTACCGCGTCAGTTAGCACAGCTACGCTAACCTCACCATCAAAATAATTCACCAGCATAAACTGCGTTTGCCGGGCTTTTGCCGCGTAGCGCTCGATGGCTTCCACCGAGGATTGGGCATTGCCCAATACAGAAATCACAAAGAATGAGGTAATCAGGGCAATGATGGCCACAATGGCCAGTATAGCCACCGGCACGTAGAGCTTTCTTTTTAATGACGACAACACGGTAAGGCTCCTTACTTCGACAAACGGTGTTTTTATTCCCGGTTAAACAAGCCATCCAGGCTGTCTGGCAAGGGTTTTGAAGTCAGCTCTGTCCATAGAGATTCGGTAATTTGTGCTGGTTTACCCAGCAAGCGGCAACGGGCAATCACGCTGCCTAAAATAGCGTCGAGCTCCAACTCTCTGCCTTTCTCAAGATCAATTAACATGGAGGTTTTAATGGAGTTAAAAGACTTGATAAGGTTGAACATGTCATCTACTTCATCAGGGGTGATTTCTACCCCATCGTAAGCGGCTGCCCTGCCGGTCTCCTGCATGGCGCCATAAACCTTTTGGGCGAGCTCCGGCTGATGGGTTAACTCATAGGTTTTTTGTCGCGTGACCGTCGACAGCGGGTTCACCCCACAATTCACAATCAGTTTTTTCCACAGCTCTTTGCGAATATCATTACTTACCTCAAGGGGGACATGCTGGCTTTGCCACAGACTGGCCAAGGCCGTTAAATTAGAAGGGATGGTATTAGACGCGGGCCAGGGGCCAATAATGACTTTATAAATGCCAGTGGTTGTGGCCACCCCGGGCTGTGATATTTCGCCACCACTGCGCACCGACAAGCCGCCCCATACACGCGCCTGCCCAATTACAGAAGCCAGCAAAGGCTCGTTATCTACGCCGTTTTGCACCGACAGCACTGGTGTTTTGCCAGCGACTAACCAGCTTCCCAATTCGTTGAGCAACGCTTTGGTTTGCGTAGCTTTCAGCGCAATGACTATGACATCGAAATCATCAACTTTGCTGGTAGATTGTAATTCAGGATGAGAACAGGCAATGACGTCCTGATGGCGGGTTTCGCCATCGTGGATCACTGTAAGGCCATTACGCTTTAGCGCATCCAGATGTGCACCGCGAGCTGTGACAGTGACAGTTGCCCGGGCATTCGCCAGACGTTCGGCATAAAAGCTGCCAATCGCCCCACATCCAATTACCAGTATGTTCATCGGTTAACTTATTAACAAAATGTTATAAGCAACACATTAATAAGAGTTTTTATGATGTTCAACTGACAATATTGTTAGTGTTCAGTCTTACAATTTTGTCATACACATAAGCATTCCTTTCCTCTCTGCCAATAAGTGAAAGCATTTCATGTCGAGTGATTTGCCCTTTTTATCGGATCCTGCATCCAATCCGCTGGCTAAAACGTTAAGATCAGTAAGTTCCTTTTTTATTAGAGTTTGAGTTTTGAAATATCTGATTTTTTCTACCTCGCTGTTGGCCTCTGCCACAGCATTCGCAGATGGCCCGCATATTGAGCGCGTGGTGGTATTTGGTAAACAAAGCGACCTGATAGGTGAGTCGATTTCTGCCTCAGAAGGCGTAATCGGTACCGGCGACATTGCCCAGCGCCCGTTGCTGCGCCCTGGCGAGATACTGGAATTCGTGCCGGGCATGGTGGTTACCCAACACAGCGGTTCAGGTAAAGCGAATCAGTACTTTCTGCGGGGTTTTAACCTCGATCACGGCACCGACTTTAGTATTTCACTGGATGGCATGCCGGTGAACATGCGCACTCACAGGCACGGTCAGGGTTATACCGACCTTAACTTTATCACCCCTGAATTTATTCAGCGCATCGATTATCAGAAAGGGCCCTACCGCGCGATGCAGGGGGATTTTTCTGTGGCTGGCTCAGCCAATTTTTCGCTGATGTCATCTTTTGATCAACCCTTCGGCAAGCTTGAGATTGGCGAAAATGGTTTCCTGCGCACTGTGGCAGCCACTAACTTAGCAGTGGGCGAAAGTAATCTTGCAGTGGGTGGAGAATGGCAGCAATACGACGGCCCCTGGACCGATATAGATGAAGACATTGCGAAAACCAGTGCCTTCGCCCGTTTTCGACAGGTGACTGACGACAGCATCCTGCACATTACTTTTTTAGGTTACGACAACAGTTGGAATTCTGCCGATCAGATCCCACTGCGCGCGGTACAAAGCGGCCTGATAGATGAACTGGGCTCTTTGGATCCAACGCTCGGCGGTGAGTCCAATCGCTACAGCTTATCGGTTAACTGGCAATCGGCCGACTGGATGGTAAACGCCTATGCCATTTCCAGCGAGTTGAACCTGTTCTCTAACTTTACTTATTTTCTGGATAACCCTGAGGCAGGCGATCAGTTTGAACAGGTCGACGACCGCGCAATATATGGCGGTACACTTACCCGTTTCCATTCGACAACTGTAGGTGATTCTCACGTACATTTTACTGGCGGCCTGGAATGGCGTTATGACGACATCAGCGAAGTAGGCCTGTATCGCACCAACCAGCGCGTTCGTCAGTCGCCGGTTCGACGCGACAGTGTGGATGAGTATTCGGTGGCTGCGTTTCTGCAGGTTGATGTTGATATTACCGACAACTTAATTGGCCATGTGGATATCCGCCACGATTACCTGGCTGTGGACGTTAACAGTGATTTAAGCGCAAACAGTGGTGACGACAGCGATAACATCACCAGTCTCAAAGGCGGCCTGAGCTATATTTTAAATGATGCCTGGCAGGCCTATGTAAATGTGGGTCAGTCTTTTCACTCCAACGATGCCCGCGGCGCGGTTATCAGTATCGACCCAGCCACTGGCGAGGCGGCTGAACCGGTTGATTTGCTGGTCAGAGGCGAAGGTGCAGAAATTGGCTTAAGGGTGGCACGCTATCGCTACTACAATGCCTCACTTTCGTTATGGTATCTGGAGAACGACTCTGAACTGGTTTTCGTTGGCGATGCCGGTAACACAGAAGCCAGCCGTGCATCCCGCCGCTGGGGTGTGGAATTCTCCGCCTATTACTGGTTTACATCTAACCTGACCACTGATCTGGAATTTGCCTGGACTGATTCGAAATACCGCGAGGATGAACCCGGCGAAGGTAAGTATATTGAAGGTTCATTACCGGTAGTTGCCAGTGTTGGCCTTAACTGGCAAATGAACGATTACTGGCGCAGCGATTTGCGCGTACGGTACTTTGGTAAACGTACGCTGGATAGCTTTAAAGAACGCCAGTCCGACACCTTTACTGTAGTCAACGCCAGCCTGGTGTATGAAGTTGACCAGTGGCAGGGCAGCCTGTCGGTACTTAACCTGCTGGACAGCAACGACCATGATATCGATTACTGGTATGCCAGCCGCCTGCCTGGTGAGCCTGAAGAGGGTGTTGAAGACCTCCACTACCATCCTATTGAACCACGCACACTGCGCGCCAGCATTAGTTACCGCTTTTAATATATCGTAATCCATCTGGCTTAATTTCGGCAATTGACGAAATTAAGCCTTGCTCCTATGCTGGCCATCACGGCAGGACCCATCAGCGCCATTCTGGTGTGGATACTGCCCGCAGATTTTGCCGGCATTTTAGTGATAGGCCTGCTTCTGCCAAGCATTTTACTGCCCGCAGTGCTTTCATGGTGGTTTTGGCGGACCGAAACACGCACTAGTTAAAATGTCGTTCACCTCAATATACTGCAGATTAGCGTCGTTTTCTGGCGCTAATCGTGAGCCTACCACCTGAAAGCTCTTTTTCGTATACGATTTTCTGTTTTAAAGGTCGCCAATCTTCGCCATTTCCAGCTTTTTTTATCCAATTAGCATTTTCTGCTGCATCAACCTAAGGCTTGATATTTTTCACTGCGCAGAGGGGATTTTTCAACGCAATTTGAGCGCGGCGTTACACTTATACTGATTGTGGAAGGATTATCCACTTAAAAAAAGAATTTCAGATAGCACAATAACAACCACAGGCTGTCGGATACCTCCTTTTGCCGTTGACCAGAGAACTCATTGGAGAACAACACAAGATGAACACCAACAGAATTATCGTGAAGTCAGTGCTTGCAGCTGCTGTATCAGTCGCACTGTCATCCACTGTCAACGCCCAGACTAACGCCGATGCCGATGACATCGAGCAAATTGAAGTTGTTCAGCAGCGTCAACCGTATCGTGGTGATATTCCTCTTAAATCAATGCCACAAAATATTGATGTCGTCAGTGCCGAACTGCTGGACGATCTGGGGGTTAATGACTTCCAGAGTGCTATAGACTTTGCCAGCGGTATTGCCCGCCAGAACAGTTTTGGTGGTATGTGGGACAGCTTCGCCATCCGCGGTTTCGCAGGCGATGAAAACCTGCCAGGCGGCTACCTGGTAAATGGTTTTAGCGCCGGCCGCGGCTATAGTGGTCGCCGTGAAACGTCAAACATCCAGGCTATCGAAGTCATTAAAGGCCCGGGCTCAGCATTATTCGGCCGCAGTGAACCGGGTGGTACCATTAATATCATCACTAAAAAGCCGCAGTTTTATGAAGAAGGATATATTCAGGCCACAGCAGGCAGCTACGACCTGTACCGCCTTGAAGGTGATTACACCAATGCCATCACCGACGATCTCGCCTTCCGTGTAAACGGCGCCTACGAAGATGCAGGCAGCTTCCGCGACGAAGTGTATTCCGAGAAACTGTCTATCAGCCCATCTTTCCACTACAACATCTCAAGCGATACCAGTCTGGTATATGAACTTGAATACCTCGATCAGGAATTGATTTTCGACCGCGGTGTACTAGTCACTAACTATGACTATTTTGATGTACCGCTTGATGTATTTTATGGCGAACCAAACGATGGTCCGGTGCAAATCGAAGCCACCGGTCATCAATTAACTCTTCAGCATCAGTTAAACAGCGACTGGAGCCTACTGGCTGGCTTAAGCTACCGTGAATCATCCTTCGAAGGCTTTGCCTCTGAGGTTGAACTCGGCGGACGCCAGTTAGTTACCGAAGAAGGTTTTGAAGAAACCGTTAACCGTCGCCGTCTGTACCGCGATTATGACGCCGAAGACTTAGCTGGCCGCATTGAATTAAGTGGTACTGTGGAACTGGCCGGCATGGCCCATCATATCCTGCTTGGTACAGATGCCTATGACTACACCCTCGACATCCTGCAGAATCGCTGGCGCGTTGCCTGGGGCGTAAATGATACCACTTATGCGGTAAACAAATATAACCCAGAATATGGTCAGCCACTGCCAGACTTATCGCCAAATCGTTTCGATTCTGAGAACCAAACGTCAGTAGGGGTTTACTTCCAGGATCAGATTGATGTCACCGAAAAGTTCAAAATGCAGGTGGGCATCCGGGTGGATAACTATGATCAGGAATTTGAGAATTACCGCACTGATCCGGTGACCGTCTCATCGCAGACTCAAACCACCACCAGCCCAAGATTTGGCCTGGTGTATGAGGCGTCATCGCTCTATACCCTTTATGCCAGCTATTCAGAAGGCTTCCGTCCTAACTCAGGGTCAAACGCGGCGGGCGAAACCTTTGAGCCGGAAGAAAGTAAATCTTACGAAGCCGGGGTTAAGTTTAATAATGAAGACGAGAGTCTGACCGGTACAGTAGCTTTGTTCCGTGCCGAGAAATCTAACGTTCTGGCCGCCGATCCAATTCCTGCTAATGCCGGTTTCTCAGACACTATTGGTGAAGCGGAGAGTCAGGGTATCGAAGTGGATCTAACTGCCATGCTCGGTGAGGACACTATGGTCACTGTTGCCTACGCGTTTGTTGATGCCACCACTTCCAACGACATTATCAATGCTGACTGGCTGGTGAATATTCCGGCGGGTACACAGTTACTGAATATTCCGGAACACAAGTTAAACGTAACGGGCATTCATTACATGGATATTGCCGGTAAAGAGTCTAAAGTGGGCGCGAGCGTAACTTATGTAGACGAACGCCCGGGGGAACTGATCGATCCGAATTACATCTTACCAAGCTACACCACGGTGAGACTGTTTGGTTCAGTAAACCTAACGGATTCACTTAGCATAAACGCCGATATCGAAAACCTGTTCGATAAAGAGTACTACGCCAGTTCTTACTCGGCTATGTGGACCATGCCAGGCGCACCGCGTCAGGCGAAAGTCAGCGTGAAATACGCCTTTTAACACTGCTTAATCGGGCTGGCCGGAAATTCCGGCTGGTCCGGACACTTCGATAATTACCCTGTGCAGCATGTAAATCAGGTGACTGTTTTCCATGATGACGGTAATGTGACGAAGACCGAGAAGTACTAAGAGGATAATACTGTGGCTGGCACTAAATTAGACCGCATTGACATTAATATACTGGCAGAACTGCAAAAAAACGGGCGGATTACCAATACCGACCTGGCGGATGCAGTCGCTCTGTCGCCAAGCCCATGCCTGGCGCGAGTTAAACGGTTGGAAAAAGCCGGCTATATCACTAGCTATAACGCAAAAATTGCGCTGGATAAATTAGGTGAAACGGCAACAGTCTTTACTGAAGTCACGTTAACCGATCACCACATGGAAGACTTCGCGAAGTTTGAGCGCAATATCCGCACCATTGATGAAGTGATTGAATGTCACCTGATCAGTGGCGGTTATGATTACCTGCTCAAATTTGTTACCCGTGGGATTACCCATTATCAAACACTGATGGAAAAGATACTGGAACAGGATTTTGGCATTGCAAAATACTTCAGCTATATCGTACTGAAGTCGCCAATCGAAAAACTCCACTATCCGCTAACCACTTTGTTTAAACCGGAAAAGTAGTAAGTGGCGCTAACCCTATTGTATAAAGGCCCCGCTGAGCGGGGCGAGTGCTGGCAGCAAGCCGTAAATGCTGCATTACCCGAAGTGCGCTGGTTTACCTGGCCTGAAGTGCCAGAGCCAGAAGCCGTAGATGCCATTATCACCTGGACAGTGCCTGACAATTATCAGCAGCAGTTTCCTAACCTTAAAGCCATTTTCTCCGTAGGCGCCGGTGTTGATCAATTCGCGCCGGCGTCACTCCCGTCTCATTTAAAACTGGTGAGAATGATAGACCCCTCGATTGCCACCCAGATGCAAACCTGGGTGCTAACGGCGGTCATGATGCTCCATCGCGACATATTTCGCTATCAGCGCCAGCAACACCAGAACCTATGGCAGCCCCACAGCGTTAAGCTCCCCCATGAATGCACTATCAGCATTCTGGGCCTGGGCGAACTGGGTAGCCAGGTGGCGTATACGTTAAGCGGGCTGGGCTTCGCCGTGCAGGGCTATAGCCGCAGCACCAAGCAACTCCCTGGTGTGCTAACTTTTTCAGGTGACACGCCGTCTGCTGAAATGCTGGGCAACACTGACATTCTGATTAGTTTATTGCCCTTAACGGCCAACACCAAAGGCATTCTTGACGCAGAATTACTGGCCAAATTGCCCAAGGGCGCCGCACTGATAAACGCCGGCCGTGGTGAACAGCTTGTAGCCGATGATTTGCTGTTTCATCTGGATGCCGGACACATCAGCGAAGCCATTATGGATGTGTTTGATCCTGAGCCATTACCCAAAAGCCATCCTTTCTGGGATCACCCGAATATTCATATTACGCCACACATTGCATCGGTGACACGCAATGACACGGCGGCATTACGACTGGTAGAAAACCTGCAACTCTGGCTGGCCGGTAAAACCATGACCGGTGAAGTGGATAAACTCAGAGGTTATTAAGGTAATTAAAAAGGCAGCACTGAGGCTGCCTTTTTTAGTGTCAGGTAACGCTTAATCGTAAACGCACACATAAACTTTTTTGTATTTTTCGATAGTCCGCCAGGTACCGGCAAAACCTTCCTGCATTAAAAAGGTATCACCAGCTTTATAAGTAACTGGCTCACCACCATCTTCTGTCAGCTCAATCAGCCCTTCAATGATATAGCAAAACTCAAAGAAGCCTTTTTTCACCGAGCGGTTAACACTGGGTTCGCAGGTCATTACACCCACTTTAATCTTGTCGTTGCCCGACGCCACGTGCGCCCACTTTTCCAGTAACGGATTACCTTCTAATAAAATTTTAGGATCGGCGTGGCTGGTAGCAGGTGCTTCTGAAGGATGCTGAACAACGGTTTGCAATAAGCTCATTTAAACTCCGGTTAATGGCAATGTGAATAAAATAGGAAGATAACCCCGTCCCTGGGAACACATGAAAGCATGAGGGTTTAGTATACGATTGATGCCCCGGCAGCTTACTCTGAAAGCGTTTTGCTGCGGGGCATAATTGTTGGGTTGTGTAGCAAAATCAGCGGATAATTACGCCGCTGATTTTTGCTTGATAAAGCTGCTGTAGAGTGACGGAATAACCACCAGTGTGAGCAAGGTAGAACTGATAAGCCCACCAACTATCACCGCCGCCAATGGCTTTTGGATTTCTGCACCCAGTCCGTCAGACAACAACATTGGAATGAGCCCCAACGCCGATGTCAGCGCAGTCATTAATACCGGCCGAAGTCGTGAACAGGCACCATCGAAGATGGCAGCACTCAGATCTGTGCTTTGTTCTCGCCGCTGATTGATGCTTTCCACCATCACCACACCATTCAATACAGCCACACCAAACAAAGTGATAAAACCTACTGAACTTGGCACAGATAAATAGTGACCACTCACATACAAAGAAAACACTCCGCCAATGGCGGCTAACGGAATATTCACCATAATTAGCGCAACCAGGCGAATATCGGTAAACGCAAAATATAACAGCAAAGCAATCAGCAACAGAGATATTGGAACTACCAGCATTAAGCGCTGCATGGCGCGTTGCTGATTCTCAAACTGCCCGCCAATCTGCACGGCATAACCGCCAGGCAGGGCAACCTCAGCTTCTATGGCGGCCTGAATATCGGCAACCACGCTGCCCATATCACGACCATCAACATTAGCCTGAATCACTACCCGGCGCTGCACATCATCCCGGCGGATTTGAGGCGGCCCAGACTCAATCGCCACAGACGCGACATCCTGCAAGCGGATCCAGGCCCCCTGAGCGGTCAGCAGTCGTAGTTCTTTGATGGCAGCGATATCATCCCGTAAGGCCTCGGCGTAACGCACCACGATATCGTACCGCTCATTACCGTTAATAATTTGCCCGGCTGAAGCGCCGCCAAGCCCATGCTGGACCAGATTCATCACATCCGCGACGTCCAGGCCATAACGACTAAGCTGCTTACGCACCGGCCGCACGACTAGCTGAGCTTCGCCGCTTATTTGCTCCATCGCTACGTCCTGAGCGCCCGCAATGCCGCCGACTACTTCAGCAATCTGCTGGCCATACTCAGCCAGTACATCAAGTTCGGGCCCGAATAGTTTGATTGCCAGCTCCGCTTTAACTCCGGAGAGCAGTTCGTCTATGCGGGTAGCAATAGGCTGCGAGAAGTTAAACAGTAATCCCGGATGCGCCTCCAGTTTATGGGCCATGGCTTCCTGCAGTGCCACTCGGTTGGTCGCGGTTTGCCACTCACTGACCGGGCGCAGGCCCAAATAGATTTCTATATTGTTTACCGGTTCCGGGTCGCCGCCAATCTCGGCGCGGCCAATTTTACTCACCGCATAGGTCACTTCAGGAAATTCCAGCAACATGCTTTCCAGTTTCGGAGCCACGCTTAGCGCCGTTTCCAGACTGGCTGAAGGTGCCAGTGTCACCCGCAGGTTAATGGTTCCCTCTTCCAGCTCCGGCGCAAACTCAGTGCCCAGCCGCGGGAGCAGCACGCCGGCAATCAATATCAACACCAATGAACTGCCAGAAACCCATTTTCGCTGTCCCATAGTAACCTTGAGCAGTCTCGCATAACTGCGCTCCAGTACACTAAGAAGAGGGTTATTGCGCTGCTTAACCGGCCGTGCGCTCAGTAAAAAGGTGGCCAGTACCGGCACAAATATCAACGCCACCAGCACGGCGCAAATGAGGGCCAGCATAATGGCGATGGCCATTGGCTGAAACAGCTTGGCTTCGACCCCCTCAAAACTGAACAGCGGGGTAAATACCACCAGAATAATCAGCGTCGCAAAAAAGACAGGTTTTGCCACTTCCTGGGCCGCAATCACCACTAAAGTGGGTATTTTATGGGTTTCAGTACTGTTTTTTGGTAATTTTTGGTAAATATTCTCCACTACTACCACCGAACCATCCACCAGCATGCCAATGGCTACTGCCATTCCGCCCAGAGACATCAGATTGGCAGATATCCCCAACATGCTGAGCATGGCCAGCGCCAATCCGATGGAAACCGGGATAGACAGCAACACCAGGACCGTTGCCCTCACGCTTAACAGAAACAGTGCCAGCACAATGACAATGAACATAAAGGCCAGCAACAGGGCTTTTACTACGGTATCTACTGCTTGGTTAATCAGATCCGCCTGATCGTAATAGGGTTCAAAGTGAACGCCCTCAGGAAGTGCTTTAGCAATTAAATCCAGCCGGGCATTAATGCCTTCGATAGTGGCATTGGTGTTAGCCCCCATGCGTTTTAACACCACACCGGACACCACCTCGCCGCGGTTGCTGATACTGCCATCGGCGTGCTTAACTGACATAGTCACGGCCCCCTGGCGTATTTCGCTGCCAAATCTGACTTCAGCCACGTCCCCCACTGTTACAATGGCTGCGCCTGACGTTTTCAGTGGAATTTGCTTAAGCTCCTCCAGTGCTTGCTGACCTGATGACAGCCAGCCAGTACCGCGGATCACCAGTTGTTCGGGTCCGCGCTGCATATACCAGCCGCCAGCATTGTTATTATTGCGGGATAAAGCATCCACAACGTCCTGCTGGGTCAGGTTATAAGACAACAGCCGGTTGGGATAAAGATTTACCTGATACTGACGTACATAGCCGCCAAACGACAGCACATCGGTAATGCCATCAACCGGCATTAACATAAGCTTGATGAGGTAATCATTGAGACTGCGTAATGCCATGCTGTCGAAACCTGAGTCCGGTTCGGCAATCAACAGATATTGATACACCTGGCCAAGACCCGAGGTGTTGGGGCCAATGGCAGGCACTCCAACCCCCTCCGGGATCATCTCAGCGGCTACCTGCAACCGTTCAAATACCAGTTGCCGGGCAAAATAAATGTCCGTACCTTCCTTAAACACAACGGTAATGCCGGATAACCCGGTTTTGGAGATTGAACGTACCTCCTCAACATCGGGCAGCGCATACATTACCGCTTCGATGGGATAGGTAATCAGTTGCTCTACCTCTTCGGCTGCCAGCCCCGGCGCTTCGGTATTAATCGCTACCTGAATATTGGTGACATCCGGAAAGGCATCGAGATTAAGGCGCGGGATCATCAGTGCAGCCATCACACACAGGCCCACAAGCACCAGTAACAATACAAAGCGCAGCTTCACCGCGCGGCTTATTAACCATGCAAACATCATAAGCCCCTGTTAATGGTTATGTGGATCAAAACCGCCCTTGGCGATTTCCGATGCAACAAAAAAGGCCCCGCGACTCACATAGGTCTGGCCGGGCTTAACACCACTTATAGCCTGCCAGTCACCGTATTGCGGCCCGAGTGTCACCACTTGTGGGATCAAATCACCGTCATCATCAGCGATAAAGATTTGCCATTCGCCGTCAGCGTCGCGCATCAGCGCCGACTGAGGCACCGCCAGGATGGCGTCGGTTTGTGGTCCGTTAAAATAAATATCGACAAACATACCGGAGTGAAAACGATGGTCCTGGTTATCCAGTTCAAGGCGCACTGTACGCGTCCGACTCACCGGATCGATAGTGTGCGACTCCTGGATAACCGTACCAATTGCTGCAATATCGCCTACTACAACACTGGCCTGATCGCCCGGCTGTAAATGCAGGTCATCCTGGGCCGACAAGCGGGCTTCGACCCATAGATGCGCCTCATCAGACAGCAACATCAATGGCTGGCCGGGCTCAATGCGTTGCCCCTGATTGAACTCATCGGTCATGATAAGACCCGGCGTTTGTGCCGTAAGCGTATATTCTCCCAGCGGGTAATTAGTGTTTTGCTCTATGCGGGCAATGGTAGCGGCAGATAAGCCCAGCGCCTGTAAACGCCGATTGGCGGCATTGTATTCGGTTCGGGCACTGACAAAGCGCTTTTCACCCACCGCACTCTGCCCGAGTTTACTGACCCGCTGCCACTCCACATACGCCTGCTGGAGCTGACTCTGCGCAGTGATCATCTCTTCACTGAACAAGGTGACCAGTGGCTGACCTGACTTCACTTTTTCTCCCAGTGCGGCATGGCGGGCAGTCACCACAGAACTGACCCGAGGCGACACAATATAGCTGCGATAGCCATTTACCTTGATTTCGCCCGGCGCATAAACCTGTTCACTTAGGGTCATGGGTTGCAGCGTTTCAAGGTGAATATCGGCCGTCTGCCGCTGCCCATCACTGAGGCTCACCGTAGTGGTTTCACCTTGCTCGTCGTGGCCGTGTTCTTCGTCGTGACCATGGGCCTGCTCTTCAGTGTGTGCTGCGGTTTCTTGCTCTGCTTCATGAGCATGATCATGCTCCTGGGCTGGCGCAACAGAAGAGTAAAACAGGGCAGTGATACTCAGCACCGCCAGATATTTGTGTAAGTGTGACATGTTACTGCTCCGGGGAAATTAAAGAAGAAACCACATCCGCCAGGGCGGCGGTGATATGCAGATAAGCAACGTAAGTTTGCTGGTAGTTTTGTTGCAGCGTCAGGCCAGCCTGCATGCCATCCCTGAGTTGCTGCACCTGCCATTGATAGTCTGCAAGACTGAGATCGCCCTGCGCATATCGTTGCTGAAGTACTTCAACCTGCTCTGTCATTTCGTTATCGTGCAATGCCTGCCATTGCTCAAAACGCAAACGGGTTTGCTGTAGTTGTTCGGCCAGGTTACGCACCGCTTCGCGGGTATCGCGCATACGCGCGTGCAGGCGCTCTTCGCTGGCCAGAGCCAGTTCTCGGGTAGCAAGGGCGACCTCGCTGAAGTCATTGCGAAACTGAACAGGCACAGACACGCTGACAGAAAACAGCGATTCCCCGGCCTGACGACCAACGCCAAATCCCACATTAGGTACCGGCTTATTTGCCATTTGTTGTTGCTCTGCGCTGGCAGTAGCGGCCAGCCACTCGAGTCGTGCCTGTTTTACTCCAGGCAAGGCGAGTAATTGTTGCGGCGCGGGTACCTGTGGTTGCGCCTGAAAGAACTCCTTGTTAACCGGGACATCCGCAGCCTTCTCACCAGCCAGTGTGCGTAGCGTTTTTTGTGCGCTTAACCATGCACTGAGGCGCTCGTTTTCTGCGACCATGCCCTGCGCCACTACTGACTTTGCCATGGCCAGTTCGGTGCGGTTAACCTCACCCGCAGCCAATTGTTGTTCGGTTAATCTAAGTAGCCGTAGATCCTGCTCTACCTGTAAGCGAGCAAGCTCATATCCCTGTTGTCCCAGCTGAACATCAATCTGAGCATTGAGGATTTGCGCCAGCAGATCATTAGTGGCTATCTGCACCGTTAGTGCACGCTGCTCAGCCTGCAGTCTGCCAACCTCCGACTGAGCCTCTCTTACATTCCACCAGTCAATATCCGATGACATTCCGATTTGAAAATTAGTCTCACTGCCCTCTCTTTCCACAGAGGTATCCAGGGATGGGTTATAAATAGGTTTATTCAGGGCTTGTGCCTGGTATTTTGCGGCACTGGTTTCGTATTGATAGGCCTGCATGATGGGGTGGCGCTCCACCGTGCTCATCAGCCAGTTGGCCCAGGGTTGCTCGCCGGCGAGAACCGGAAAGCTCAGTGCGGTCATTAACGCCGCACCGCATAATTGCAGTTTCATAGGTTAATCTCTTAACAAAGTTAATCATCCGGTTACTAACAACCGGGGCGCTGTAAACTTTCTTTGTTAAGCGATGGGCGGGCGCAGCAAATTACGCCAGAAGCCGGTGGCTGGGGGTTGGTTAAGGTTGTATCGCACCGCATAGTGGCCATCGACCGGCGGTGTTTTTATCAATAAAGGGAGAAAAATGTGTTGTGCGCCATGGCAATGACAACAGTGCTGACAGTCCAGTCCGCTGCTATCGGCGGTATTTTCTGGCGGCTGAGCCTGCTCAGAGTGAGCTTCATTATGGCGTGCCTCTGACAGATGAGAAGCCGTTTCCTGATGGGCAGCATGAGAGTCAAATACCACGCTCAATGCCTGCGTGCTCACCGAGAGCAGCAGTACCAGAACGAGAGAATTAACCCAGTTACCCATCAATCCTTGCCTTTTATCCAAATGCCTGTGAAACCAGACTGTAAATATGCGAGCCGCTGGCTCTGGCTGGTAAAAACTCACCTTTCACCATCAGACTGACCTCATCAACCTGCGCCAGTCCAAGCGACTCCAGCCACGGCTGAATACCTTTGGCCCGCTCAGTTAAGTCGAACCGAATAAAGCCGGTCTCACTGGCCAGCACCTGGCTGATTAAAGCTTTCGCGGTGTCGTCATCATCAGCCAGTACCGGCCCCAGGGTCTGACCATGACCGCTGGTACGCAACATCGCATAACCAACAGCTTTGCCGTCCCGATAAGCTACCAGGCCTTTGCCTTGCTGTGCCACGGCAGTAAGTAACGACGCCCGGCTGCATCCATAAGCAGCGGCATCTATTGTTATTATATCTGCCAGGTTGTTAGTATCAAGCGGTTTGATACCGGCATCTGACGACAGCGGCTCGACCGCTCCCGCCAATTGCCCCTGCACCTGATAGATTAAAGCGGCTTCGGTAAAGCCACATTGCTGATAAAGACGTTTTCCAGCCACCGTAGCGACCAGTTGCAAGCTACGCTCACCGGTCTGGCTCATCACGGTATCCATCAGTTTGCGCCCCAGGCCATTACCCTGCATGTGAGCAGGCACCACCACTAATCCTACTGTGGCGTATTCATCTCCATAGTCCCACCATAAAATACAGCCAACGATATCACCCTGAGCATTTTCGATAATGCTGCCATTACCCTGCGAAAAATGCAGTTGCCAGTCCCCCATCCGATGCGGCCACTTTACCTGCTGAGTAAATTCAAGGCAGGTTGGCAGGTCGGTTTCGCGCATCTCGCGAACGGTAAAAGCAGTGTTTGTCATTAGCGGTTCAGGCCTGTATTGCAGTTTGTGTTCAATGGCATTGATTTTACCGGCTGTGGGCAACAGATTTTGCTGTTTACTCTTCTCTGGCAGGTCAATTCTGTTATTTCAATCACCCTGTTGCGGCAGAAAATCCTCCACCAGCGCGGTATGGAGCTTAACGCCGGTGGCGATGATCTCATCATTAAAATCAAATTCCGGATGATGCAGAGGAATATGCTCGCCCCCTTTGCCCTGCCCGAGCCAGATATACGCGCCTTCGCAGGCCTGTAACATAAAGGCGAAATCTTCCGAGGTAAATGCAGGCTGTGGCGCCTCAACCGCATCACCTACCGTTGCCGCCACAGCCAGTGCATGCTGTGCAGCCGCATCGGCGTTGATAGTTGCCGGATAGTAGCGGTTGTAATCAATACTGATTTGGGTGCCGGTTGCTATGCCTACCCCCTCAATAACCTGGCGGATAGCCACTTCAATCTGATCCTGGACCTGGGGGTCAAACGTTCTCACCGTGCCGGTAAGTTCCACACTGCCAGGCAATACATTGTGTGAGCTGCCGCCGCTTATTTGTGTAACCGACAAGACCGCAGTAGACGTCGGCGCAATCCGCCGCGATACAATAGTATTGAGCTGACTAACCAGTTCGCTGGCCGCCAGAATGGCATCCGGGGTTTGGTGGGGCACGGCAGCATGACCTCCTTTACCTTTCACCTGGATAGAGAATTTATCTGCTGCCGCCATAATAGGGCCGGGCCGGGTAGCAATGGTGCCAGCCGGTAAGTCCGGCCAGTTATGGAATGCATACACTCGGTCGCAAGGGAATCGTTCAAACAGACCATCTTCAATCATGGCTTTGGCGCCAGCTTCACCCTCTTCAGCGGGCTGAAAAATAAAGTGTACCGTGCCGTCGAAATTTTTGCTGCGCGCAAGGTTGCGGGCAGCCCCAAGCAACATGGTTGTATGGCCGTCATGCCCACACCCATGAAACACACCGTGATTGCAGCTGGCATAGGGCAGGCCGGTTTGCTCAACAATTGGCAGCGCATCCATATCGGCACGCAGGCCGATAGTGCGGGAAGAATTACCAGCTTTAAGTGTACCAACCACACCAGTTTTACCAATGCCGGTGGTTACCTCAAGGCCGATGTCTCGCAGACTCTGGGCCACTTTATTAGCTGTATCGACCTCTTTAAAGGCGAGCTCAGGATGGGCATGGATATCACGCCTGAAGGCAATTAATTCTTCCAGTAAGTCATCAACATCATGATCATGTGAATTTGCCATAGTCCTTCTCCCGCAGCGTACTGCCTGTGTTAATTAGCCGTAGGATGTCAGTTTAGCGCGCCCGGCACACGCTTTTCGATCTGTTTAGGCCTGACTTTTTAATATAATTTGCTGTTGAGGGTGCCAAAGCGGCAACCAATGCTGCACCATCCCCCCTATACTGGATTCTCATTTATTCTCATACTTTGCAGCAGAATCTGCCGTGAACAAATCATTCGTTCAGGGACTGTTTGCAGCAATCAGTTTTAACAGGAAATATCTCATGACAATACAACCCGTCGAACAGTTGCTTGATACCCGCCGGCTTGCTCAGGCGTATATCAATGGCGAGTGGGTTGCCTTATCACAGGATAAGCCGTTTGATGTTATTAACCCGGCAACCGAAGAGCCTGCCGCGACCATCGGATTAGGCGGCAAGCAGGATCTGAATGCTGCCGTGGCAGCGGCCAAAAAGGCTTTCCCGTTATGGGCTGCCACACCGGTCGAAGAACGTCTTGCAGTGCTGGATAAAGTACTGGAACTAATCGATGAGCGCGCCGACAAGCTGGCCAACCTGATGTCACTGGAAATGGGCGCAACGTTAGGCTATGCCCTGTCAACGCAAGTGCCACTGGCAGCCGCGCACATCCGTGTTGCCCGGGAAAACCTGGCCAGCTATGAATTCACCAAAATGCGTGGCACCACGGCTATTACCCGCGAACCTATTGGCGTTGCAGGTCTGATAACGCCCTGGAACTGGCCACTCTATCAGGTTACCGCTAAAGTCGGCCCGGCCCTGGCTGTTGGCTGCTCAGTAGTGTTAAAGCCCAGCGAATTATCACCGTTAAGTGCCCTGGCCTTTGCTGAAATTCTCCATGATGCCGGCATTCCGGCGGGCGTTTTCAACCTCGTCAATGGTAACGGAATGGATGTGGGTGAGCCTCTTGCCAGCCATCCGGATGTCGACATGGTCTCTTTCACCGGTTCAACCCGGGCGGGGATCCTGGTTGCACAGGCGGCTGCGCCAACCGTTAAACGGGTGGGTCAGGAGTTGGGCGGTAAATCACCCAATATTCTGCTGCCGGATGCCGACTTTGCCAATGCCGTTGGCCCCGGAGTCCAGGCTGGTATGCGTAACAACGGGCAGTCATGCAGTGCACCTACCCGCATGCTGGTGCCTCGCGAGCGTCTGGCCGAAGTGGAACAACTGGCTGCTACAGCCGCTGAGTCCATTGTAATTGGCTTTGCGGATAACGAACTGGCTACTCACGGGCCACTGGCCAATCGCCCGCAGTTTGAGCGGGTTCAAACCATGATCCAGCGCGGCATCGACGAAGGCGCCCGTTGTGTTACCGGTGGCCCAGGTCGCCCCGATGGCTTTGAACGAGGTTTTTATACCCGCCCTACCGTGTTCAGTGATGTCACCCCGGATATGGCAATTGCCCAGGAAGAAATTTTCGGGCCGGTACTATGCCTTATTCCTTATGACAGTGTTGAACACGCCATTGAAATAGCTAACGACACGGTGTACGGGCTGGCAGCCCATGTACAGTCTGCCGACTTGGCAGCAGCCAGAGCAGTAGCCCGCCAAATCCGCAGCGGACAGGTACTGATAAACTATCCGGCCTGGGATCCGCAAGCGCCTTTTGGTGGCTACAAGCAATCAGGAAGCGGCCGGGAGTATGGCATCGAAGGGCTGGAAGAGTACCTCGAGACCAAAGCCATTGTTGGCTACGACGTTGAAGCATAAAATTTCCGAGTAGGTAGTAAACACATGTCACCACAACTGAAACAAATTCCCAGCAATGAAAAAATTCCTGCAGAAGCCGATGTCGTCGTTATTGGCGGCGGTATTATCGGCGCGGCAGCCACCTACTTTTTATCCAAACAGGGCTACAAAGTTGCGCTGGTAGAAAAAGGCCAGGTTGGCTGTGAGCAATCCAGTCGAAACTGGGGCTGGTGTCGCCAGCAGAACCGCGATGAACGTGAGTTACCTACCTCCGGGCTATCGATGCGCCTGTGGGATGAGATGTCTAAGGATATCGGCTTTGATCTGGGCTTCAGACGCTGCGGTTTACGCTACGCCACCGACGACCCCAAGCAATTAGCACAATGGGACTCGTGGCGTGATCTGGCTAAACAGTATGGCGTTAAAACCGTTATGCTCAATGCCAAAGAAGCCAACGAAATGATCCCCGCCCGTGGTCGCACCTGGATTGGCGGCGTCCACTCTATTGACGATGGCAAGGGCGAACCCGCTATTGCTGCGCCGATGATTGCCGAAGGTGCCCGTGCGCTGGGCGCAACCATTCATCAGAACTGCGCGGCCCGAGGACTGGATATTACCAACAGTAAGGTTGAAGGCGTTATCACTGAACACGGTACCATCAAAACCAACCGTGTACTCTGTGCTGCGGGCGCCTGGGCTTCAGCTTTCTGCCGTCATCATGGTATTAGTTTTCCGCAGGCCAGCGTTCGTCAAACCGCGTTTCGGACCAAGCCAATCAAGAGTATTGGTGATGCGGTCTATACCAACGGGGTTGCCCTTACCCGTCGCTTAGATGGCACCTACACGGTTGCCATCAGCGGTACCGCCCGACTCGAATTTACGCCGCAGGGCATTCGTTACGCTAAGCAGTTCATGCCGATGTTTATGCAGCGTATTAAAGCCGTACAGTTTGGCGTTAGCAGTTCTTTCTTTAAAGGCCCGGAAGCCCTGAACAGCTGGACCAATGATGGTATTTCGCCGTTTGAACAGATCCGCATTCTCGATCCGGCACCGGTAAAAAGTAACCTTAGAAAAACCCTGGCAACGGTTAAGGCATTGTTTCCTGCACTGGAAGCAATGGAAATCGGAGAAAGCTGGGGCAGCTTTGTAGACTGCACGCCTGATGCCATTCCGGTTATTTCAGAAATCGATTCTGTGGAAGGCTTCTTCCTGGCAGCAGGCAGCTCTGCTCATGGTTTTGGTCTTGGGCCAGGCCTTGCACATATTGCAGCCGACCTGGTGACGGGCCGACAATCACAAATTGACACCCACCCCTACCGCCTGTCCCGACTGCTGGATGGCTCTAAAGTAAAAGTAGGCGCTATTTAACCGCGCCCTGAACCGCGTTCCTCCGTATGTGGTCGGCTGCGTTATCGCGCCGGCCACGTTTTTTATCCGCGCTTCAGTTGGGTAAGCTGGCATCGATAAAGGTTGCCAGGTCCGCTTTAAACTGGGCCATTGAAGGCTCATGCACATACATCATATGTCCCGCCTCATAGTAGGCTGTAGAGATATTACTACGCAATGCTGCCGGTATTTTAAGATGGTCGATCATGTACTGGGTAGTGAAGTGCGGCGTAGCCAAATCATAATAGCCCTGCTGAAACAACACCTTCATTTTAGGGTTCTGAATCATCGCATAGGATAAATCAATCAGAGTGTCGGGAAAGGGCATTTTGAAGCCAACATTTGGTTGTACATGACCCCAGTCCCAACTGCTGAACACATCACCAAATACCTTGTAATCCACCTCCTGCTCAGATTTGAGTTCGGTACGGTAATAATCCATAAAAGCAGCCAGTAATGGCGGGCCTATGGCGGTGGTCATAGGATCATAACTCATCGCTTCTGAATGCACCGACAAAGTGTTTCCTTTAAAGCGAGAATCAATGCGCCCAACCGTTTGTGCGCTTTCGCTTAGCACTTCCTTGGTAAACACCTGATGGTTTACCCGTAAATCTGCATCCAGCCAGTATTGCGCCTCAAGGCCTGTCAGGGCGGCAAGTTTTTCGGCCAGCGCCTTTTTCTTATCTGCCGATAATCGTACGCCTTTCAGTAGGGCCGGGGCATACTCGTCTATGGCGAAGGCTTCTGCCGCCTTAAGATGCTCCGCTAGAGTTGCTGGTTTGTTGTCAATTGCATCGTGATACCAGCCGGTGGCGGCAAAGGTGGGTAAAAACAGTACATGAGGCAGGTCGGTCTGACCAAAATCAAATCCATTCACAAACTGCAAAAACGGCGACACCAACATAATGCCATTCAGACTAATCATTTCGTTAGTAAGCGCCTGGGCCACACCCGCAGTGCGCATGCCGCCATAGCTTTCTCCCAGAATGAATTTGGGTGACTGCCAGCGGTTATTCTCAGTAATATACTGCTTGATAAACGCGGACACCGAGCGAATATCCTGGTCGGTGCCCCAAAAATCCTCACCTTTGCCCTCTCCTACCGGGCGCGAGAAGCCGGTACCAACCGGATCAATCATCACGATATCGGCCTTATCCAGAATGGTGAATTCATTAACCACATAGCCATACGGGCCATTATTGGCAAACTCAACGTCTTTAACCACTGCTCGTTTAGGACCGAGGATCCCCATGTGTAACCACAACGACGCTGAGCCCGGCCCACCGTTATAAGCAAACAGAATTGGCCGCTTGCGCAGGCTGGTATCTTCTTTTACGTAAGAAGTGTAACCAAACAGTGCTATCGGCTCCTGCTTGGCGTTTTTCATCATCATGGTTCCCGCGGTAGCGGTATAACTGAGTTTTTTACCATTGATTTTGATGCTGTGACTGGTGACGGAAGTTTTCGCTTCGGGTACAGGTGGTTTTTCTTCTGGTTCATCCTGAGCAAAGCCAAAATAACTTACCAGACACAAACAAAGTAACGCTCGGTGGATAATAAAACGCATGGTCGAATCCCTGAATTATTGTAAAGGAACAAACAGGGTTTCTGATATTACAGGCAGTAAAACCGATAACGGCATAGGCCACAGGAGGAACGCTGTTCGTTTTTGCACTTAAACGACAGCGCTGTACAAATACTAGACAAACCTACAGGCTAGCGCAATGACTAATGAGTGACTTTGATTGCACAGTCAGTTCTTCCCGGTGCAGCGAATCGGCGGGTCTAGCCGCAATACCAATATGCTAACACTAAAACCTGGTAATGCTACTTAAGGTAGGACTTAAGAATTTTATTCAGCGCCTCTACTTCCTCTGCTCGCTCTGCGTCACTGAGTCCCGGCTTACCCACATGTTCGCGGATGTGCTCTTCCAGAATCGTGGTCATCAGTCCGTTTACGGCGCCCTTGATCGCGGTAACCTGCTGCAGGATGGCCAGACACTCGTTGCCATCGTTCATTGATTTCTCTACAGCATTTAACTGGCCGCGGATTTTTTTTACCCGCGTAAGTAATGCCTGCTGATTTTTATGGATATGCGCCATAGTCTGCTCTGCCAATTATCATGCTTAATGGTATACTGGGGTATAGTATACCATTAAACCAGAAAGATGGCCTGTTATGACTAAAAATATTGCTGAAAAGTGGTCTCATTCGCACAACTTTTATGTGGATAGCAGCGAATCAGAGCGCAAGGTAAACCTGGTGTTCTTACTCACAACCGTTACCATGGTGGTGGAAATCGTAGCGGGGAGCTGGTTTGGCTCGATGGCTCTGCTCGCCGATGGCTGGCATATGTTTACCCATTCAGCAGCCTTTGCGGTATCCATGTTTGTGTACTGGTATTCCCGTAAACATCGTCACAGCAGCGACTATTCTTTTGGTACCGGCAAGGTCAATGCACTGGGAGGCTTTGCCAGCGCGGTGGCCCTGGCAACCGTTTCGTTATTCATGCTGATTGAGTCAACAGAGCGGCTATTTCTGCCCCAGGCTATCAGTTTTAACGAAGCCATTGTGGTGGCTATCGTTGGCTTCGTGGTGAATGTCGCCTCGGTATTTTTACTGCACGATGGTCATCACCACCATCATCATGGCCACGGGCACCACGACCACGACCACGACCACGACCACGACCACGACCACGACCACGACCACGACCATCATGAGCATAATCATGCGCATCACGATCACAACCTAAAAGCCGCATATTTTCACGTGCTAGCCGATACCCTGACCTCCTTGCTGGCCATCGTTGCACTGATACTGGGTAAGTTTTATGGCTGGCTATGGGCCGATGCGGTTATGGGTATTATAGGCGCAGCGGTTATCGGTAAATGGGCCTGGGGCCTGATGACTCACAGCAGCGGTATGTTGTTAGATAAAGCCGCGAAACCGCAATACACAGCAAAAGTCGCCCGCCTGATTGAAGAGGACGGTGTATCAGTGGTAACCGATTTTCACTACTGGCAGCTATCCGGCAAGCATCATGCGGCAATTGTCAGTGTGGCCACCGCTGCCACGCTGACACCTGATGACATCAAACACAAAGTCCGTCATCACCTGCCTTGCGACCATATTACAGTAGAGATTAACCCCTTGCCTAAAGCATAAAAAAGCCCGTATTTAGCGGGCTTCCAATTGGCAGTTCCGACTCAGAGACTAATCTGGCACTGGCACCCGAACCGGTGCTTTGGGCATTGGTTTGATGGGTGACTGATAGCCTTTCAAACCGGCCAGCCCAACTTCAATGGCTTTATCCAGTTGTGGATCCTCGCCCTTTGCCGTTTTGCTGGTCCATTGCTCCACATTGATATCCGGTGCCACACCGTAATTCTCAACCTGCCACTCACCATTCACGTCATAAAAGCCCGACCGAGGCGCAGTCATGCTGCCACCGTCAATAAAGGCCGGTACGCCCCAGATGCCCACCAGGCCACCCCAGGTGCGTTTGCCCACCAGCTTACCAAGGCCATAGTAGTTAAACATGTAAGGCAACATATCTCCGCCGGAACCCGATACTTCGTTAATCAGCATCACCTTGCTGCCCCAGGTACCTGCTGCCGGGCTGGTCAAAGGTTCAGCCGGCGCGTAGGGATTATTGAAGAAGCCATTAAGCTCCCGGCGCAGCACGTTAATGATGTAATCAGCGATAAAGCCACCATGATTAAAGCGTTCATCGATGATCACGCCCGGCTTGTTGGCCTGGGGATAATAATAACGGTTAAAGCTGTGATAGCCTCCCTCCGCGGTGTCTGGCACCCATACGTAAGCGAGCTTACCGTTGGATTTTTCTTCCACATACCGACGGTTCTGTTCTACCCAATGCTGCTTGCGCAGTTCATTTTCGTTACCAATGGTTTTAACCAGAAAATCCTGTTGGTTGTCTTTTTTGCCTGGCTCACCGATGGTTACCGTTACCGTCTGGCCAAGGGTACCTTCGAACTGCGCATAAACGTTCTCTTTACTGGTTAGTGGTTTACCGTTAACGGCCAGCAGGTAACTGCCCTTTTCGATAAGATGCGCATAAGGTCCCAACGGCGCCATCAGGTTTGCACCGGCAACAAAACTCTCACCAGTGTACACCCGGGTAAGCTTTATCCCGCGGCTATCGAGTTCATAATCCACACCCAGCAGGCCGACATGAGATTTACCTGTTTCAGGTTTATCCCCGGCGCCGGTATAGGAATGCCCAATCGACACTTCGCCGCCCAGGGTATCGAGTAGATAAGTGAGATCCAGCGGATGACTGACCGAAGCAACCAGCGGCTGATAGACTTCATAGATTTCATCCCAGTCAGCGCCGTGGAAATTATCTACATACAGATAATCGCGCTGATAACGCCAGGCTTCGCGAAAAACCTGTTGCCATTCTTCGCTATAGTCAACCCGCTTGGATAGCGCCAGCTTAATGGCTTTATCGTCTTTACCGGAGCCCTGTGCGGCACTGATCAGGCGATAAGAAGAGCCACTTTTAACCAACAGGGATTTACCGTCGGCGGTGAGTTTAAAATCGCTGATCTTATCGGCCAACTTTTTCATTTCACGCTCAGAGGCATTAAAGGTCATCAGGCTGGTTTGTTTGTCACCGGTATCGTCTGCATACTGACTGAGAAAATACAGGTTGCCCTCTTTGCCACCGGTTAAATGACTAAATTGTCCCGACTTGGCACTGACCGGCATGATGCGTTCAGCAAAAGCGGCCACCTGTACTTTGGTTTGTGATTCGCTGGTCGGTTTGTCATTACCTGCTTTGTCATCACCGGCTTCATCCTCTTCACTTTCAGGCGCCGGCTCTTCATCGGAACGCTCCGGGAACAACGGCATGTCTTCTGCGTTGAGTAGCGCATAGTACAGCTGGTAGCTGGGCGTAAAGCTGATCGATGACATATCAAGCCAGGGCGCTTTAGGACCGTAGTCCACGCTGCCAAGGAAGTACAACACTTCACTGTCATCACTAAAGGTAGGCCAGGTCACTTCGACCATGCCGTCGGTCAGCTGAAAGGTTTTACGCTCCATCACCGAATACAGGTGCAGTTCGCGGAAGAAATTGACGCCCTGTTTGGTATAAGCGATGTACTGACTGTCGGGAGACCAGCTGGCCATCATCTGCCATTCAGGGTGCACCCGTTTATTGGTATCGATAACTCTGGTAGTCTGGTTTTCCCGGTTAGCGACCCATAACTGCTGGGAAGAGTCGGTAAATAGCAGTCGTTTGCTGTCGGGCGACCAGCGCAGTTCATCGTAAAAGCCGCGCCCCGCAAGCGTAATTACCGTTTGCTCTTTGCCATACTGATTGGCAATGATGAGTTCATACTCGCCGGAGCGATCACTGAACCAGGCAATAAACTGGCCGTCCGGCGACCAGGCTGCACCATGCTCACGTGCGCCAGAAGTGTCGGTCAACGGGCGTGGCGACCCGTGTTCTACCGGCACCGAATAGACATCGCCACGAGCCGTGAACAGCGCGCGCTGACCGGTAGGTGATACATCAAAACCAGTGACCTGTTTGTGCGCGTCTACATAACCGGTACGGGCCCAGTAGAAATCTGCGGCCACCTCTATATTTAACTTGCTGGCTGCAGCATTGCCGTTTTTCAGATACAGGTCGCCGAGGTACTCATACACAACCCGGTTACCCTCTACCGCAAAGCCCATCACATCATATTTATCCTGTCGGGTAACCTGGCTCACCACCTTCGACTGCGGCGAATATTTAAAAACATTCGTCACCTTTGAGCGATTGGATAAAAAGTAGATATCACCATTTGATGACCATTCAGGGTCCACATCAAAATCGTTATCGAACGGCAGGTCGTACTCTTTCAGGCTGTCGATATTAATCACCCTCAGCGCCTGATTCTGGCCGCCACGGTAATTACGCCAGCCTCTGTCCCAGAAGCCAGCTCGCCGGAATACAAGATTTTCACCGCTATTATCGAAAGCTCCGTCAAACGCTCGATGCATAGGTAACTGGCTCGGGTTGCCCCCGTTTACCGATACCGTGAATAACTGTTGCCAGTTACGTGGCGCCGAAAACCGCGCCGAACTGAATAGCACCTGCTGGCTGTCTGGTGTCCAGCCCACCGCTGCGTCTGCGCCAGGATGATACGTAAGCCGCTGAGGTTCGCCGCCATTAATGCTAACCACAAACACATCACGATTACCTTCGTATTCACCGGTGAATGCGATGTAGTTACCATCGGGCGAAATGACCGGCTGTGATTCACTGCCCTGGAAGCTGGTTAACCGCTGAGCTTTGCCACCGCTGACACTGGTTTTCCAGATATCATTAGCATAGGTAAATACCAGGGTATCACCGTGCAATGCAGGCTGCCGGAGCAGTTGTGTGGCGTTAGAGACAGCTGGCAGAATGGCCAGCATGAGAGTGAGCGAAATTCCTTTTAAGGTCATAAGCCGTACCTTTTTGTTTATTGTTATACTGCCGTTGCCATTCAGCTTAGCTTAATTAGTAAACAATGTAATTATTAACGCTTACAATCTGCCGTAGGACAATCGTAAGAACTGGCTAATTGGAGAGTAGTTGTGTTCAGAACGATAGCCTAAATTGGCTTTTGAGTTGTCCGTCACGTTATTCATTGCAAGGAGGCAAGCTTTGTTCCAGCGGATGAAACTAAATAAACACCGATTTTTCTTTACGCTATTCCTTTTATTGCAGATTGCTTATGCAGTACGAAGCTATCCCTATAGTCAGGCAGAACTGGTCTGGCTCGGAGCAGGTGTGGTATTTGCGGTGCTTTACTATTGGTTTGGCGGCGTAAGGGCAAGCCGGCATTGCCGGGGCGGGAGCAAAAACGGCTGGCGCTAATCGACCACCAGCCGGAATATTGAGCAGTCCGTATTATCCCTTATGCCCGGGACTGGCGTGAGTCCAGCCAGGTAGGATCCAGCGTTGGCACACTGTTTAGCAGCAACTCGGTATAAGGTTCATAAGGCCCGCTGGCAAACTGTTTACCCGAGGTGTACTGCACGGTTTTGCCTTTGTAGAGCACCATGATCTCGTCGCACAGACTTTTTACCGTAGAAATGTCGTGGCTGATAAACACAATGGCAATATTGAGTTTCGCCTGCAACTCGCCCAGTAACTCAAGAATGGCCGCAGCCACCACAGTGTCGAGTGCCGAGGTGACCTCATCACATAAAATAACGCTTGGCTCCGCCGCTAACGCCCGGGCCAGATTTATGCGCTGTTTTTGCCCGCCCGACAGTGCACCGCATTTACGGTCGGCCAGATCAGTGGGCAATTTAACCAGCTCCAGCAGCTCTGCTACGCGCTGCTTGCGCGCAGCACCTTTAAGGCCATGGAAAAAGGTCAGCGGTCGACCCAGAATATCACCCACTTTATGAGCAGGGTTGAGCGCCGTATCCGCATTCTGAAATACCATCTGAATTTGCTGGCACTCGGCCTTACTGCGGTCCACTATGGCTGGCGTTAACTCTTTGTTGTTGAGTAACATCGACCCGTTAGCCGCCGGTAGCAGGCCGGCTATCACCCGGGCAAAGGTCGACTTGCCTGAGCCTGACTCACCAATAATACCTACTGTTTGCCCGCGCCGGACGCGCATGGAAATATCTGACAGTATCGGGATCTCAGGTTTGCCATCCCTGCTAATTTTACCGTAGCCGGCATCGATATTAGCGATATCAATCACCACCTCTCCCGGCTCATTATCCTTATAACTATCACTGTCCTGCACCGCGCTGAGCAATTGCCGGGTATAGGCATGTTCGGCGTGGTTAAGAATAGTAGGGGTCGGGTTATTTTCCATCATCCTGCCGTTTTGCAGCACCAGGATCTGATCGGCAATCTGGGCAACAACGGCCAAATCGTGAGATACATAAACCGCCGTAGTGTTGTACGCTTTCACTACGTCTTTAAATGCTTTTAGTACGTCTACCTGAGTGGTGACATCGAGCGCGGTAGTGGGCTCATCAAAAATAATCAGTTCCGGCTCGCAAATCAGTGCCATGGCCGCCATTAATCGCTGTAGCTGGCCACCCGATACCTCATGAGGATAACGGCGGCCGATGGTCTGAGGCGACGGCAACGACAGTTGCTTAAATAGCTCAATGGCTTTGGACTCGGCCTGACTGCGCGACATCACGCCATGCATCAGGGCACTTTCTATCACCTGCTCCATAATACGGCGGGACGGATTAAACGCCGCCGCGGCACTTTGCGCTACATAAGCGACTTTGCGTCCTCGCACACCAGCCAGCTGGGCTGCATTCATAGCGGCCATATTATCCTCGCCCACGTGCACTGCACCGCCACTGATACGACATCCCGGACGGGCATAACCGAGCAGCGAGAGCGCTATGGTGGTTTTGCCGGAGCCGGACTCGCCGATGAGTGCAAGCACCTCACCACGCTCAAGGGAGAAACTGACATCGTGGACAATGGTTCTTTCCTGGCCTTGCGGCCCCGCTTCTACGCGTAACTTCTCGACACTCACATGTGCAGTCATATTACTTACCTCGGGCTGCATAAGTTGCGCCGCCGCGCAGACTGTCAATTAACAGGTTTACCGCAATGGTAATGGTCGCGATGGCAATGGCCGGAATAATAACCGCTGGTGCGCCTTCAGCCAGGCCGGAAATGTTCTCGCGAACCAGCGAGCCAAGGTCCGCCTCCGGAGGCTGAACGCCAAGTCCTAAAAAGCTCAGGCTACTTAGCAGCAACACAACAAACACGAACCGCAAGCCAAAATCGGCCAGCATGGGATGCAGAATATTAGGCAGAATTTCCTTTACTGCCAGATACAAGCGGCTTTCTCCACGGGTTCTTGCCACCGTAACAAAATCCATGTTCGCCACGTTAACAGCCAGCGCCCTGGCAATCCGAAACGATCCCGGCATATAACTGATAGCGGTAATGGTTAGCAATAATGGCACCGATGAGCCGAATGCAGCGATCATTACCAGCGAGAAAATTTTGCTGGGAATAGAAATCAGTGCATCCATAAAACGGGAAATCACTTCATCTGTACGAGGGCCACTAACGGCGGAAAACAGCGCTATTAAGGTACCGGTTGAACAGGCTAATGCCGCCGCCAGTAACGGAATAAAAATGGTAAAGCGGGTGCCATCGAGAATACGACTAAATACATCGCGGCCAATGTAATCGGTGCCTAGTACATAATCGCCGCCGATGGGCTCAAACACATCATAAGCCACGATTTCGCTGGCAGAATGAGGCGCCAGCCACGGGCCAAAAATAGCAACAAATACCCAAAAGGCCACTAACAGCGCACCCAGCTTGCCGGATAAAGGCATTGATTTAAATACATTCATTGGCCTAGCCTCCGGTTCGCAGTTTAGGGTTAGCCACAATGGCCGAGATATCAGCGATGAGCACCAGAATTAAATAGCCGGTACAAAACAGCATGGCACAAGCTTGCAGGAGCGGCATATCACGGTTGGTTACGGCATCCACCATTAAGCTGGCTACGCCGGGATAGTTGAAAATAACCTCAACAATGACCACCCCACCGAGTAAATAAGAAAGGCTTAATGCCACGGCGTTAACGATTGGCCCGACCGCGTTGGGTAACGCATGTCGCAGTACCGCTCGTGACAGAGGCGAGCCTTTAAGTAGCGCCATTTCCACATAGGGTTGGGAAAGCTGTTCCAGCACGGCCGCGCGGGTCATTCTTGCCATCTGCGCACTGAGCACAATACACAGGGTAGCAACCGGCATGGCAAATGCGCGGAAATAATCATACACCCCGGCATCGGCAGGAATATACGATAACGACGGCAGCCAGTTTAGTTCCACCGCAAAAATCAGCACAAAAATGGTGGCCAGCAGAAACTCAGGCACCGCCACCATCGATAACGTAAAGATGTTCATGGCTTTATCGATGCGACTACCGCTGTACATGGCGGCAACAATCCCCAGCACCATGGCAAAGGGCACCGCTAACAGCGCGGTAAACCCTGCCAGCATCAGCGATTGTGACAGCCGTGAGCTAATCAGTTCGCTTACCGGGCGTGCATTGGCCAGCGATGTACCAGCATCACCACTGAGCAGTCCACCCAACCATTTTGCGTAACGCAGCATGGGCGGATCGTTTAAACCATAAGCTTCCCGCAGCTCTGCCACCGCTTCGGGGGTAGCGCTTTGGCCTAGCATTTCCTGCGCGGCATCACCGGGCAGCAAGTTTGCAATAAAAAATACCACCGCGGAAACAATTAACAGCGTGATAATCGATAAGCCAATCCGTTTAATAATCAGCTGGAAAATGACCTTCATTGATAACTCCTTAAGAAAATCAGGCGTCCAGCCAGACATATTCGGCAAAGCTATAGCCCATCAACCCGCCAGTGGGGATGGGAAAGTTGCCTTTGATACGTTTATCGTAACCGTCGATAAGGTTCATAAACACCGGAATGCTAACTCCGCAATGCTCACTAATGAGTTCCTGCATATCCCAATACATTTGTTTACGTTTTGCCTCATCACCTTCGCCCCGAGCCGCGGCCAGTAGCTGATCAAACTGCGGGTTATTCCAGCCCGATTCGTTCCACGGTGCGTCTGATTTATAGAACAGACTGAACAGCTCATCCAGACTGACTCTGGGATTAATGTTGCCAAAGCCCAGCGGATGCTTCATCCAGTGATTTGACCAATAGCCATCGGCCGGTACCCGGTTAATGCCGAAATGCATTCCGGTTTCGATACCTGACAATTGCAGCAGCGCGGCCATGTCGACCGACCCTTCCGCCGCGGGTGATGTAAACACCGGCACTCTGGCACCGGTTAACCCGGCCTTTTTCAGGTGGTATTTAGCCCGGTCGATATCGTAGGGCCGTTGCGGTAATTCATGGTTGTAGTATTTATGACTTGGCGCCACCGGATGATCGTTTGCAATGGTGGCATACCCGCGGAACAACGCGCGCTGGATAAGCTCGCGATTCATCATGTATTTCACCGCCAGCACAAAATCCGGATTATTGGTGGGGTACGCATCCTGACGCATGATCAGGTTAGTGTATAAACTGGACTCGGTTTGCATGATATCGGCCGTGCCTGAGCGTCGTACCCGTTTGGTCGAGCGGGGATTCAGCGCCAGCGCCATTTGGATATCACCTGACAATAGCGCATTGACCCGGGAAGACTCATCGGCAATCCCCACCAGCTCAATTTCATCCAGGTAAGGTTTACCCGGCTTCCAGAAGTTCGGGTTTTTCTCCCCAACAGTGCGCACGCCCGGCGAAAACTCTTTTAACCGATAAGGCCCGGTGCCATTGGCGGTTTGCGAAAAATCAGTGGTACCGTCGGCGACAATACAAAAGCTCGATGAGGCGAGCATCACGGGCAAATCCGCATTGGGCGCGTGCAAACTAATTCGCAAACTCATTGGCCCGGTAACTACCACCTTTTCAAACTGCGCAGCAATGGGCGCAGCCCGGGATGTTACGGCCGGGTCTTTATGCCTTAGCAGAGAATACACCACATCCTGTGGGGTCAGATCTTTACCGTCATGAAAAGTCACACCACCACGCAGCTTAATATGCCAGTCCTGCTGGTTTTCTGACTCGAACGTTTCTGCCAACGCCGGATCGGCACCGAGTTCACGGTTGAACTGAGTCAGACCGCTATAAACCATGTAAATACGAACGTAATCTGTACTCAACGAGGCTTTGGCAGGATCCAGAGTATCTTTGGTGGACATCGAGTTGGTTGCCACCCGGATCCGACCGCCATACCGGGGTTTAGCCGGCGGCTGTTCGTTACTAATCTGAGCCAGTACATGGGCGGGTAATGCAAGGCCGCTGGCCGCGGTTACTAACCCGGCAGCGCCGAGTGATTTAAGTAACGCTCTGCGGCTACCTGAGTGTTGCTCCGCAACCTTGTGCATGGCGGCAGCTTGTAGACGCTTATTGGTCATGGTCTTCCCCTATAAATTACGGTTCAGGCGATTACGAAACACTAGTGCAGCATATCCTGCACTTTGTAATACAAGCCGACGAAAGGTAAAAACCAGGGTTTACCAAAATGAAATGGCACGGCTGGCCATTGAGTGGTGAGCCACGGACAGTCGACCGACTTACCGTCGATGATATCGGCCATCACCTCGCCCATATGAATCGCCATTTGCACGCCGTGACCGCTGTAGCCCATGGCATAAAACATGCCCTGGTGCTCGCCAACTTTCGGCAAGCGATCAGCGCTCATATCCACCGTGCCGCCCCAGCAATAATCAATTTTACTGCTGGCCAGTTGTGGAAACATGTCATCCAGCGACTGGCGCAGGATCTCACCACTTTTTAGATCAGAGCGCGGATTCGATACTGCAAATCGCGCCCGGCCACCGAACAGTAAACGCCGGTCAGCGGTTAAGCGGAAGTAATTGCCGATATTTTTACTGGTCACGTAAGAGCGATTGCCCGGAAACAGCGAGGCACACAGTTCTTCGCTTAATGGTTCCGTGGTCACGGCAAAACTGCCCACCGGCACTATTCGGCGCCTGAACCAGTTGAATGGGCCAGGTCCGCTGCCGCCAGTGGCAATTAGAATTGCTTTGGCTTTAATGGTTTGCTGTGGGGTAGTGACTACCCAGCTTTGCTCACCGGTTTTATCAATGTTGATAACCGGTTGATGCTGAAAAATGGCGACGCCTTTTTCCAGACAGCGAGTGGCCAACCCGTATACCATTTTACCTACATGCAGTTGCGCGCCCTTGGGCGTTAGTAACCCGCCATAAAACTGATCAGAGCCGATTTCCTGTTGTAAAGCCGTAGCATCGAGCAAGCTGGCCTAAGGGTCCACGGCTTTGGTCAGCGCTTCATGGGTGCGAACCAGTTTGTCGAAATGCTCAGGCTTGGCGGCGAGCTTGATTTTACCCGCCCGGCGAAAATCACAGTCAATATTTTCGCTACTGACAATACGTTCTACCGAGTCTACCGCCTGATTGTAAAACTGATAAAAAGACTGCGCCTTTTGTTCGCCATAAGCCGCAACCAAACCGGAATAATCCTGAGCGGTGCCATTATTGCACTGCCCGCCGTTGCGACCTGACGCTTCACCGCCTACCACACCCGCTTCACAAAGCGCCACAGAAGCGCCTCGCTTGGCTAACGCCAGCGCCGAGGATAATCCGGTAAAGCCACCACCAACCACCAGTACATCGACGGGCTGTTCAGGTAATGCCGATTCAGTTGTGCTTACAGTCGGGGCTGTATCCAGCCAGAAAGACGCGCTTTTCATCGAATGCTTTACTCCAGGCCAACTACGCCGGGCAGTCCGCTGATATCCTGAATTTCAGTGTAGCCATAGAATGGGTTGGCCGGTTCATGACCACGGTTGACCCAAACCTTGTTCTTAATACCAATGTCATGTGCTGACATCAGATCGTAGCGGAAGCTTGAAGACACATGCAGAATGTCCTCCGGGTTACAACCCAGGTTATCCAGCATGTACTCAAAGGCTTGCAGACGCGGCTTGTAAGCCTGGGCTTGCTCAGCGGTATAAACATGGGCAAAAGGCGCTTCAAGATTGGCCACGTTTGAATGAATTTGTTCGTTCATAGCGTTAGACAGAATGACTAACGGAATTTCCGCTGCCACTTTTTTCAGTGGTTCTACAACGTCCGGATGCGGGCCCCAGGTAGGTACTGCGTTATAGATGGCTACGCTGTCTTCGTCACGGTATTCAATGCCCCATTTTATACATAAACGGGTAACCGCATTGCGGATAACTTCCTGATAAGGCTTCCACGCGCCCAGCACTTCATCGAGCCGATAGGCCGAGAAGTCTTTCACAAATTGTGGCATTTGCGCCTCAGTAATGCGGTCGGCAAACAGTTTCTGCGCCATAGGCGCCATCTCAAAATAAATCAGGGTGCCGTAGCAGTCGAAGCTAATATACTTGGGCTTAAATACACTCATTGTTCTTTCCAGCAGTTGTTGTTCGTTTCAGTACTTGTTTTTGCTTTACAGCGACGTACTTGTTTCAAATCTATTACACCATGCGCCGGCACTCATTAAATGCCAAATTAAATCCGCAGTTTGCAATGTGAATCCTGTTTTAAGGTGTCAATCAGCAGACTATGCTGCATCCTGAACTACAACGATAATGATTACAAAGCTGACCATTTCAGTCTGCTTAATAGCCTTTCCCGCCCGATTCACGCTGCAATGCGCGCCAGCAGGGGAAAGCCAATATAATCAAACTTTAAAAGCTTATCGCTGCAATTTATCTTCGCCCAAACCGCACAGCAGATTTTGCTGAGAACAGCAGAAAAACAATATTTCACCGCTTTTCTTTACCGGCTATCGACAATTTTTAATCAGTAATGCCCGTTACCATTACTGATATAACCAATACATCTGTTTTGTCTCAGGTGTGTTCCTTGTTATCAAGTATAAAAGAGTGTTCGACGTTGCCTTGCAGCCCTCTACTCTGCAATACAATAAAAATGGAAATTAATCATGCAAACGCCTGCTTTGACAGATCTGGACAGTAAATACCTCGTCCATCCCGTATCCAATTTTCGCGATCATCAGGAAAAAGGCGTGAAGATACTGACATCCGGTAATGGGGCCTGGCTTACGGCCGCCGATGGCAATACTTATCTGGATGCCTTTGCCGGACTGTGGTGTGTAAATATCGGCTATGGCCAGCAACGGGTAGTTGATGCGGCTATCACGCAGATGACTACTCTGCCCTATGCTACCGGCTACTTCGGTTTTGGCAGTGAGCCCGCCATTGTATTGGCAGAAAAGCTGGTATCGATGACACCGTCATCATTGCAGCACGTCTACTTCTCGCTGGGCGGTTCTGATGCGGTGGATGCGGCCATTCGCTACATCACCCATTATTTTAATGCCATTGGTAAACCCACTAAGAAACATATCATATCACTGCAGCGCGGCTACCACGGCTCATCGTCTACCGGCGCCGGGATAACCGGATTGCCAGCGTTTCACGCAAACTTTGACGTCCCTACGCCGCAGCAACATAAAATCAGTTGCCCTTATTTATACCGCAGCGAATTCGCTACCGGCGAAGAGCTTATTGCCGCATCGGTTAAAGAACTGGAAGACAAGGTTGCTGAGATTGGCGCCGATAATGTGGCGGCATTCTTCTGCGAACCGGTTGTTGGTTCCGGTGGCGTTATCGTGCCTCCGAAGGGCTGGTTGAAAGCCATCGCCGATACCTGTAAACGGTTAGGTATTCTGTTTCTGGTGGATGAGGTAATTACCGGCTTTGGCCGTACCGGCAAAATGTTCGCCTGCGAACATGAAGGTGTTGAGCCTGATTTAATGACCATTGCCAAAGGCCTGACTTCCGGCTATGCCCCTATGGGTGCCGTGCTGATGTCAGACGAAATATTTAACGGCATTGCAGATGGCCCTAACAAAGCGGCTGTGGTGGGTCATGGACAAACCTATTCGGCCCACCCGGTGAGTGCCGCCGTAGCTCTCGAAGTGATTAAAATTTACGAAGAAAGCATGCTGGCTCATGCACAGACAGTAGCGCCTTACTTTGAAGCCAGGTTGCAGGCCTGCTTGGCTCACCCGTTGGTTGGCGACGCGCGCAGCATTGGCTTGTTAGGCGCCATTGAGCTGGTTGCCGATAAGGCCACTAAACGCCAGTTTGACCCGGCACTGAAACTGAATGAAACCATTGCGGATATCGCCTGGAAACACAAACTTATTTTCCGTGCGTTTGGCGACAATATCCTCGGCTTTGCGCCGGCACTGTGCTTCACCGAATCAGACTTCGACGCGTTGTTTGAACGCTTACAACTCACCCTTGATGAAGTACTGGAACTCGACATTGTAAAACAGGAGATGAAAGGCTAATGACCACTTATAACATCGCCGTGATTACCGGAGACGGCATTGGTAAAGAAGTCATGCCGGAAGGTCTGAAGGTTGTTCAGGCCGCGGCTGAAAAGTTTGGTTTAAGCCTCAACTTCCATCATTTTGACTGGGGCGGTTGCGACTACTACCTCGAGCATAACCGCATGATGCCGGAAAACTGGAAAGACATTGTGGGCGATATGGACGCCATTTACTTTGGTGCCGTTGGCTGGCCGGATACCGTGCCAGACCATATCTCGTTGTGGGGGTCTATTCTGACCTTTCGTCGCGAGTTTGATCAGTACATCAACATGCGCCCGGTCCGCACGTTTGAAGGGGTTAAATGCGCCCTTTCAACGCCAAAGGCAAACGAGATCGACTTTATCGTGGTACGGGAAAACACCGAAGGTGAATATTCTTCCATTGGCGGCATTATGTATGAAGGCACCGATCGCGAAGTGGTATTGCAACAATCAGTATTCAGCCGTCACGGTACCGACCGGGTATTAAAATACGCCTTCGAAACCGCCATGCGCCGTGAAGCGAAAGATTTAACAGTGGCCACAAAAAGCAACGGCATGGCTATCAGCATGCCATGGTGGGATTCCCGTGCCGAGGCAGTAGCACAGGATTATCCTGAAATCAGCTGGACCAAGCAGCACATCGATATCCTCTCAGCCCGGTTTGTAATGAACCCTGAGCGCTTTGATGTGGTAGTGGCATCCAACCTGTTTGGCGATATTTTGTCGGACTTAGGGCCTGCGTGTACCGGCACTATCGGTCTGGCGCCTTCTGCCAACCTCAACCCGGAGCGTAAATTTCCTTCTTTATTTGAACCCGTCCATGGCTCTGCGCCGGATATCTATGGCAAAAATATCGCTAACCCTATCGGCATGATTTGGTCCGGCGCCTTAATGCTTAGCTTCCTGACCCAGGATAGTGGCGCCGGTGCAAGTGCGCACGATGCTATCGTTACCGCCATCGAGAAGACCCTGAAAGGCGCTACGCTAACCCCGGACTTAGGCGGTGAGGCAAGCACTCAGACCATGGGCGACGCAATCCTGGCGAATCTGTAATGAGTAAAACTAAACAATTCGATCTGGCTTCGCTACTTAGCGAGCCGCTACTACTGAACACCAAAAATTACATTAATGGCAAGTGGCAGAAAGCTGTTTCGCAGCAAACCTACGAAGTCATTAACCCGGCATCGGGTGCCAGTATTGCCGGTGTTGCTAACAGTGATGCCATAGACGCTGCCAATGCGGCTCGTTCAGCAAAGAAGGCCTTTGCCAGTTGGCAGCTCTCTACCCATCGTGAGCGAGCCAACTTACTGGAAAAATGGCATCAGCTGATAATTGAGCATACGGATGATCTCGCTCGCATTATGACTTCTGAACAGGGTAAGCCCCTTGCTGAAGCTAAAGCCGAAGTAGGCTACGGTGCGTCCTATGTAAAATGGTTTGCCCAGCTCGCCATGCAACTGCGTGGCGACATCCTACCCATTAGCGTGCCTGGTCGCCTGCAAACGGTAGAAAAGCGGCCGGTTGGTGTGGTTGCCGTTATCACGCCGTGGAATTTCCCTTTTGCCATGCTGGCACGCAAGATTGCACCAGCCCTGGCAGCCGGCTGCACAGTGGTAGTTAAACCCGCCGAAGATACGCCCTTAACCGCGCTGGCTATGGCAAAACTGGCTGAAATGGCCGGTTTTCCTGACGGCGTGATCAACGTGGTTGCCGCTTCAAGAGAGCAAACTGCTATTGCGGTGGATGCCTGGCTCAAGGATGTACATGTTAAAAAGCTAAGCTTTACCGGCTCCACTCAGGTTGGGCGGTATCTGGCAGAACGCGCTGCCAGCTCGCTGAAAAAGCTGTCGCTGGAGCTTGGCGGTAATGCGCCCTTTATCGTCTTTGAAGACAGCGATATCGACGCAGCCATTACCGGCCTGATGGCTGCAAAACTGCGTAACGGCGGTCAAACCTGTGTTTGTCCTAATCGTATTTACGTAGCTAATGCTATCTACGACGAATTTGCCAGTCGCCTGGTGGATAAGGTGGCGGCGCTGAAAGTGGCAGACCCATTCGATGATGACACCCAGATTGGCCCAATGATTAATCAAAAAGCCATCGATAAAATCAGTGGTCATGTAAAAGATGCCGAAGCCCAGGGCGGGATTATTCTGTGCGGCAGCACTGAGCCCCGGGAAGGGTTATTCTTTGAACCCGTAGTCATTGCTGAGGCACATAACAAGATGGCGCTGTTCAGTGAAGAAACCTTCGGGCCCGTATTAGCGCTGTTTCGCTTTAGCAGCGAAGAAGAAGCTATTGAAGAAGCCAACAATACCGAGTATGGCCTGGCAGCCTATTTTTATACCCAGGACCATCGCCGTATCCATCGCGTTAAGGCACAGCTTCAGGCTGGCGTCATTGGTGTAAATGAAGGCGCAGTGGCCAGTGAAGTAGCGCCGTTTGGCGGGGTTAAAGCCTCAGGCTATGGCCGTGAGGGCTCACATTACGGACTGGATGACTTTCTGCAAATCACTTACGTGTGCGAAGGCAACCTCTATTAAGTTGCCTTCGCTGCTATTTCACAAAACAGCCATACAAAACACATACACAAAAACGGCCAGTCACTACTGGCCGTTTCTTTATCAGAAAAGGTTAGTGGGCGATGCCAAAACTACTGGTTAATATAGCGGTTATCACAATCACCAGAGTGCCGATAAACGCCTCGCCAACGATAGACTTTTTAACTTTGCAACGGTCCTCGCTGACCGTCAGGTTAGCCACCAGGTACCACTTATGATACGCCGCAAAACCTAACATCACTGCGACCAGTACTAATTTGCAGCCCATCACTAGCAAATAGTCAGTATTAGCCTCTGAGCGAACGTTTAGCAGCAGTAACGCAAACAAAGCCGCACCGCTGACTAACAATAACCCGACCCACAGGGCAGCCTGATTACCATAAGCGTGAAGCTGCCTCCGCAGCAACTCAACATCCTCGAGCCGGCACAGGCGAATAAGCGGATATAAACTGCCAAGCCACCATGCAGCCATTAACACATGTAGTGCCACCAGCAATTTGGCAAGCCAGTTTGCTTCGGCCGTGTGTCCGCTGAAGGTAAATGATGCCGCAAACAATGCACTGGTCAATAGCCAACTACCAACCCACGCGAATGATGTATTGGAGCCGGTATAAGTCTTACTTCCCCAAGCCGTACATAACATAGCCATAAAAATAGCCAGCAGTCGGAACTGTGTTTGAATACCGATGCTGGATTGCCAGCTTATTTGCAGCATCAGGCTATCAGTCATACCGCTGAACCCATCGTCCAGCAACATACCAGCTGAGAGCGGCACTACCGCTGAAGCTCCCAATAGACTGATGAATAAACTCACCCACTGCGCACGCAGAACAGGCTTATGCCAGTCAGTGTGCACGGTAAGATCATTGCTACGGCCATAGCGCAAAAACAGGCGCATGGCATTCATGCCGATAAAACTGACAACACCAAGGTAGTAAGCTACCTTGGCGATGGAGAGTAACGAGAGCCAGCCCATCAGACTGGCCCGAAGGACAAGTTAATGCCCGGCATGATGATTGTGACCGGCTTCTACCGTAAAGGTAAAGAAGTCTTCCATTTTATGGCCGTCATTACCCATCACGGTCCACTCAACGTCATAATCACCCGCAGGTAATTCAGGTAGCTTCCAGCTCATCGTCTTCGCCGCTTTAACCACCGGCTTAAAACCAAATTTAACCGGTTTTCCGTTATCATCAGACAATTTTAACTTAATGAACTTCACGTCACCTGAAAACGTTAGCGTGAGCATCTCAGGCGAGGCTGAAACCGTGCTCTCCTGAGCGGGTACAGTGCTGGCTAAATGCACGTGCGCACTCACGCTCGCACTCAGCAATGCAGTCGCCATTAATGCTGATTTAACCCAGTTTGAAAATGTTGTCATAAGTTTTGTTCCAGTTAGAAGTATTTAACCAGCGGATTTTTGCTGTTGTGTTTAAATTTAGAAAAGGCTTTCGTTGGCCAATACAGGGCAACGGCCAGAATCACGGCGACCAACCAGATTTGCCATACATAATCAAAGGCAAATAAGTCGCCGTAGTTAGGACCTACCGCCGCCAGAACTATGCGGTAGCTGACCAGCAACACAAATAAATGCACGATGTAATAGAACATCGGCGCCGAACCAAAAGTTTCTATCGCTTTGGTAAAGCGGTTGTTCACATTTTCCAGGCCAGCCAGTACCAGGAATGCCGCGCCCAGGGTAAAGAGTACATAGTCCAGTGATGGCGGGTACTTAGTATAGTTTATAAAGGACATTACCGTATGAATGGCATCCTGCTGTACTTCCCAGGGAAGCACTTCACCATAAATATTAAAACCACGTAATATCAATAACAAGGCCCAGAAACCAAGGCCCAGCTTGACCAACGTCGACTGACGCTTAGCCCCTTCAACGGCACGGGAGTAAAGCGGTCCCATGCAGTAGCCAAGCAAGATCACAC
Organism: Marisediminitalea alba; assembly: GCF_002993365.1. GTDB lineage: Bacteria > Pseudomonadota > Gammaproteobacteria > Enterobacterales > Alteromonadaceae > Alteromonas > Alteromonas alba. The sequence goes on from NZ_PVNP01000046.1 coordinate 43,046, forward strand.
CAATCCATGGTAGCACCGGATACGACGCTTTAATACGGAAGCTTTCTGATTCAAAAATAATCCCGCGATCATGCAAAATAGCCCAGATAGTGTAACCAGCTTCATCAGGGTTAAAGCTGATTGGGCTTAGTAAGTTATGCGCACAAACAATCAATAACCCCAGTGCCAGAATGGCTTTATAGGGCAGTTTACACAGCGCTGATAAGGCAATCATGCTGATACCAATTGCCCACATCACCTGTAACCATAAGGTGTCGTAGTTACCCATCCACAGCCAGTTAATGATGGCGATCTCTACAAAGACGATAAACAACCCGCGTTTAAATAAAAACGGCGTTGCCGATCGTGGCGCTTTATTGTGCGGATGAGAATATAGCCAGGCAGAAAGACCAGTGAGAAACACAAACACAGGCGCACAAAAATGTGCAGTGGTGCGGGTAAAAAATAATTCCGGACTGGTAGTATCCAGATCCATCGGGTCACTTACATTCTGATGAAAGAAGAATCGTTCCCGAACGTGATCCACCAACATAAACAGCATCACTAATCCACGCAGGATATCGATGGATGCGACCCTTTTCTTAATCACCTCTGTGGGTGTTTGTGCTACTTCACTCATTTTTCCACCTTGCTTCAAGCAGTTGGGCTGGTGTCGTCCAGCCCGATATTATTGTTTTATATTAAGGTTTTATTCTGGCGCGTGAGGCAAAACAAATGACAACGTCGCCAGTAACTCATACTTATCAATAATTTTAGGACGGTCAGTGGGTGCATCAAATGTTGCAACCACAACGTTCAGCCCCTGGTTACGGATAGGTAAAGTGATTTTTCCGTTTTTGTCCGATACCACAGGCTCTGCGTCCGGATCGTTCACGAAATCGTTTTTAACCAGTGCTCCTGCTACTGGCTTGCCTTTATGCAGAACCTGATAAGTTTGCATTTCGCCCAGCATCAGCGGGAAGCTGTCGCCAACCGGCACAATTTGCAGTACCTGATCGTCGAGCGCTGGCACTTTACGCAGCGGTCCACGTAAATGCACGGCATACTTGATGGTTTCTTCACTTAAAATGGCATCAGGCAGTTCATCACGGCCTTTACCAATCCAGTGACCTTCACCGGTGTTAGACCAGATACCGTTATTTAACACCGCTGACACAGCAACCGGGTAGTCGTCGCTGGTGACCAGCAGTAACGGGCCACTTGGGGTTAATTCTACATCCACACTATCCCAGTCTTCATCAAAACCATTTACCGCACCAAACTTTGGTAAACGGGCAACAGTATCAAGATCGTCTGCGCCGACACCATACACAACGGCCAGTTGCTTGGCACGCTCAGCGAAGTAAATACCGTGGGCGGTAGCTTGTGCACTGATCAGTGCAGTAAGCGCGAGTACACCTAATTTCTTCAACATTGTTGTTTCCTCAAGTTAGTTTTTTGTTTTAAGCGAATGATAAAAACCGGCTACGGTTACTGTGACAGTAACCGGTTGTTCCGACATGTTTTGCCAGTACCAGCCGTGCGTGCCCTTAAATGGCGCTTTGAAGATGCCGTTATCACCGGCGATTGCTTTTGCTTTTTTATAACTTTCAAATTCATCGCTATTGAGCTTTTCACCATGCATATCCATATACAGTGGCGCACCATCGGTTTGCCAGGTAAAGCTCACTCCGTTTCCTTCGTCCATTAACGCTTTGACTTCAATACCTTCATATTCCGGGATCTCAATAGTCAGCGTTTTGGTTGCATACTCGCCCTCGCTGTTAGCCAGAATAAAATCGGCACCAGAGCTAATTTGCATTTCTTCACCTGCCACAGCAGTTTTCATACTGGTTAACCCAAGCAGGCTGCCAATGCCGGTAAAGTCTTTATTATATTCAGCAGGCAATACCACAGTTACCGATAAAACCACTGCCAGTAATGAGGCGATGCCCAGCCCTTTAATTACTTGTTGATTCGATACATCGACGTGTTGTTGGGTAGTCATACTGTGCCCCACATATATCCGGAAAGTTGAAAGATAGTCAGCGTTACGCCCGCCGTTACCAATGCCATATTTGAAGCAAAGGCATAACGGGTAAAGTGTTGGCTTTTACGAAGCAGAATAATCAGCATTAACATGCCAAACAGCGCAATCATCTGCCCCATTTCTACACCCACATTAAATGAGATGATGTTGCCCACCAGACCATCTTCGGATAGCGTAAAATCCTGTAATTTCGTTGCCAGACCAAAGCCATGAAACAAGCCAAAGACTAACACCGCCCCTTTGGTGTTGATGTCAAACCCAAAGAAACGCGGAAAAAAGCCGATGTTATCCAGTGCCTTGTACGCCACAGATAAGCCAATGATGGCGTCGATAATGTACGCATTGATATGAATACCGGACAACACACCAAACAACAGGGTAATACTGTGACCTAAGGCAAATAAGGTAACGTAAATCCCCACATCTTTGAGTCGGTACAGGAAGAAGATCACCCCAAACAGGAACAATAAATGGTCATAACCGGTGACCATGTGCTTCGCCCCTAAATAGATGTAAGGGATAATCTGTAACCCTGTGCTCGACTCCAGAAATGCGCGGTCGCCATCAGCTACGCCATGCGCAGCGGCAAACGGCACTACCAGCAGGAGTGCAAACGTTAACAGAGCTTGATTAATCCAACGCATAAGTCTGACCTACAGCTTATACTTGGCAACAATTTTAGATATGCCGTCTTCAAGGGTCAGCATTGCCAGTACCTTATCACCGGGATTAAAGGTTAAGTCGCCTACGTACTTATTGCCTTCGGCTGCGGGGACTTCGACCAATTCTTTACGGTTCTCGCCTTTAATTTTAACCTTTAAATCTAATGCAGAGGCATCCAGGGGTTCACCATCATAAAATACCCAGATGCTGACCTTGCCTGCTTCTTGTTTCATTTCGAAGGTGTATTCACCGACCACTTTTACTTCGCCGCCAAACTGAGGGTGGTCATTTCCATGAGCTAACACCTGCGGTGCCATCAATGGTGTGGTTAGTAATGAAGCTAGCAATAATAAATAATGTGGTTTACGCATAGGATTCTCCTGTTACAAAAATAATACTTAAAGGTGGTGAGCAGAAACGACTCTTTGCGCTTGAATAACTGACACAAAGCACCGAATTTTTTCTCCTAAAAAACATTAAACGCTGCGTTAATATTTACTTTGGGATCGCTCAAAAATCATAAAACCTATCGCCGGTCGGTTTTTAAAGCGCTCCAATCGGCCATGCGCTTTAACACTAATTAACGTTCTAAAATGAGTTCGATATAATGATGCAGGCTGTCCATGGACAGCAGATTAGCAGTAAGCACTGCCAGTGCGACCAGACCAATTGTGGCCGGAATAGTCATATTGAATGTTGCAGGTTCAATCAGAAAGCGAACCCTCTGGGACACAAAGTCCTGACCAAAGGATACTGCCAGGGGCATTTGCCACTGGCGCTCTGATTTACCAAAAGCGACCAGCGCGGAAGCCACATTCAGCGCACCGGTTTCACGTCCTGCCCGACTATCAGCTTGTAATTCAGATGCAAGATCAAAGGCATTACGCAGTGTCCGGCGTAGCGAGGTCGGATAATAAGCACTGGCCAGACTAAACAGCCATTTTTGTAGTGGGTCACGCTGGCGCTGATGCGCTGCCTCATGAGCAAGAATACATTGCAGCTGAGCATCATCGAAACGCTCTAACAGGCCCTGAGATAAATACACCTGCGGCCTTAACATACCAGCAGTAAAAGCCAGCGGCATGGCAGTTTGTAAACAAACAAACTCATAGCCACTGTGGCGCTTAACGCTGCCGTCGGCCATCATTAAGGCGCTTTGCAAACTCGCCCGGTGCGCCCGCACCAGCCAAACATGACGCGCCAGGATCCATACTGTTGCCACTGACCAAACGCCTAGCAACCCGCCATGCCAGGTCAGCCATTCAAATTCGAACAGGTGATGCCAGTGAATGAATATTTCGAGCGGTGCCCACATCACGTCGGTGAAGGCATTTAAAATGAAAGCAATACTGCAAAACAGGCCAATAATGATCGGCAGCATTACCCAAGCTGTCAGCAGGGTTTTCTGCAGGGCTGCTGGCACATTGGGAATACGGCGAAGTACAGCGCGACTCACCGGCCATTGCAGCAGTAATGTGAACCATGCGCTCACCACTGCCAGGCTAAGCACATTCAGGAAGATTGCTGTAGTAAACATTTCAGCGCTCCTTATTCTGACGCAACCGTTCACGTTGCGCCTGAATCATTGATTCCAGAGCATCAAGCTCCTGCTCTTCAAATTGTCCTGAATATGATTGGAATGCATTAATAAATACATTTTCATCCATTGCGGTAAAGTCACGTGTTGCATTGTCGATAAGCGTCGCAATCAGACTTTCGCGCTCTACCCGCGGTGTATAAAAATACGCGTGTCCCTGTTTATGGCGGTCGAGTAGTTTCTTTTTATATAACCGCTCTAACGTTGTCTGGATGGTATTGAGGTTACCGCCTTTATTGCGGGTGAGTGCCGCAAATACCGTTTTGACATCGGCAGGCGACCGTTGCCATAAATAATTCAGTACTTGTTTCTCTAAGTCACCTAATACCATCAGACGTTTCCTTAGTGTCTAATCTTAGTCTTGCATAACCGCGCAACATTGAATTTCTTTTTTGCTATCTGTTTTAAGCATAAAATGCTGTAGGCAATCGAACCGCACCATTAACTACTGAGCGGCCCGGCCGCGCGTTTCGCTTGACCAATCATTCGCTCTGCGCCTGAGAGCCCGGGTTATCTGGCTTGTCACGGTGTAAAATACGATATAAACCAGGGATAACAAACAGCGTAAGCAGTGTTGAGGAGATTATGCCGCCAATTACAACTGTCGCTAACGGACGCTGAACTTCTGAACCAATACCGGTATTCAATGCCATGGGAATGAACCCCAGTGAAGCGACCAGGGCGGTGGTCAGTACCGGTCGCAAACGCGTCAGTGCACCTTCAAATATCGCTTGTTCCAGCGTATGCCCATTACGGCGCAATTCACGAATAAACGAGACCATTACCAAACCATTTAAAATGGCGATCCCTGACAGGGCAATAAAGCCAACGGCTGCCGATATCGAGAAAGGAATATCCCGCAGCATCAGGGCAGCAACCCCACCGGTTAAAGCCAGTGGTACACCGGTAAAAATGATCATGGCATCTTTTACCGAGCTCAAAGCCAGAATAAGTAAGCCGATAATCAACAACAGAGTTACCGGCACCACGACGCTTAAACGAGCAGAGGCCGATTGCAGTTTCTGATACGTACCGCCGTACTCCACCCAGTAACCCGCCGGCACATCAACTTTACTGTTGATAGCTTGCTGAATATCAGCAACAAAACTGCCCAGATCCCGTCCTCTTACGTTTGCGGTTACCACCATACGGCGTTTACCGTTTTCACGGTTAATCTGGTTGGCGCCGGAAACCAGCTCCAAATCCGCCAGTTCTTGTAATGGCATCACATGGCCATCGGGTAAATTCACTGGCAAATAAGCCAGCGCTTCAATATCAGCACGACGAGTCTCATCGAGTCTAACAACGATGTCAGAACGAATATCCCCTTGATAGAATTTTCCGGCGATCGTGCCCCCCATCGCCGTAGCCAGCTGATTTTGCAACTGTGCTTTACTGAGCCCAAACTGCACCAATTTCGCGGTTTTAGGCACAATATTGAGCATCGGCAGACCCGTCGTTTGTTCCACCTGTACATCGGCGATTCCTGCTACGCCAGCGATTGCGCTTTCAATCTCGCTTCCCATTCCGGTCAGCACATCGAAGTCATCACCAAAGACCTTAATGGCAAGTTCGGCACGTACGCCAGCTAACAACTCGTTGAAACGCATTTGGATAGGTTGCAGGAACTCGTAACGGTTGCCCGGAATCGGCGCAACAATGGCTGCCAGTTCATTGACAACCTGTTCTTTGGGCTTGTCAGGATCCGGCCACTGCTCACGAGGCTTTAAAATAATAAAGTTATCAGCAACGCTCGGCGGCACCGCATCAGTGGCAACATCGGCGGTGCCGATTTTGGCAAATACCCGCTCAACTTCCGGCATTTCGCTGATTTTTTCTTCAAGAATTTTTTGCAGGGCCACGGCCTGACTCAGTGACGTACCGGGGATCCTGAGCGCATGCATGGCAATGTCCCCCTCATCAAGATTCGGCGCAAATTCACTGCCCAGTTGGGTGGCCTGATAACCAAATACCATCACCAGCGCAGTAGCCATCGCGACGACCAGCCAGCGCGCTTTCAGCACGAACCGCAACGCAGGACGATAAAGATACTCTGCACCTTTAATAATCGGGCTGTGCTTTTCTTTTACCGGCTTGTTAAACAATAACGCGATTGTGGCCGGCACAAAGGTTACCGACAGCACCATGGCACTCAGCAGAGCAATCACCACGGTCATGGCCATCGGGTGGAACATCTTGCCTTCGACACCTTCCAGCGCAAAAATAGGTAAGTACACAGCCGTTATAATAAATACGCCGAATAACGCCGGGCGAATGACTTCTCGGGTGGCATCAAATACCACTGCCATACGCTCTTTTACCGGTAAGATCTGATTGCCCTGCTGACTCAGGCGACGCAAACAGTTTTCCACGATAATAATGGCGCCATCTACCAACAAACCAAAGTCCAGCGCCCCTAAGCTCATCAGATTAGCACTCACCCGAGTTTGCACCATCCCGGTAATGGTCATCAGCATGGCAAACGGAATAACCAATGCCGTTAAAAACGCTGCGCGGAAATTTCCCAACAACAAAAACAGCACCACAACAACCAGTAACGCGCCTTCGGCCAGGTTGGTTTCAACCGTTTGCAGGGTCTTGTCAACCAGCTTAGTACGGTCATACACCGCTGTTGCGACAATTCCTTCAGGTAAAGAACGGTTTATCTCTTTCAGTTTTTGCGCCACGGCGTGGGCGACAGTGCGGCTGTTTTCACCTATCAGCATAAATACCGTACTCATGACCACTTCACGGCCATTTTGGGTTGCCGCGCCGGTACGCAGACCCTTGCCGTTTTGAATTTCAGCCACATCCTTAATGTACACCGCCGAACCATTCACCTCGGTAAGCGGGATCTTGCCCAGTTCGTCAATACTGTCGGCTTGTCCCGGCACCCGCAGTAACCACTGTGCGCCGTTTTGTTCGATAAACCCGGCGCCACGGTTTTGGTTGTTTGCCGCAATGGCATCCACCACATCCGCCTGTGTTAATTGATAAGCAAGCAGCTTTGCGGGTTTAAACGCAATCAGCACTTCACGTTCGTAGCCGCCGATCGGATTAACCTCGACCACACCCGGCACGCGCATCAGTTGCGGGCGAATCGTCCAGTCATGTACCGTGCGCAGATCCATTGGCGATACCGGCGTGCCATCAGCGTTAGTCGCCCCCGGCTCGGCATCTACCGTAAACATAAAGATCTCGCCCAGCCCGGTTGCAATTGGCCCCAGCTCAGGCTCAAGCCCAACAGGTAACTCCGAGCGCGCCGCAGACAAGCGCTCATTAACCAGCTGCCTGGCAAAATACACGTCAGTGTCATCACTAAAAATCGCCACCACCTGCGACAGGCCATAGCGGGAAACCGAACGTGTATAGGTCAGGCCGGGCAATCCGGCCAGTGCGGTTTCCAACGGAAAGGTCACGCGCTGTTCGACTTCCAGCGGGGTATAACCAGCCGCTTCGGTATTGATCATCACCTGCACGTTAGTGATATCCGGTACGGCATCAATGGGTAATCTGGTAAAATTCCATACGCCAAGTCCAGCCACCATTAACACCAGCGCCAACACCAGGAGTTTGCGTTTTATCGAAAAGCGTAATATCGGTTCCAGCATGCTTCAGCTCCTAGTGGTCGTGAGAAGCGCCGGACTTTTCAATGTCGGCTTTAAGAATAAAACTGTTTTCAGTGACATATTCAGTACCCGGTTCAAGTCCGCCAAGTACCTCGATCCACTCCCCACCTTCGCGGCCAAGTTCAAGCATACGGACTTCGTACTGCTCACCCACTTTGGCATACACGACAGTGAAATCACGAAATCCCTGTAATCCAACTTTTTTAACCGCCAGCGGCACATCAATATTGGCGACATTGATACGGGCTTTCACAAAACTACCGGTGGTTAAACGGCGATCCGGATCGGCCACTTCAACCCACACAATACGCGCTTGATCATCACGAACATTGGGTTCAATAAACGATACTTTGCTCATTACCGGTTGCTCTGCACCTTCTATCTCCAGGGTAACATCACTGCCGATACTGACTTTGTGATAATCCGCGGGATACACCGCCAGGCGAGCAATGTACTTATCGGTTCTGGTAAGCGTTAAGAGCGTGCGCCCCTGGGTTTGTTCACCGGTATTGGCTTGCTGGGCAGTAACCACGCCACTGACGGGCGCGTTAATTGTGTAGGGTTTTAAACTCTCGTTACTTTCTACCGTAAACAGCGTCTGACCTTTGTTCACCTTGTCACCAAATGCCACATGGCGACGCTGTATTTCACCGTCAAAGCGAGCGCTTATGTTTGTTACGGTGCCAGGCGGCAGCGACAATGAGCCATACGCCGGAATCGACTGATGCAATGTTGCTGCGCCGGCAAATTCTGTGTCGATTTCCATTGCATCCGCCACTGCTTGTTCAATGGTGGTTCGGCCTTCGTAATTTTCATATTCCCAGCGATAGGACTTGCCGTTATGGCGTGCAGTAACCGTTACATAAAATGAATGGGGTTCATAAATCACCATGTCACCACGCAAAAAGTCGCCCTGAGCACGAAAATTAATATCATCCACTACATCACCCAAACGGGTGAGTTTAACGTTGAGATCGACCTGCTGAGGATTGACCGGCGTACCATTACTGGTCGCCCAAACCCGAAACTCTGGCGGTACACCGGTTTCAAAAATGGCCAGTTCTATGGCAAACCCCTCTTCGCGCAGCATTCTGCCGCGATGTGGTCCTTTTTCAGGCTCTTCCTGGGCAGCTTCTGCCGGAGCAGATGAAGCAACAGCGCTCGATATTGGGAGTCCCCAGCACAGCATTAGTGCGAGGCTTAACGATGATAATAAATTATTGTTCTTCATAGTTGGTCTCATTGGGAAAGCGAAGTGCCGGTGAGGCGCTGAATTTCGATATGCTGTAAGTGCAGGCTCTGATAAGCATCCAGTAACTGTGACTGCGCACTGAGTAATTCATGGCGTACATCACTCCACTGGTTGTAACTTAACTGACCTAGCTCAAACGCTTTTCTGGCTTCCGAAAGCGCTGATTCGAGAGTGGGGACGATGCGGGTATCAACCGTTTCAATGACATGCATTGAGTGCTTCATTTCCTGAAGCAACACATACAGTTGGGCATCAAGCTGTTGCATTAAGGAGGCCTGTTGACTGTTAAGCACTTCCTGCTGCGCTTGTAAGGCGGCGATAGTACCAGCGTTGTAATCGGCGTTGCCCCAGGGAATGGTGATGCCAGCAACAAAGCCAAAATCGTCAGTGGTTTCGTATCGTCTGAGACCGGCTGATAATTGCCATTGGGGACGGGCTTCGATACGGGCTCGTTCAATTTGTGATTGCGCGATACGCTGAGCCGTAGCAAAACGTTGTACACTGGGGTTACGCTTTAATGCATCTACATAGGGCTGGGCAGCAGGTATAACTGGTAAATCGAGCAAATCACCTGATAACCGGAGGTGGGTGTCTGGTTGTCCCCACAGTGCACTTAGCTGATACTTTGACGCCTGTATATCATGCGTTAAGTCTTCTACCGCCAGTTCACGTCTGACAAGCTCTGCCTCTCCCAGTTTACGTTCGATTTCCGAGCCTTTCCCCGCGGCGATCCGCTCGTTAATAGCACTTAACACGTCTTTGGCCTGTTCTACTGCGAGCTTATTAAGGGTCAGGCGTTCAGTTTTAATCAGTACTTCAATAAATTGGCGGGCCGCTAACGCGGCCAAATCCAGCGCTCTGATCTGTTTGTCGAGCAGTAACTGATCAGCTTCGCTTTCGATAGCTTTCACCCGACTGTCAATTTGTGCCTGTTCCAGTAGCCAGGAGAAAGTCAGCGTTGTTTGCATACTTTTCAGCCCGCTGTAATCGCCGCTTCCCATGGCGTCTTCCATCATCAGGCCAATTTGCGGTCGTTGTGCGGTAGCTGCTTGTCTGATGCGCCCCTGCAACACATCCTGTTGCTTCACCAGTGCTTTTAAGTCAGCATGATTATTCATAGTGAGTGTTAACACATCACTCATTGATAATAATGGTGACGGTACGGTTTCTGCTGCAAACACAGACAGACTAACCAGGCATCCCATCAATCCGGCAAAAAACCGACCAGCAATCGGTTTTTTACATACTTTTCGCTGTGGCACTTTTTTCATTACTTACCTTATTCTTTAACAGCTAAATTCGACTGAACCTGAGGTCATGCTTAACAGGTTATTTTTTATGATTACGTAACGAGCGCTGTTGCTCAATGAGCTGCTCGAGCGCATCTAGCTCGTTGTCATCCAAACTCGCCGACACTGATCCAAACGCAGCGATAAGGCTATTTTCACCTTCTTCAATAAAGTCACTGGTAACATTACTGATCAACTTATTTATCAGCCCTTCACGGTCGACTTTGGGTTGGTAAAGGTAAGCATGCCCGTGCTTTCGCCTACTTAAAACACCCTTTTTGAATAACCTCTCTAACGCACTTTGTACTGTATTAAGCGAACTTTGACGTGTCTGACTTACCACGCGATGCACCTGTTTAACATCTGCCTCCGATGTTTGCCAAAGATACTTAAGAACTAGTTTTTCTAAATCACCGAATTGCATTTTATTGCCTCTGAACACTTTTAACACATGCTCGCAAAATGAAAACCGACAGGCAATCGGTTTTTAACATAAACAAATGAACGAATGGGTAATAGTGTAAGGCATTATGCTGGCAGAACTGGTTGTAAGTGGCCTGCCAAACAGAATAAAACTTTAAAAATTTGTCATTAAGCGTATTTACTGTGGTATAGCAGGCCGAAAAGCGCTGTACTTCCTTATGGTTAGCCAACCTTATTAAGGCGGATAAAGGTTGCGCGGGTATAATGACCTAAAACCAGTTATTATCTGTGCGGTAGTTAAATCGTGGTGAGATACGTTGCATGTCAAAACTCATAAAAATAACCTGCCTGTTGCTGATAGCCTGCGCCATTGGCTGCACCCCGGCCATCGTCGAGCAGGAAAGTGTGACCTCTCCCTACGATAATCCGCCTACTGATCCGGACAATACCTTCAGCCAGACTATTCAGCCCATCCTCGACAAGCGTTGTGTGGTGTGCCACGCCTGCTACGATGCGCCCTGTCAGTTGAAACTCGGCAGCTACGAAGGCATCACCCGCGGTGCCAATAAAGCACCGGTCTATCATGGCGATCGTCTGCTGGCCGACAGCCCAAGCCGCTTATTTATCGATGCGCAAAGCCCGGGAGAATGGCGTGGCAAAGACTTTTATCCTGTACTCGACGAAATCAGCGAGTTTAATAACCAGCTCAATAATAGCGTGCTGGCCTCCATGCTGGCGCTAAAGCAGTCTCATCCCACTAACACTAACGAACCCCTTGGCGACAATTTTGAGTTTGATATTAACCGTGAGATGCAGTGCCCGACGGTTGATGAATTCCCCGCATATCAGAAGGATCATCCGCAGTGGGGTATGCCTTATGGTTTACCGGCCATTGCTCAGAAGGAACATGAACAAATCATGGCCTGGCTACAGGCAGGCGCACCCGCGTCGGAACCTGCTCCGGTGCCGGCTTCAGATCAGCAAGGAATAGCCAGGTGGGAAGCTTTTCTCAATCAGGATTCTTACAAACATCAGCTGGTCAGTCGCTACCTTTATGAGCACTTGTTTATTGCGCACATCTATTTTGAGGATAAACAGGGCGACACCCGCTTTTACTCCTTACAACGAGCACTGACACCGCCGGGCGAGCCTTTTAAGCCGCTGGCAACGAGGCGCCCTTTCAGCTCACCTTTCTCCGAGCAGGACAGCAATACTAATCAGCGGGTTTACTACCGTTTTATGCCGGTTACAAACACCATCGTCAGCAAGTTACATATGCCCATTAAGCTCGACGAAGACCGCATGGAAAAATGGCAGGGCTGGTTTATTGAACCCGAATATGAGGTTTCAGAGTTACCCGGCTACGCGCCGGAAGTTGCTGCCAATCCGTTTGTGGCGTTTGCTCAAATCCCGGTTACGTCGCGCTACCGGTTTATGATTGACGAAGCTCAGTACACCATTATGCAATTTATTAAGGGGCCGGTTTGTCGTGGTCAAATTGCCCTTAACGTAATCAACGATCATTTCTGGGTGATGTTTTTAAATCCGTCCAGTGACATTCTGGAGCATCAGGATGCATTTTTACGCACCGCGCGTAATACCATCAGCATGCCCGCCGAAGAACAATCTAACGCCATGCCCACCAACTGGATAAAGTACGCCAGGCAGGAGCGTCAATATCTGGAAGCCCGCAGTCAGTATATTGCGCAGCACGCCCAGGACGAAGTGCCTCTCGATTTAGACATCATCTGGCAGGGCGACGGTGAAAATGAAAATGCTGGCCTGACGATTTTGCGCCATTACGATGCCGCCACCGTAGTAAAAGGCTTAGTGGGTGAGCGCCCACAAACAGCATGGATCATTACTTACCCGCTGTTTGAGCGCATTCACTACTTACTGGTGGCGGGCTATAATGTGTACGGCAATGTCGGCCACCAGCTTAACAGCCGTATCTACATGGACTTTTTGCGGATGGAAGGGGAGTTTAATTTTCTTTCGTTGTTGCCGGCGCAAACCCGCCAGACGGTGTGGGATAAATGGTATCGGGGCGTGGTCAGCCCGGTGGAGAAATATGTTGCCGATGGCCACCAGCTAAGTGGCGAAACGGCCATGACATTCAACACCGAAGAGCCTCTCAATGAATTATATCAGCGGGTAAAACACCACCTCGCCGATGTGCTGAGCCCGCGTCATGAGCTGTCTAACGGCTTCACCGACGATACCAGTTTAACCGCGCTGGAGCGTATTACGGCGACCAACGGCATTCCGGCCTCGTTGTTGCCACAGAGCAGTATCGTGCTGGTAGAAGATGAAAGCGGCGAGGTTAAGCATGTCTATACGTTGCTAAGCAATAACGCCTATACCAATATCTCGCATATTATTGCTGAGGATGCCAGACGCCTGCCGGAAGAAGATACACTAACCCTGGCTTATGGTTTTGCCACCTCACACCCCAATGCCATTTTTCACCTGAGCGAACAACAGTTGCCCGCCTTTAGTGAGCACATTGCCGGTTTGCAAAACGAGGCCGACCTGCAGCGACTATATGAAACATTCGGCGTACGACGCACTGCCACCGATTTCTGGCAGGTCAGCGATACCATTCATCAGTGGTACAGCAAAACCTATCCACTGGAGTTTGGTTACCTGGACTATAACCGGCTGACTAACTGGTAGGCCCGCCGGGTTGCCGGTTGCTATCAGCCGGCAAATACCACCAACTCGATCACGGCAAGGGCCGCCACGCCGGCCAGGGCACAATACATATTAGGGTCACGTACTTTTTCTTTTAGCCAGCCGTGCAGCTTTACTGAGGCTGTCTTTTGTATCATGGCAGACATATCTGCACTCCTTAGAACGTAAGCTAAAGCGATGCCTGAGTAACACCGTTAACATTAAATTAACAGCCTTTGGATTTTCTGCGTATTAGCCAAATGATTAATTTCTGCACCGACCCTGTTAAAACATTAACAAATTAAATAATTACAATGAGTTACTTAATTATTAAAAGTTTCGATAAGTCTTATCAACAACGCTGATAACCCGCTCATAACCACCATTACTGCAGATGATTTGCTTACCGATACACCTCCCCACATAATAAAAAACAGGGAGGCCTTATGAATCAACTACCACCAGAACCAGAAAAACCCCTTAACAGTGACTGCTGTGGCGGCGGTGCCTGTTGTCCTTGTGTATGGGATGTTTACTTTGAAAAACTCGCTGAATGGCGGGAAGCCAAGCGGGCGTTAGAAACCCAGGCCGCAGAGACAGAAGATGGTGCTGCGCAAAAACCTCGTTAACGTTGCAGCAAAGGAATAGCTCAAAACCTGTTCACTTTTCAATCATACAGCGCTACCCTGACGGCAGTCTTTGCAAAGGATGCCGACAATGAGCCAGCTTCAACCTGATTACTTTACCGCAGACAGTGAAGTGCAATCACTGGTCAATCAACTCAAGCAACTGCGCACCAAGCGCGTGTCCGATATCGTCGATGAAGCGGGTCACCAGTATATCGACCTGGTGATGGAAGGTGGCGGGGTGCTGGGTTTGTCATTGGTTGGCTATACCTACGGCCTGGAAGCTGCGGGTATACGTTTTCGGTCGGTGGCCGGCACCTCAGCAGGTGCCATTAATGCTTTACTGGTGCAGGCGCTCGGCACACCGTTTGACGCTAAAAGCGAAAAGATGATTGCTGCTGTGGCCAATATGCCCATGGCCAGTTTTCAGGATGGCAACAAACTGAGCCGTCTGGCAACAGAGGCCTGGCTGGCCGGCAAACACTGGTTGTGGAAGTATTCTGTTTCGCTGACTATCCTGCGCTCTTTGCTAAAGGCTATGTTCGGATTAACTGTTGTTGAATCGAAAAGAGCCTGTTTTCGTTAAGGTTTTCTGGATTATCCATAAACCTGAACCAACCCAGGTAGTGTTCCAAGTATTTTGTGGCTACTCCGTGAAACCGTTTTATCCACGCTTTCAGACGGCTGTGATAGGCGTTAACATTTTGAATGTGAAAGACTTTATCTATCACCTTAATTCCTCCTGCCACATCTAAGCGCTTGTGTATTAAATCATTTTTCTCAGAAAGAGCTATGTAGGGCTTATAGCCATCACTACACAACACACTGTCTTTCTCTAATTT